>JABXHR010000021.1 GCA_013373515.1 Gammaproteobacteria bacterium | reverse complement strand
AATGCTGCGTCAGCGACCAGAAATGGTGAAGGACGGCTATAAAGTGGGTGACCAAGTCAAAGGCAAGGTTCTCCACGCCAAATACAGCCGCTACATGCAAAGAATCGCAAGCGTCGAGCCAGCTCTTGTCGAAGAACTCGCCGAAGTCGGTGCGCGTTTCACGCATCACAGCTCAATTGCACCGACGGGCACAATTTCATTGTCGCTGGCCAATAATGCATCAAATGGCATCGAACCGAGCTTTGCACACCATTATTCGCGCAACATTATCCGCGAAGGCCGCAAAACCAAAGAGAAAGTGGATGTCTTCTCATTCGAGTTGCTGGCCTATCGCGAATTGGTCAACGCCAATGCAATGCCGTTTACCGATGAGGCCGCCAATCAGCTGCCGGATTACTTCATCAGCGCAGACGACATCAAACCCAAACAGCATGTTGATGTGCAAGCAGCCGCACAGCGCTGGATTGACTCTTCTATATCCAAGACCGCCAATGTACCAACGGAATTTGATTACGAAGAATTCAAGGACATTTATATGTATGCCTACGAGCAGGATCTCAAAGGCTGCACAACCTTCCGCTTTAACCCTGAAGTATTCCAAGGCGTCCTGGTCAAAGAGTCTGACCTTGAAAACACCGAATACACATTCCAGCTAGACGACGGCAGTAGTGTGACCGTCAAGGGCAACGAAGAAATTGAGTACGATGGTGAAATGCATACTGCGGCCAATCTATTCGACGCCCTTAAAGAAGGCTACTACGGCAAGTTCTAGGAGAGAGTTATGAGCATCAAAATTCAAAGTAAAATCGTGGGTTTCGACGTCAAAAAACCTGGAGATGTCCCGACCAAAGAGGCGGTGACAGAGGCCCCAAAAACCAATGTTGTGCAAATGCACGAAACGCTTGAACGTCCAGATGAGCTAATCGGTTCGACGTACAAACTCAAAACCCCTGAGCATGTTTCGCAGCACGCCATGTATATCACCATTAATGACATCGTGTTGAACAAGGGCACCGAGCATGAAATGCGCCGCCCATTCGAGATGTTCGTCAACTCTAAAAATATGGACCACTTTCAATGGATTGTTGCGCTCACCCGCATTGTGTCTGCGGTGTTCCGCAAAGGTGGGGACGTGACATTTTTGGTTGAAGAACTCCGCTCTGTGTTTGATCCACGCGGCGGCTACTGGAATAACGGCAAATACCAGCCATCACTGGTCTCAGAAATTGGCGATATCATCGAAAAACACCTCACCTCTATCGGCATGCTTCGCAAACCCGAGCTCGACGAGCGCCAAAAGGCGTATATTGATGCAAAGCGTGAAGAGTTTTCTTTGACACCGCCAAATGAAGAAGAACCTGCAACCAGCGGTTTCCCCGCCGATGCGAAGCCCTGTGCTAAGTGCAACACTCAAGCAGTCATTGTGATGGACGGCTGCATGACTTGCCTCAACTGCGGCGACTCAAAGTGCGGCTAAGCGGCATTGCAACACTATATCGTTAATATCCATGTGACGTCCGCAGAGTTGTTGCGGGCGTACCACACGCCCAATAAAGTCCTGCGCACCAGAAGCCACTGCGGCAAAATGATTCAACTACCATTCAACACACTCCGATCTCTAACGACTGCGGACGGCATTCAGGGACGTTTCAAACTAAGTGTCTCTGATCAGGGCAAACTAATGAGCATCAGCAAACTATGAGCACCATTGACTTCAACGCCGACCTCGCACGCCAAATTCACAAACTCCTAGCCGAACATGACGAACGCGCCTCCGACGCAGGCGTTGCAGCACACTATCTCGCCGCAACACTTGGATTTTGGGTTGGACAGTTGGATGAAAACAACGCCGATCGCGGCGAACGGCTAGAACAGCTGTTTAAAATGGCGGTGCACGTCATTCACGATGTCGACCAGTTCAAGCAAAATAATGACGGCGTTGGCACATGGAAACCAAACACATGACCGCATGTTGCAAAAAAGCAACACAACAAAAACCCAAAAATCATCAAATAAAATCAAATACTTAAATAAAAATCCACATCAAATCTCTTCAACTAAATTGCAAACAATTCAGCGGCAAACAAAAAATTTACGAAAAAGTGTTGCGAAAAAGTTGCATTCAATCGAAATTGCAGTAGTATTCAGTCCGACACCTTTTTTAGTCATGCTGCCGCGAACAGACACTGTGCGACCGGCGGCACCGAACCCGATATATTGAGGAAGACGTAATGAAAAAAACCGCAATCGCACTCGCAGTCGCAGCAATCGTTTCTGCTCCTGCAATGGCTGAAGTTAAAGTATCTGGCAACGCAGTCTATCTAATCAAGTCAAGCGACGATGGCGTTGCAGGCAACGCATCGGCAACCACCGATTCTGACGGCGAATTCGCTGTATCAGACGATGACACAGACTTCGACATCAATGTCACTGTCGATTTGAATGGCGGCTGGACAGGTGGCCTTTCAATGGATCTCGAAGGCGCGACTAAAGACCTCGATATTAATAACGTTTCCATGAGCCACGATACATACGGCAAAATCACTGTTGGCGGCGCAGTCTACACCGGTACGACTGGACGTCTTGGTGCAGCTCTGGACGGTGACATTGAGCTTGCTGGTGGTGACAGCCTGAGCTATTCCAACACATTCGGCGGCTTGACTGCAGGCCTATCTGTAGATTTCAGCGGTGACAAGTCTCAAGCCATGGGCGTGGGCGCAACTTACACTGCAGGCGACCTGAAAGTGGGTGCTGGCTACGCAACAATTTCAGATGTACAACTCCGCGGCACAACTTTCGGAGATTCAGCAGCTGGGTTATCAATCGATCAAAATGCTGCTGCTAGCTTCGCTTTCGATCCAGTCACTGGTGGAACCACTGCGGTAGCGGCTGTTAACAACCCTTCAACAGATGCAACTTACATGACGGTCGGCGCCTCCTATTCAATGGGCGCTATTTCTGCCGGTGCACACCTCGAGACTGGCGAATTGGCCCCCACAGGCGCTGCACACAACCCATCTTTCCAATCTACTGGGATCAGCGTGGGCTACAAGTTGTCAGACGTAACCTCATTGTCACTAGGCGCAACGATTAATGATTTCGAAGCCACCAAGGACGACAAAACAAATGACAACACTGATGTAACTCTTGGTGTCACCCACACAATGGGTGCTGTTGAATTGGCTGCGTCTTACGGCATGACTACATACGAAGCGACTGCAAAACCAGAGACTCAAGGTGAACTTGATGTGTCTGCTAAATACAACTTCGGTAATGGTTTTTACGCCAAAGCAGCTGTTGACATGACGACCAGTAAAGGTGGCGTTAAATCAAACGCCACGAACGGCACTGATGTGACCACAACCGAACTATCGTTCGGCGGTAAATTCTAAAATCTAGTTAATGCTAGTTTAGAAAATGAAAGGGCTCCAACCGGAGCCCTTTTCTTATATCAGAAATCTTAAAATCGATACGTAGCTACCAGCTCTGCACCAAAGATAATGACAGAGTGCTATCGTATTTCTCACCGCCAAATCCAACCTTGTTCGTATTATGTTTTAGCGTATTCGCAACGCGCAACCACATTGATTCACCGAGCTCCACAGACGCACTAAACTTCGCCTTTGTCTCGACATTCTCTTCCGCAAGCTTGCTGCCGACTTTAAAATCTAAACGAATGTTATCGCTCAGTTGAGACTTACCCTTCAACGCTAGATAGCCAATCGAATCCTCAACTGCATCGGCACCCACATTAGTCTCTGTTTGCAAGCCGTAACCCAGCTCACCTTCCCAAGTCAGTGAATCGCTCGAGCCAAGATAACGCCCCATCCCGACAACAACACTGGTCTGTGATTCGAGGCCATTAGGTCGATCGCGCTGCCAGTTTGGCTCGACAAAGGTATAGTTATATTTTGAAAACTCATATCTTGCTTGTGAAGCAATATCAATTCTCTCAGATACAATCTCACCAGCAGTCTTGGTTCTAATCCAAGATGGGTTTAATGAAAACTGCATCTGCCCTACTCGATAACGTGTATCAAGGGCGAAGTTGACCGATTGAGACTCGGTATTACCAAATGTGAAGGTAGAGCCAATCTCTGACTCTGCGGTAAAATCACCGGCGTTGGCAATACATGGCAGCAATGCAGCCACGAAATAGGTGTTCGCCTTCAACTGAGACTCCAGACATCAAGAACCTACACATTGTAACCGCATACAGAATCAAGGACTTAGTACATTGAACAATCTGTGGAGTGAATCGCTACAAATACTGATGGCGAGTGATCGAGATTTAGTTCAAATTGTTTCTCTGTCACTTCAGGTCTCTGGCGGTGCAACAGTTCTCTCGACTTTCATCGCAATTCCATTGGCCGCCACCATCGCGATTAAACGATTTAAGGGTCGCCACATCTTGATTTCTGTACTCAATGCCATGATGGGACTACCACCTGTTGTCGTCGGTTTAGTCGTTTACATATTACTCTCGCGCAGCGGACCATTTGGCGATGCAGGCCTGCTTTACACCCCGATGGCCATGCTGATTGCACAAATGTGCTTAATCACGCCGTTAGTTCTCGCGCTGGCAATTGCGCAGCTCGATGAAACCAATAATGCACTGACAGATTTTTTTCTGATTTATCGCGTCGGCAATATCAGACGCATGACTACGCTGATTTACGAATGTCGCTATCGCCTGGTCACCACGGTGCTGGCTGGCTTTGGACGCGCCAGCGCCGAAGTTGGCGCGGTTATGATCGTCGGCGGCAATATCGACAACGTTACCCGTGTCATGACCACCACGATTGCGCTTGAAAGCAGCAAGGGCCGCCTAGAATTGGCGGTTGCGCTCGGAATCGTGTTGATCGCCATCACAATCGTGATCAATGTCTTCATCGGTCTTATTAAGAAACGTGGCGAACGCTGGATGGCAATATGATCAAGATCGAAGACTTATCTCTTCCCGACCGACTAGTCGACATCAACTTAGTGTCTACCGCGAAAGCGATCGCGATCATCGGCCCCAACGGATCTGGAAAAAGTTCACTTCTGCACTGCATACAAGGCACAATTGCCACGTCAGCAATAACGCTCAGTGATCGACCGTACCTACTCCCCCAGCAGCCAACATTACTATCACGCAGCGCAGCCGAAAATCTCGCCTACATCGGAGACATAGACCCAGTTGCAACATTGGCAACGGCTGGCTTAGAAGCAAAAGCCGACACGCCGGCCAAGCAGCTCTCGGGCGGTCAAGCGCAGTTACTCGCACTATTGATGTTACTTTCTCAGAGCCCCAGATTATTATTGCTAGATGAACCAACCTCTGCACTCGACATCAAGCGCACCAAACTGGTCGAAACAATGCTCCGGCGTCACCTCAGCGCTGGAAACCAGATCATTTTCACCACACATGCCTTCAACCAAGCCACACGGCTCGCCGATGAGATATGGGTGATGATGGAAGGTCGTTTAGTTCGCCAATCCCGGACAGAAACGGCGTTTGAGCCCCATAACGACCCGATGGTCAGCGAATACTTACAAGGGTTAATACAATGAAAATTCAACGTCAGATTGAGACCAAGCTGAAAGCACTGACACCGCTAAAGCTAGACGTCATCAATGAAAGCCATATGCACAATGTACCGGCTGGTTCAGAGTCACATTTCAAAGTGATTTGTGTGGCTGATGCATTTGAAGGTAAAGCTCGCATTCAGCGCCACCGCTTGATCAACCAAATTCTGGCCGATGAGCTCGCCGAACACATTCATGCACTGAGCCTAAAGCTATTTACGCCTGCAGAATGGCAAACGGCAGGCGAAACTGTGGACGCTAGCCCCAAATGCAGAGGTGGCACGGGGTTATAAGTGACAAGCAGCCCCTTAATTAGCCCCATCGGTCGGCGCAAACAGTGCATCAGCCAAGACCCGACAGCCTTGGCCAGCGCGAGTACAATAATTGAGTCGATTGGCCAAAACCCGCTTGACGTATTCTCGTGTTTCATCGAAGGGAATGGTTTCAATCCATACATCTCTTGGCGTGGACGTCTCGGTGAGCCATTTACGCATATTACCAGGCCCCGCGTTATAGGCGGCGGCCTGCTCAGCTCGGTGGACACTACGTCCCTCTAGCCACGAGAGATAGGCAACACCCAGCTCAACATTGACATCAGGCTTCAAAATCATTGATCGCTGATATGGCATCCCTACTTTCTCGGCCATCCATTCTGCCGTCGTCGGCATCAACTGCATCAACCCCTGCGCGCCCGCACTCGAGCCTAAGTCCCAACCAAAACGGCTTTCTTGACGCATGATCGCGTAAATCCAGTCGCGATCGACATTGTACTTCTCTGAATTCGCCTGAACCAAATCAAAGTAGGGACGCGGAAAACACCAAGACACATCGCCGGTCAACCCACGACAGCCATGAGTCGCGGTTGCCCGTTCGTGCCAGCCCCAGCCATCGATAATCTTGGCTGCAGTCCGCTCTGAGATGTCGTCAAATCCCTCGACTTTTTGCGCCCAAAGTCGCCTCGCTTCTGCAGGAAATCCGGTCGCTAGCAACTCCCCTATCAGTTGCACGTCTGGATCTTGCTCAAACTGCTGCAACATAATTCGGTCTACTGGGCCTACCGTCCATTGAGGACGATAATCGAGACCAGCGTTATACGCTGCAGCCCAGGCATAGTAATCATCGCCATCTTGAAACTGACTGAGATCATAGGACTCGCCAGTGAGTTGATTCAGCCGCTGGCGCCAATAGCGAATGGCGCGATCGTCTGCGTCGATCGCTTTGAGCACCTGCTTTGCTTTGGCGTAATCGCCCAACGCCAAGGCTGGGCGCAAGACATGAAACACAAACTCACTGCGACCTGTTTTGTCTGTAGCAAGCAAAGCCAGCTCATCGAGACCCGGCGCATCTGCGCGCGCCGCACGGTGCACCAAACCTGGTAACAATTCGGTATCAACCCAACCCTTTGCTGCAAATCGCTGCCAAGCCTGAGCCGCCGCAGCCGCATCTCGCCGAGATGCCGATTTCAAAAATTGGGTGGCTGCACGAGACGCCCACTGTTCGCTCTGACCAAGCCAAGCAGCATCGAGTGCCGCCACCGGGTCGCGCTGAGCTTGACGCCACTGACGCAGATAGGCACTGTCGGCATTTGCCAGTGCTTGGTCACTGACAGAATCGCGTTCCCGCTCCAATGCATAAACCGCACGCGCCTGCCATGCACTGACAGGTACTGATCCACGCCCGATTAACGTCGAGAAAGCTTTTGCGCAATGATGGTGACGCGAATCGGTATAGGCCTCAAATAAACGATGACTGATCGGCCCAAAATTGGGCTCTGGGGCGGTTTCCACATAAGCTCGCAGGTACAAACAATCGTCCGCTTGCGGTGCGAGCGCAAGTATCGACTGCCATTGATTTTGCGAGGCGAGGCTTTCACGGCGTTTATCTACCAAGCGTGTACGCCAGACTGAATCCGTGATGGGATCGAGCGCGCGACTAAACTCCTCTGCAGAAAGATCTTCAGTGTGTATGCTCAACCAAAGGTATTGATAAAACTCTGCAAGCGGATAAGCTGCCAACGCTTTACGCGCATCGAGCATCTGAGCATAATTTTGATCATGACGCTCTCTGACCGCCAATTTAAATGCAAGGCGCTGAGCCTGCGTGGTCAAATCGACTTTTGGCCCAACCTCATAAGCCGCAGTAGTGGAACAAAGCCAAATTAAACTACTGCTTATAAGCCATTGCCACAGTGTAGGTTTTGCCCTGCTTAATTTTGTCATAGTTCCCGAAAACTTCTTTAAATGCACGCTCAACGAATTTACGCAGGCCAGTGATGGATACCACATAGAACCGCCCTCCTTCATCGAGCCTCACCTTAGCATCATGAAAATAGAGGTAAAACAGCTCTTTACCTACTTTTGCGGGCAAGTTGCTGGCCACCAAATCAAACTTTGGCGTCATCGGTACGTGGCTAAATCCGTTGCTAAGATAAACTGAGACATTCTCTATCCCGTTGCGCTTGGCATTGCGCTGCGCATAATCAACCGCAACAAAATCCTTATCCACCAACGTACAATGTCCCTGAGGAGCCTGCGCCGCCATCGCCAGACCCATTGGGCCATATCCACAGCCCAGATCCAAGGAGCGATCTGTACTTTTCACTGCCATATGTTCCATCAGCAAATCTGTGCCTTCATCCAGCGCTTTGGGCGAAAATAAACCCCAAGTTGTCTCAAATTGCCACGATCGACCAGCGTACTGGCACTCATAATGATGATCGCGACGTAGCGATTCTGGGTTGGATAGGTCCAGCATGGGTTTTCCTATGTGCAAATAGACATCTAATTGAAGCAATTGCTGGCACTATTGGCGGTTATCGGCGAAAATAGTTGCATCAGCAAGGGAATTGGGCACCGCCCGCAGCCGCAAAGTATATCGGTTTACGGTGTTCTGCGCAGATCATTCATGCCGCACCCACTAGACATCTCCCTTGCACAGGCCCGGCTCGATTGCTGGGCTTCACTGTTTTAGCTTTAAAAATATTTGGAGACAACTATGCGCATTATCCTGTTGGGTGGCCCGGGGGCCGGCAAAGGAACGCAATCCGCTTACATTACCGAAAAATTTGGCGTGGTACAGATCTCAACCGGCGATATGCTGCGTGCTGCCGTCGCGGCAGGCACGGAGCTTGGTTTGGCTGCAAAGGCGATTATGGATGCCGGTCAACTGGTATCTGACGACATCATAATCGGCCTCGTCAAAGACCGTATCCAGCAGCCAGATTGTGCCAACGGCTGCTTATTCGACGGGTTTCCGCGCACGCTGGCTCAAGCCGAAGCGCTTGTAGAGGCCGGTGTTGACATTGACGCAGTCGTCGAAATTGCCGTTGATGACGAGGAAATCGTGCGCCGTATCAGTGGTCGTCGCGTCCACCCTGACTCTGGCCGCGTCTATCATGTCGAGTACAACCCACCCACCGAGCCCGGCAAAGACGATATCACCGGTGAGCCATTGATTCAGCGTGCTGACGACTCGGAGGAAACCATCCGCGAACGCCTGAAGGTTTACCATTCACAGACCGCGCCATTGGTCGAGTTTTACTCAAACATGGCCAATTCCGGTAACACAACAAAATTTGTCAGCGTCGCGGGTGTGGGCAGCGTGGAAGATATTCGCGATCGAATCTTCGACGCGCTCGGCTAAAACAAATCCCTCCGACAATGTTCACAGGAGCCATTCGGTTCCTGTGTTGGCAAATATGCTTAAGGCTGTGCTTTAGCACGCAAGATTATTCTGCGCAACGTACTCAAATCAGCAGGATGTGAACAGCATCTCGGCAACAAACCACGTTCACGTCCAGACTTACCGTCATGAAAGCAGAGCCCAATCCATTCAATAATCCACCAAGAGCGATTCTCGTGATGGATCACGAAAATCATGTGAAGGTGGAAAACAATGCTTACCGCGTTTTGGTCGCAACACTTCGCTCGTGGGGCCTGCCCGTTCCGGTCGAAGCGGTCAAGCCAAGGCAGATTTCTGTCGACCATGTATTCGATAGAATTTCATCTATTCCGACCATCAAAGAGATCGAAAAATCCGTTTCGATTTACGCTTCTTTTTGCGGCTTAAGCTGCCGCCTTGGCGTCAGGCAAGTACAAATCACCTCCGATCAACTTGGTCGAGCATTGTATTGGCGCCGCTATGGGCCGACCGAATTGAGCCACCAAGTGATTCTTTCGGGGCTAGTCATCAATAGCAGCCTGAGCCGCAAAGACCCAGACTTCAAACTCTGTGAGCGCAGCCGCCTACTGATTGCACAGTTCAACGAACTGGCCAAGGCATTGCTTAATATCGACTCAACGACACAGGGCAAGCACTACCAAGCGCTGACCAATTCGATGGCCGAACAGTTTCGTGAAATCTGTAATGAGCTGCTCAACCTCATCCAAATTAGTGCACAACATGGCGTGAAATATTCTCCGCATGCCATTACCAATTTATTGTCCATGCATCAAAAGAGCCTAGAAGCGCTGCTCAGTTCTTATCGGGATGTACGCACACATCTTCTACCGTTGAACGATGCCTACAACCAACTGGCCAGCGATGCCTGGCAATCGGATCTTTTGGCGCAGCTGGTCTGGTTTGAATCGGCCAAAACTGGGGGCTCTAATACCATTGCCCAACTGAGTGAAAACCTTGCGCAGTTTGCCCGTCGTGGTGTTGATACTGCGCATGAGTTTCAGCGAACAACCGTCACGGATTACGGCGATGAGCTCATCTACCATGCAATATCGCTTTTGACCTCTCTGAATCGATCCATTGTCGAGTTGTACGAGCACTAATCAGTTAACGCCATGCTCCAGTTTGCGCGCCGAGGCGTAGCCTTGCGCGGCGCGACGCCAAATCTGCTCACGCCCCACGACACCTCGATACACGCCATGGCGATCGATAATGGGCAAGTATGCTAGCTCAGAGTCGCCAAACACTTCTAAGGCGCGAGTCAGTGTTGCAGAGGGACGAAGTGACACCAAGGTCCAGTTTTCAAGATTAATCATGGCATCCGGCGGCAGATCCGTCGCCACCTGACGCCACTGCGGAAGATCGATCATCCAGTAAGCGCGGTCGTGCTGTCCAACCAAAATTGGAACTTTGGCTGTAAAAAAGGCTCGATTAATTGACTGCACGGATACCGACTGTGGCAACTCCACCAGTGGCTGTTCACGGATGATTTCCTCGACCGAGATTTCATTGAGAACAGATCGGTCTCGACTCGCTGCTAAGTCCACACCACGGCCAGCCAGCTGCCATCTAAAGAAGCTTCGATGTTCCCCAATCTGCATCACCAGGCTGGACACACCGATGCCGATCATTGCTGGCAATAAAAAATCATAGGTTTTGGTCAACTCTATGGCCATCACCAGCGTGGAGATTGGTGCGCCCAACACTGCCCCCGCCATTGACGCCATTGCAATCACCACAAATAGCTGACTATCAACCGCCCAGCCAAATTGGTTCAACACAAACACTAGGCTCGCGCCAATCGCAGCCCCCAAGGCCAATGAGGGCGCAAACACACCGCCACAGAACCCACCGGCTACACTGGTCGCGGTTGCCAGCAGCTTGATGAGCAAAAAAAACACCACCGCACTGCCGGCTAAGCGCTGGTCGACAATATCTGCGATCGCCCCCTCTCCGACACCCAACACTTCGGGCATGAGCAAGCCCAATCCACCGACGATAAGACCGGCTGAGGCGGGCTTTAGCCAAGCTGGTAGTGCTAACCAAGCGAGCCCCTGACCAACCCGTCGAGTAAGTGCGATAAAGGATTGTGCAGCGATACCACATACCAGACCAACGAGAAGCATTTGCCACAGCATCGAGGCCGACCAATCGAAGGTGTATTCGACTGGCAACCACGTTTCCAAGTGATCCCACGATAAAGTCGCGAAGTAGCCAGCCGTCGTCGCAAGTGCAATCGGTGCGAATACTGCCATCGAATATTGACCCACCACCACCTCCATGGCAAACAGCGCACCAGCCAGCGGCGCGTTAAAGGCGGTACTCACTGCTGCGGCACTTGCGCACCCGAGCAGCGTCATGGTTTGACGTGGAGATAACTTCAACAGTTCCGAGAGATAGGCTGCAAACGAGGCCGCAAAGTGCACTGCAGGGCCTTCGCGACCCATTGAAGCGCCCGAGGACAGAGAAATTGTCGCCGCTGCAATCGCGCCCACGCCACTTCGCGCATTCATGCGTCCGCCTCTGGCCGCCACCGCTTCCATGACATCACTGATACCGTGGTAGCGTCGATCAGGCAACCAATAGACCAGCAGGCCAACTAGTAGCCCTCCTACAACCGGTACCGACAAGCGCGCCCATGCGGGAATCGCCCCAATGTCGACAAACTGATTTAAACCGTTTGTACCCGGCCACAACAGTTCCGCAAGCTGCTGCGTAGCCATAATGAATAACCGTGTTCCAAACGAAGCAAATACACCCAGTACGATGGCGATCAGTGCCAAGTAAAGCACTGACCGATTTTCAAGAAGACGTGCTGTAAGCTTAACCATGTTGAGCTAGGGATCATTGATGCACGCTCAAGCGTATCAGCGCAAAACGCCTCAGTTGGAACTATTTTCGCTGGCGGGCTGTTTTAAACGAATGAGATCGCGAATTTTGTTGAGAATGCCCGCGCCAATTCCCGGCACATTGGCGAGTTCCTCGATCTCTCGAAAATCCCCATTAGCTGTGCGATAACTCACAATAGCCTCGGCTTTGACCTTGCCAATTCCCGGCAAGGCCTCAGCGATCTGTGTAGCATCTGCTTGATTGATATTAATGAAATTCGTTGCCGCCAAGGCCCAATTGAAGCTGGCCAAAAAGCCAAGCAGTACAAATACTCTTTTCATCTGATGCTCCTTTGTAATGAGAGCACTCAGTCTGGCAAGCCGTTGACAGCGACGTGATTACGATATTGTTATGTACTAACTTAAATAACAGAAATGGCGGACACATCTTCGGTAGGCTGCGTGTTGAGCATCTGTTCAACGCTGCCGAATCTCGGAATTACCCAGTTAGGCTCGATTTCAGATAACGGCAGCAGTACAAATGCGCGCTCGTGCATTCTCGGATGCGGGATGCACAACTCTTTGGAGTCGAGCGTTAGATCGCCGTATAACAGCACATCTAGATCCAAGGTACGCGGCCCCCAGCGCTCACCGTTGCGAACACGCCCATGTTTTTGTTCTAGGCTCTGCAAATGGTGCAAAACGGCTTGTGGCGCGATTGAGGCACTAAAAGATGCCACTGCATTGACATAATTGGGCTGATTTTGCGGCCCAACGGGTGGCGTCTCATACATTGAGGACAATTTAAACTGATGCACCCAGCACAATTGGGCCAGCTCACTGGCGGCCATGGCGATTGTTCGTTTGGCATCACCCAAGTTGGCCCCGAACGCGACAGCAACTTTATTCATTCGGGCGTTTTTTTGCCGCGTCGGCGCTGATTAGAACGACGACGTGGTCGTTCGCCTTGTTCATCATCGTCAAATCGACGCTGACGAACAGGCGCTGGGGGTATTTGATCGGCAAGTTCAACCCAATATTGCAGATCCAAGCCGTGATCTTCTCCGACCGCATCCCGCAACTTTAAAAAGTCGACCGCCGCTCTAAATTTTGGATGTTCTACAATGCGCTCTACCCGCTTACCGCGCGCAGTCGCCATTCTGGCTTGTAAAACCCAAACATCGATCGCAGGCTGAGTGAAGCGCTTTGGACATGCGGTGTATTTTGTCTGCTGAGCCAAAATAATATCTGCTGCACTCAATACCGCTTGTACCTGGGTATGGCCACCCGGTGCAATATCGTCGGCCCGATCCTTGACATCCGCCCACAAAAACGCGGCAAACAAGAAACCGGGCTGTACCGAACGGCCCTCCTGTACACGCTGGTCGGTGTTCACTAGCGTGGCGCGGATAAACGCTTCAAATTGTTCTTCATGATCCTGTAGGCGCTCATCCACCGTTGGGAACAAGGTAAACAGCAAGTCACCATCTAGCAGCGCATCCAATGACGCTTCCCCATGCCCGCTTAGGAAGAGTTTCATTGCCTCTTCGTAAAGCCTCGCAGCGGGAATTTGCTCTAGGTTGTCGCGGGCAAATGACAAGGCCTCGAAAGCATCATCATCCAGCTCAAAACCGAGCTTTGCGGCAAAGCGCAGCGCGCGTAGCCCACGGACAGGATCTTCTTGATAACGGGTTGCAGGGTCACCAATAAATCGAATTTTTTTGTCTTTTATCGCCTGCAAGCCACCAAAGAAATCGGTGACCGAAAAATCAGCAATGTTGTAATACAGCGCATTGATCGAGAAATCACGGCGCGCAGCATCGCTGGCGATATCGCCGTAGTTGTTATCAGAGCGGATTCGGCCATCAGGATCGATATCGCGCGGACGTGGCGGCGCTCTGAAAGTAGTGACCTCGATGATTTCACGCCCAAACACCACATGGACAATCACAAATCGCCGCCCAATCATACGGCTGTTTTTAAATAATCCTCGCACTTGCTCAGGCTTGGCATTGGTGGCGATATCAAAATCTTTGGGAGATTCACCGAGCAAAAGGTCGCGTACGCCTCCACCCACTAGGTAGGCATCGAAGCCTTCGCTCTTTAAGCGATAGAGCACTTTGAGTGCAGCTGTGCTGATTTGCTTTCTGGAGATATTGTGCTCAGAACGCTCGATCACGACTGGCGCATGAACCTCAGGCGCACGCTTAAATGGCTTTGACAGTGCACGCATGGCGCGAGCCGCCAGTGAATTTTGTTTGGACTTGCTAATTGTCTTGTTCCTTTAGCGTTTTTAACGCCCGGCGCTGATGTTTGTCAGGCCGACCCTCACCGCGAAGCCCTGAGTCAATGATTCGATCAATGGCTCGCTGCTCGCGCCCTGCTTCCCGTGCCAACCGACTCTCTTCGGTTTCGGTATAGCACGCTTGTGCTATCGGCGCAGACACTCGCTTCTCTTGAAGTGTGAGCACTTCGCAGGTCATCGAAAAATCGCCGCGGCGAAATTTCACGATATCCCCCGATTGTACACGGTGCGACGGTTTTATTTTCTGGCCATTTAGCTCAACATGTCCTGCGCTAATCGCTGCGGTCGCAAGCGATCTGGTTTTGAAAAACCGAACGGCCCACAGCCATTTGTCGATCCGGAGTTTGGGCTCCAACTTCAGCTCCCAATTTGCACTGCAGAATCACAGCGACAAACGCTACAATACCGCGATGAAAAAAATGACCGCATATATCTACCAAAGCACCCGCCGCCCAGGCACATACTTGTACTTAGCTGAGAAAGATGAGTTTGGGGTACTTCCCAGGGAAACAGACCAAGCGTTGGCGCCATATGAGTTTTCATTTGAACTTGAACTTGACGAGAACCGTTCGCTTCGCAAGGAAAATGCCGCACTGTTGATGCAAAACTTGGACGCGCGCGGATTTCATATTCAGATGCCTGACGATGTCGAGTCGCTCCTGGCGCGCATCGCCAATCCCACATAAAAAAGCCCCAGTTGCTGGGGCCATTTTATTTATCTGGGCAATGTGTCCAGATCTGAAGGCTGAGACGCAAAGTAAGCCGCCAAGTCTTTCATATCCTGAGCCGACAAACCTGCCGCGAACCCTTTCATAATGGCATTTGCACGCGCGCCGCTTTTGTAATCTTTCAGCGCTTGCTCAATGTAGCTCGCGTATTGGCCTGCCAAAATTGGGTAAGTCTTGATTTGGCTCACGCCGTTTTCACCGTGACAGCCTGCACAAGTAGCTGAAAGCGCCTTGCCACGATTGGCATCGCCAGCAGCAGAGACGCTTGATGTTGCGACCAAAGCTGCCGCGATCACTAAATATTTCATCTAACTGCCCTCGATTATTTGATAGACGCAATGTATGCAGCGATGTCTGCGATGTCCTGATCACTCAGTTGCGCAGCATTGGCATGCATGGTTTCATGCGCACGCTCACCTGAGCGATAACCTTTGAGTGCCTCAACGATATACTCGGCGTGCTGGCCTTTGAGTTTCGGTACGTGATAGGTGGGATATGTGTTGACGTAATGGGCAACACCGTGACACCCAAGACATGTCTCAGCAAGTGCTCGACCCGCCTCGACATTTCCCTCAGCATGCGCTGCACCAGCGAACGCCAAAAGTGCTAGTACTTTTTTCATTATCAATCCACTATTGCTTGACTAGGCAAAGGCCCAAACCCAGTATTGTGACCGAAAATCAGGGAAATTTCATTACTTAGTTACATTGGGATTCTGCTGGCAAAAACTAGGCGTGCTCAAGTCACGCCTAATTAATTGCAACAACTGCTAGCCCAGCATCAGCTGATTCATCCGCTTTACGAAATCGGCACCATTTTGCAATTGGCCACCCTCAGCCAAGATTGACTGATCAAGCAAAAGTTCGGCCCACTGCGCAAATACATCTTCATCGGCAATGTGTTCGATTTTTTGGATTACCGCATGGTCTGGATTGATTTCGAGGTTTGGCTTGCTCTCTGGCGCGTCATGCCCCGCTTGGCGCAGGAGGTTTTGCATATACATCGCCATTTCATGCTCTGACAACACGATACAAGCAGGCGAATCAACCAGCCTAGAGGAGACACGCACTTCATCTACCTTCTCGCCCAAAGCAGTTTTTAAACGTTCCAGAAGTGGTGCAGCCGTCTTGGCCTTTTCTTCTCGCGCCTGCTTGCCTTCCTCATCGATTTGATCCAAATCGAGACCAGACTTTGCAATGTTGACGAATGACTTACCTTCAAACTCATGCAGATAGCTCATCATCCACTCATCAACACGATCAGTGAATAGCACGACTTCAATACCCTTCTTCTTAAACCACTCTAGATGCGGGCTTTGCTTGGCCGCACTGAGGTTGTCAGCACTGAGATAATAAATTTTGTCCTGACCTTCGCTCATGCGCGACACAACATCGGCAAAGCTATGCCAACCGTCATCGTCGTGCGAGGTACGCATGCGGAATAATTTCAATAGCGCATCCCGTTGAGAGTACTCCTCGCCGACACCCTCTTTGAGTACTGCACCAAAGGTCTTCCAGAACTCAAGATATTTGTCCGCATCATTCTTGGCCAGATCGGCAAGCGCAGACAGAACTTTTTTGACTGAACCCGAACGGATTTTGTCAAGGGTGCGGCTGTCTTGCAGAATTTCGCGAGAGACATTGAGGGGCAGATCATTGGTATCAACCAAGCCCCGTACAAAGCGCAGATAGCGCGGCATCAGTTTTTTGGTGTCTTCCATGATGAAGACACGCTGCACATAGAGACGGATTCCATCGGTGGTTTCACGCTCATACAAATCAAACGGCGCACGCTCTGGAATGAAGAACAACCCAGTGTACTCGAGCGTGCCTTCGACCTTGTTATGTATCCATAACATTGGATCACTGTAGTCGTGCGTGATGGTTTTGTAGAAAGACTTATATTCATCGTCGCCAATGTCTTTCGCGCTGCGCTGCCACAATGCCGTTGCGCTGTTGACCGCCTCATATCCCTCTTCATCGCCCTCTTTGGCCATTTCAATGGGAAACATAATGTGGTCGGAATATTTCGTAACGACTGACTTTACTCGGTAGGCTTGCAAAAATTCTGCGTGTTCCTCGCGCAGAGTCAAAACGATTTCGGTGCCACGACGCGCCACGGTTTCGTCAGCAATCGTATACTGACCATCACCAGACGACGTCCAAACCACGCCTGCACTTGCATCCAATCCGGCTTTGCGGGTTACCAGCTTTACTTCATCGGCGACGATGAAGGCACTATAAAAGCCCACACCAAACTGGCCAATCAGCGAGGCATCATCTTTATCTTGCGACTGCATCGCTTCCATAAAGGCTTTGGTGCCAGAACGCGCAATCGTGCCGATATTTTCGATCACCTCGTCACGAGACATGCCGATGCCGTTGTCGCGGATAGTGAGTGTTTTTGAGTCTTTATCTAGATCAATCTGAATTTTCAGATCGGGGTCAGACTGCAACAGTGCATCATTCTTTCCGGCTTCAAACCGAAGTTTGTCGCACGCGTCAGACGCGTTTGAAATCAGCTCTCGTAGAAAGATTTCTGAGTTTGAATAAAGTGAATGAATCATCAGCTTCAACAGCTGATTGACTTCTGTTTCAAAACCTCGGGTTTCGGTATTAGTGCTCACAATGTTCCTCAAAATTTTTTTGGAGTATTTGGGGGAGCAGGTAAATTTCTCAAGCCCCATAAACAACAAAGGCGCCCCTTAGGGCGCCTTTGCGTTGTCGAGACGCAATTACTTGCGTGCAGCCAACTTTTCTTTGATGCGCGCAGCGCGACCAGTGCGCTCACGCAAGTAGTACAACTTGGCGCGACGAACTTTACCGCGACGAACGACTTTAATCGAATCAACCAGCGGGCTGTGTGTTTGGAAAACGCGCTCAACGCCTTCGCCGTGAGAGATTTTGCGAACGGTAAACGCGCTGTTCAAACCACGATTGCGCTTGGCAATCACAACACCTTCAAACGCCTGAAGACGCTCGCGTGAACCTTCAACAACTTTCACCTGCACGATAACCGTGTCGCCAGGGCCAAAGCTGGGTACATCTTGTTTCATTTGCTCTTGTTCGAGCTGCTTAATAATGTCAGACATGTGTCTTCCTTTTTCTACGTTAGCGTGAAGAGGAACCGAGGTTCATTCACCTTGTTTCAATAAATCTGGGCGACGCTGTGCAGTGCGCAACATTGCTTGCTCAGCACGCCATTTCTTAATGGCTGCGTGATTGCCCCCCCTCAACACCTCGGGGACAAGCAACCCTTCAAATTCTTCAGGCCGCGTGTAGTGCGGACAATCCAAAACGCCATCGACAAATGAGTCCTCGATCGCAGAATGCTCATTGCCAAGCGCACCAGGGAGTTTTCTCACCATGGCGTCAAACAAAACCATGCAAGGTAGCTCACCGCCGCTGAGCACAAAGTCACCCAGCGAAATTTCTTCGTCGACATAGCGCTCGATAAAACGCTCATCGACACCTTCATACCGCCCTGCCACCATCACTAGCGGCCGGTTTAGCGCAATCAATCGATTAACCGTTGCATCATCCAACACAGCGCCCTGCGGCGAAGGGTAGATGACATAGGCGTCGGGCTTTTCAGCCTTGACCCAAGCGACTGCTCTGGCAAGTGGCTCCGGCTTCATCACCATGCCCGCACCACCGCCGTATGGGCGATCGTCAACAGTGCGATGCTTGTCGGTCGTAAAGTCGCGAGGATTCACTGACGTCATCGACGCCAATCCCCGATCTACCGCTTTACCAACAACACCTACACTCGCCACAGATTCGATCAACTCAGGGAAGATCGATATCACTGTGCAATCGAGTGGATTATTCATCAAGCTCCCAATCGACCTTGATCATCCGCTGCGCCAAGTCGACATCGACAACGACTTTTTCAAGCACCCAGGGAATCAATATTTCCCCGTGATCACCTTGAACAACCATCACATCGTTAGCGCCGGTCGCGAGCATCTGCTCAAGCGTGCCAAACGCCTCAGATTGAGTGCTGATCACTGTGCAGCCGATCAGGTCACGCCAGTAATACTGGCCGTCGTCTAGCACTGGAAGCTGACTCGATTCAACGTAAATCTCAGCACCCACCATCGCCTCGGCAGCATCTCTTGAATCAACGCCTTCGAGTCTCGCCAGCAACACCTTGCCACCGTCCTGCTTAGCCAAGACTTTGACCGAGCGATTTTCACCGCCGATCGTGAGTTGCCAAGGCGAGTAGCTTAAAACGGCTGCACGATCCTCTGTGAAGGAGTAAACCTTGACCCAGCCACGAATCCCATGAACACCGTTGATGGTGCCCACTCTTATAAGATCGGTGTTGGCCATACAGGGATCGTCGAAGCGGTGTCGAAATTAAGCGGCGGCTTTTTTCTGCTGTTCTTTAACTAAGCCTGCAACGCGATCGCTCATTTGAGCGCCGTTACCAACCCAGTGCTGGATGCGGTCCAAGTCGATATCTACACGCGCTTGCTGGCCACGTGCGACTGGATTGAAGTAACCCAAACGCTCGATATATGCACCATCACGGCGATTACGGCTATCGGTAACAACAACTTGATAAAACGGCGCGCGCTTAGCACCGCCACGAGATAAACGGATCGTAACCACGTGTTTTTCCTAAAAAGTAGAAACGTAACGCGGCAGTATAACCGAAAAACCCTACTTTTGAAAAGCAAATTCGATTAGCGAAACGGTGGCATACCCGGCGGCATGCCACCTGCCATTCCGCCCTTCATCATCTGCATCATCTTGGCCATGCCGCCGCCTGCCATTTTCTTCATCATTTTGGCCATTTGCTGATGCTGCTTCAGCAAACGATTGACGTCTTGAATTTCAACGCCAGACCCTTTGGCAATCCGCTTTTTGCGCGACGCCTTGATGATATCGGGGAACTTGCGTTCCTGTGGCGTCATGCTGTTGATGATCGCCACCATGCGATTGACTTCTTTATCACCCTTCGCCGAATCCACCTGACCGGCCATTTGCCCCATGCCCGGCAATTTGCCCATTAGTGATCCAACGCCTCCGAGCGATTGCATTTGCAGCATTTGATCACGGAGGTCTTCTAAATCGAATTTCTTGCCTTTTTTGACCTTCTTGGCGAGCTTTTCAGCCTTCGCCATATCGACATCTCGGGTGACCTGCTCGACCAACGACACCACATCGCCCATGCCCAATATGCGGCTTGCCATGCGATCAGGGTGAAATACCTCCAGCGCATCAAGCTTCTCGCCCATACCGGCGAACAAAATCGGCGCACCAGTAATCATGCGCACAGACAACGCGGCACCCCCTCTGGAATCACCGTCCGCCTTACTGAGCACAACCCCCGTCAACGGCAGAGCTTCAGAGAACGCCTTGGCCGTATTCGCCGCATCTTGGCCGGTCATAGCATCCACAACAAACAGCGTCTCTGTCGGATTGATTGCCGCGTGCAACGCTTTGATTTCGTCCATCATCGCGTCATCGATCGCCAAACGACCGGCGGTATCGACGATCACGACATCCATCAGTTTGCGCTTGGCCTCAGCAATCGCGGCTTTGGCTATATCGACAGGCTTTTGTGATGTATTTGAAGGGAAGAATGTAAGCCCAGCTTGCGTGGCCACGGTCTCCAACTGATCGATCGCTGCTGGACGGTAGACGTCGGCACTGACCACCATCACTTTCTTTTTGTGTTGGCCCGTCAAGAATCGACCCAGCTTGCCCACGGTGGTGGTTTTACCCGCACCCTGCAAACCGGCCATCAAAATCACGACCGGTGGCGCAGCACGTAGATTAATCTCGCGCCGCTCGCCGCCCATAATGTCGACTAGCGCGTCGTTGACGACTTTAATAAAGGCCTGCGCAGGAGAAAGTGCACTAAGCACTTCCGCACCCAACGCCCGCTCACGCACTTGCTCGGTGAACTGCTTGACAACGGGCAGCGCGACATCGGCTTCCAACAAAGCCATGCGCACTTCTCGCACCGTGGCTTGGATGTTGGTTTCGGTAATCCGACCCTGACCGCTGAGGTTCTTAAAGGTCGACTGCAAGCGATCGCTTAAATTGCCAAACATAGGATAGAGCTGCCAAACAAACTAGTATGAATGCCTAATGATAGCATTGATGAGCGCTACCCAACGCACCTTCAAGCACGTTATGCTAACGACGGAACTCTCGAATAAGCGACTATGGCCATTTCCACCGCATCATTGATATTGATCGCACAAACGCTGAACTTGACCGTGCTCAGCGGCAAGTACCGCCAATATGGCAGCCAAATGCTCACTGCATCAGCCGTGCTCTCACTGATCGCTTGGTGGGGCGCCGAGGTGTCGATCAACGACGCCAGCGGCTTGTTTTCAGCCTTTGCCCTGTTTGGCGCCACGTGCCTGTTGCTGTTCGGTATTGCTGCGAGACTACATCCTATTGAACGGCTCAGCCATGCGATGGCATTTCCATTTGCAATTGCATTGACCGCGTGGGCGGCTTTTGGCGCAATGCGCTTTGAGTTTCACAGCACCGATATCGCGGTGCATGCCTACCTTTCTATCGCCGCCTATGCGGCGCTCGCCATCGGCTGCGCGCAAGCCGTCAGCGCCGCCAATATCCAGTCTCAATTCAAAGCTAACCCGCTAGATAATGATCTTCCAGCGCTCGACCGGACCGACCGCGCAACCTATGGGCTGCTCCACTTGGCCATGGTGTTGCTAACGTTGGGCTTGCTCTCCGGCGCACTCTCGACCGTCGACCTGCTTGCTCAGCATGTATTACACAAGACTGTACTAAGCGTGATCGCTTGGTTTTGTTTGGGCACTTTACTCATCGGCCATCATGCCTTCGGCTGGCGCGGCAAAGCCGCTTATCGCTGGGTCATTGTGGCGCTGGTACTCTTAATTGTGGGTTATTTTGGGACTCGGCTTGCGCTGACAATGATCCAAAATGGGTGAATGCGCTTGACAGGCGTTTGAATTTCTTCAAACTGGCAATCAACTCATCAAACCAAAACGACTTTGGGCACCATATCAACCGCAACTCTGGCAATCATTTTGGTTGCGCTGCTTTTGCTCTCAGGTTTCTTCTCAGCGTCAGAAACCGCGCTGATGGCCATCAATCGATATCGGCTTCGCCACCTTGCAGATGATGGCAACAAAGCCGCTGCGCGAACCCTAGCGCTACTCGAGCGCCCCGATCGCTTGCTGGGCCTGATTTTGCTGGGCAACAACTTCGTCAACATCTTCGCCTCAACCGTGGCGACAGTGCTTGCGCTGCGCATGGGCGGTGATATTTGGCTGGCAGTCTCGACAGGTTTACTCACTGCCGCTGTGTTGATTTTTTCGGAGCTAGCGCCCAAAACAGTGGCCGCCAACTACCCTGAGCCCATCGCTTTTGTGGCCGCGGCAGTCTACACCCCGATGCTCAAAGTCATGTACCCGCTAGTCTGGGTAATCAATATGCTGGCGAACGGTTTATTGCGCCTAATTGGCATTCGCGAAAACCAAAGCAAGGGCGAATCTCTAAGCCGAGAAGAGCTCAAAAGCGTTCTTAACCATGGTGGCAAACGCCTGCCTGATGAGCAGCGCGATATGCTCCTCAGCCTGATGGACTTCACCGAAGCCACCGTCGATGAAGTGCTCATCCCGCGCAGCGATATCTACGGTGTCGATTTGGCCGACGATTGGGCGGACATTGAACGCACCGTGATCGAAAGTCCGCACCACTCGATTGCGGTTTATCACGACGATATCCAGCAGTTGCGCGGCGTCATCAACCTTCGTGACTTACTGCCCGTTTTAACCGCTGGCAAACTCGACAAAGCGATACTCGAGTCCGCCATTAAACCGGGTTATTTCATCCCCGAAAACACACCGCTGCTGAGCCAATTACAACACTTCCGCGAAGAACACCGTGCCGTGGCTTTTGTGGTTGATGAATACGGCGATATTCTCGGCTTGGTGACGCTGGACGATATCGTCGAGGAAATCGTCGGCAACCATTCTCAGCACAAGGACATTGACGACGAGGAGCTGCGCGAGCAACCCGATGGTACTTATCTCGCCGACGCCGCGATCAGTTTACGCCAGCTCAATAAACAGCTTGGCCTCAAAATAGACTCTGACGCCAACACGCTGGCAGGCATGCTGCTGGAGCGTTTCGAGAGCCTGCCAGAAGAAGGCACACATTTTGAAATCGACGGATTCCAAATGCAAATTGTCGAAGTGTCCAACAATGCCATTCGCCAGGTTCGCTTGACGCCGTTAGTCAATGTCGAAAGCAAAACTTAACTACGTCTGCCGTGAATGCGGCGCGTCTCACCCAAAATGGTCGGGGCAATGCAGTGAGTGCGGCGAGTGGAATACACTCGAAGAACTGGCCAAACCCACCAAGACGGCATCGGCCAACTATGCTGGTGAACGCAGCGAAATCGTCGCGTTGAGCCAAGTTAAATTCGATCAAACCGCCCGTGCTGCCATTGGGATTGGCGAGCTAGACCGTGTGCTTGGTGGCGGCCTAGTCGCGGGATCAATCAGCCTAATTGGTGGCGACCCTGGCATCGGCAAATCCACACTGTTACTGCAAGCCGTTGGCAAAATCGCCCAGTCTGGCGCCGTACTTTATGTCACCGGCGAGGAGTCACTGCAGCAGGTCGCCCTGCGCGCCCAACGCATCAACGTCACGGCCAACGACCTAAAACTGATGGCCGAGACACAAGTCGAAGCGATTTGCGCCGCCATTTCAATCCACAAACCCACGGTCTGCGTGGTTGACTCGATTCAAACCATTCACACCGAAGCGGTCAGCGCTGCCCCCGGCGCCGTCAGCCAAGTTCGCGAGTCTGCAGCACGCTTGGTGCGTATCGCCAAGCAAACCGGCACCGCAATATTTCTCGTTGGTCATGTCACCAAAGAGGGCGCCATCGCAGGCCCGCGCGTGCTAGAACATATGGTGGACACCGTGTTGTCGTTTGAAAGCGCCGACAATTCGCGCTTTCGTATGCTGCGCACCATCAAGAATCGATTTGGCGCGGTCAATGAACTCGGTGTGTTTGCCATGGACGACACCGGCCTCAAAGAGGTCACTAACCCCTCTGCCATTTTCTTATCGCGCCATAGTCAGCCAATCTCTGGAAGTATTGTCACAGCGGCACTTGAAGGTAGTCGCCCGATATTGCTTGAGCTACAAGTCTTGGTTGAAATGAGTCATACGGCTCAGGCCAGACGTCTTGCTGTCGGTTTCGATCCTCAGCGCCTCGCCATGCTGCTGGCCGTCCTGCATCGTCACGCCGGTATTGCCATGTTTGATCAGGATGTTTACGTCAATGCGGTGGGTGGCGTCCGTATCCACGAAACTGCAGCGGATCTGCCAATATTGCTCGCGGCAGTGTCTTCCTTGCGCGACCGCCCGCTGCCAAGTGGACTGCTGTGCTTTGGGGAAGTCGGATTGGCCGGAGAGGTTCGCCCCGTTCCCGAGGGCGAACAACGCATTAAAGAGGCAGCAAGTCAGGGGTTTACTCGCCTCATTATTCCCAAAGCCAATCGAATCAAAAAAGCGCCCAATGGTGTCGAGCTGATCTCAGTCGAACGAATTGATGAAGCAATGGACGCAATCCGCTAAACTCACCGGTCAGCTTTTGATTGGCCAAAGCCTATGTCTGATGCACAAACTGCAAATGATCAATTTGAAAATGCCCTCGAAGCGCTCGAAGCGCTTGTGCGCCGAATGGAGTCCGGCGAGCTGAGCTTGGCACAGAGCATGGATGAGTTTGAGCGTGGCGTAGCGTTGGTGGCGCAATGCCGAAAAACTCTCGACGAAGCCGAGCAGCGTATTGCACAGTTGTCCGCACCACCGGCCGAGCCCGAGTAATCCCTGTGAGCGCATCGTTTGACGCCACTCTCAAGGGCTATCAATCCCGAGTCGACGCATGGCTGAATGCTTACATGCAAACATGGCCCGCCTCCAGACTGAGTGATGCGATGCGCTATGCCCTGTGCGCCGGTGGTAAACGCGTGCGCCCCTCCTTGTGCTATCTGGTGGGCGACACCCTCGATATTCCGCTGGCAACCCTAGACCCATTAGCCGCGGCATTGGAGATGATCCACACCTACTCACTGATCCATGACGACCTTCCAGCCATGGACGATGACGACTTGAGGCGCGGCAAGCCCACGGTGCATGTTCAGTTTGACGAGGCGACTGCGATTTTGGCTGGCGATACCTTACAGTCAGAGGCGATTTCACTATTGCTCGAAAAAATGCCCACAGACGATGGGGCGAAAGTGAAAATCCTAGCGATGGTGTGTGACGGCATTGGCCTCAACGGCATGGCGATGGGGCAATCGCTGGATATTCTGCACGACGATGCACTCAATGAACTGGCCACCCTAGAACGGATTCACCGCCTGAAAACCGGCGCACTGATCCGCGCGTCAGCGTTATCGCCAACTTGGGTTTTGCCGACGGCCGACACGACGCGTCAGGCTATCGGCCAATACGCGGATGAGATCGGCTTGATGTTCCAGATCGTCGACGACATATTAGATGTCACAGCCACCTCTGAAGCGCTGGGCAAACCTGCAGGCAGTGACATTGACAATCAAAAGGCCACTTATCCGAGCTTGCTTGGCCTTGAGGGCGCAAAGCAACATGCGATCGATACCCACGCCCGAGCCGTCGAATACGCCACTCAAGCTCCCGGGCAAGGCGCGTTGTTGGTCGAATTCGCCGATTGGCTACTCAAAAGAACGTATTAACTCAGCGCAAAGTCGGAATAACAGGTACCCTAATTTACTATGCTCCCGCACGACGACTACCCACTGCTTTCGCAGATCGAATCCCCTGCAGATTTACGCCAATTCGCGTTGGACGATTTGCCGTCGCTGTGTAATGAAGTGCGTCAATTTATTATTCACAGTGTGTCACAAACGGGCGGCCACCTCGGTGCGAGCTTGGGCACCGTAGAACTCACGGTGGCATTGCACTATGTTTTTGAAACCCCACATGATCGTTTGGTTTGGGACGTCGGCCATCAAACCTATGGCCACAAAATTCTAACTGGTCGAGCGAAGCGCATGGACAGTATGCGCAAACGCGGCGGGCTTGCTGGCTTTCCCAAGCGAAGCGAAAGCGAGTATGACACCTTCGGCGTTGGCCATAGCTCTACCTCAATTTCGGCTGCACTGGGCATGGCGTTGGCCAATAAAATCAAAGGTGACGATCGCAAAGTGGTCGCCGTGATTGGTGACGGTGCACTGACCGCTGGCATGGCATTCGAAGCGTTGAATCATGGTGGCGACACCCACGCCAACATGCTCGTCGTCCTCAATGACAATGACATGTCAATTTCGCCCAATGTCGGCGCGCTCAACAAATACCTCGCAAAACTTCTCACTGGTTCGGTGATGCAAAGCGCGCGCGAAGGCACAAAGAGCGTGCTCAAAAACATTCCCACACTTCACCGTGCCGCGCAAAAACTAGAGGAGCACGTAAAGGGCATTGTGGTTCCGGCCACGATGTTTGAAGAGCTTGGGTTCAACTACTATGGCCCAGTTGATGGGCATGATGTCATCAACCTCGTTGAAGTGCTACGCAATATGCGCAAACTCAATGGCCCACATTTTTTACACGCCGTAACCCAAAAAGGCTATGGCTATCATGCCGCGGAAAACGATGCGCTCGCACTGCACGCCGTCACGCCATTTGACCCAGAAACAGGACGCGCAAAATCGGCCAAGTCGAACGCAGTGACTTTCACGCAGGTATTTAGTGATTGGGTGTGCGACATGGCGCGTGCCGATGAGCGACTTGCCGCCATCACACCTGCGATGCGCGAAGGTTCAGGGCTGGTCGCTTTTGAGAAGGAGTTTCCAAAGCGCTATTTTGACGTGGGCATTGCCGAGCAACACGCCGTCACTTTGGGCGCTGGGATGGCGTGCGAAGGGCTGAAGCCCGTGGTCGCGATTTACTCCACATTCTTGCAACGTGGCTACGACCAGCTGGTTCACGACGTGGCCCTGCAGAATTTAGATGTGCTATTTGCCGTCGATCGCGCGGGTATCGTAGGGCCAGACGGCCCCACCCACGCGGGTGCATTCGACATCAGCTTTACACGCTGCCTTCCGAATATGCTGATCATGGCCCCGAGTGACGAAGCCGAATGCCGGGCCATGCTAAGTACCGGCTACCAGTACCTCGGCCCCGCCATGGTACGTTATCCGCGAGGCGCCGGTTGTGGCGCCCGTGTTGAGGCGGATCTCAAGACATTAGAAATTGGCAAAGCCAACGTAGTGCGCCAAGGAAAAAAAGTCGCAATCCTCGCATTCGGTACCTTGCTCCACAATGCCAAACTCGCCGCTGACACCCTAGATGCCACACTGGTTGATATGCGCTTTGTCACGCCACTAGATACTGAAGCACTAAGGACCCTCAGTGACACTCATTCGCATTTTGTATCCATCGAAGAAAATACCATCGCCGGTGGCGCTGGTGCAGCCATCTCAGAATGGCTGGCTGCGGAGAAAAAGTGTATTCCACTTTTGCACCTAGGACTGCCATTGGATTTAGCAGAACACGGGGATCGCAATGCTTTGCTGGCGTCTGCTGGCCTTGATGAGCAGAGCATTTTGCAGTCGATTCAGAACTTAATCGGCTGATGTGAATAACGCACGCTGATCTGCACGCACGCTCTAAAAACCGGCATAATCCTCTGAATCAAAAAGGAGGTTTCAATGGTTAATCAACGCATGATCACCCGCCGCCAACTCATTCAAACGGCGGCAAGCACTGCCGGCATCATTGCCCTGCCAAGCTTGGGCTGGAGCACAACACAGCATGGCGAAGGCCAGCTTGATGTTGTCAGTGACGGCTACTTAAGCCTGAGCAATCAAGGACTCGTCGCCGATCAAGATGAATCGACACTTGCCGAGTTTCTAAGCAGTCACAACCTTGATATCGAAGGGGCATACACACCGCCTTGCAACCTCACGCTGTGGCGTCACGGCGATCACACTGTACTATTCGACATCGGCGCTGGGCCCAACTTTATGGACAGTGCAGGCGAGCTATTAGACAGCCTTGATGCGCTAGGGGTAGACCCTTCTGACATCACACACGTGGCATTCACGCATGCTCACCCAGATCATATTTGGGGTCTGATTGATGAATTCGACGAACTGGTTTGCCCCAATGCCGAGTACATCGTGTCCGCTGATGAGTTCAATTACTGGATGGACCCTAATACAGTGGATCGCATGCCCCCAGAGCGCCAATCCTTCGCTGTAGGCGCAAAGCGCAACCTTGAACGCATTGCAGATGGCGTCCGCCTAGCCAAATTTGGCGAAGAGGTACTTCCTGGTGTTCAGGCGGTCGATACACGTGGACACACCCCGGGTCACACGGCATATGAAATCCGTCAAGGAAGCGAATCGGTGTATGTTGTGGGCGATGCCTTGGTACATTCGAAGATTTCATTCGAAAGACCCCTATGGCAGAGCAGTTCAGACCAAGACAAAACCCAAGCGGTCAACACCCGCAAAGCACTCCTGCCTGAAATCGTCAGCTCAAAATCAAAAATCGTCGGCTATCACCTACCAAACGGTATTGGCCATGTCGATACACTCGGCGACGCATTTACCTTTGTGGCAGACGCTTAAGGCTGGTATTGCCAATAATTTGCCGGCGCAGTCGCGCCGGTTCTGGGCTTTGTCCAACCCGCGCGCTCAATGACAGGCTGCCCTCTCAGCACCCCAAGCAAATCCAACTGAACTGCTGGATTGACCAAGTGATAGTGATGGCCGCCGGCCAACCGTCTTGGCGCATTGCTAAAGTCCAAAAAATCAGGCCCCGACCAATATTCCTCATTGCTCAACACTTGGCCAAGCCTTGGGTAACCATGCAAGGTTTCTGAGAGTTGCAAAGCAGAATCACCATCGCTCTGATACACCGAAACACGCGCTGCTTTTTTCGCCAGCAAAGGCCAGTACCGCTTAGCATGGCCGTAGTCGATGTCCGCCGCGATCAATACCAATTCGTTAATAGGCTGCCCACGCAGCACTTCGTGTGAAAGCGCCAAAGTCGCGATTCGTCCGCCTAGCGAATGGGCGAGCACATCTACGCGGCCGTCAGCACTGACCTCAGACAGTTGTTGTATTGCCAACGCCAAGTCGAGCACGCTCCAGTGCGCATCCGCTTCATCGCGGGTATAGTTCGATATTCGACCATCTGCTGGCCAACTGAACAAGAAAAATGGACGATTGATGCCCAGCGCCCGATATAGCCACATCGCCCGTACACAGCTTTTCTCAAACTCTTCGTTATAGCCATGAATATAAATAATTGGCCGATGAGAGAGTTTTGTGGGCGGTGCAGACTGGGTAACCGATTGCACAGTCAAGTTTTCGGTGGGCACAAAGAATGGCAAAAATGGCTCAACGGCCTTGGCCGCGGTAATGTCAGTGACTTCGACAGTACACTCGTAATGGCTCAGAAATCCACGCTGCTCGCCAAGCTGTAGCCCGTCATCAAACGACAGCGCACGGTTGCTAATCACTTGAAGCGTCGAGGTCTGTGCGAGCGCTACACCACAAAACAGCCAAAGACCTAGTACTCGCAAACCCACCATCATTGCGTTGACAACTTGCTCAATTCGTCACGAGCGATCTCTGCAAAATCTGCACCTAGATCGGGATGTTGCAATCCATAGGCGAGTTGTGCCTGCAAATAACCAAGCTTGGAGCCGCAATCGAATCGTCTACCCTCAAATTCATATCCCAAAACGCGCTTTGATTTCATCATTTTGGCGATGGCATCTGTGAGTTGAATTTCACCGCCAGCCCCTTTGCCCTGGTTCGCCAAATGGGCAAATATCTCATGTGACAGAATATAACGCCCAATGACGGCTTTGGTTGAGGGCGCTTGATCGATCGGTGGTTTCTCGACAATTTGATCCAACTCCCACAAGCCCGACTTTAACGAGGTACCGCCAATCACCCCGTAAGACGACACCTGGTCTTCAGCCACATTCTCGATCCCGAGCACACTACAGTGGTGATAGTTGTAAACATCCGCCATCTGAGACAGACAGCTTTGCTCGGACAGCACCAAGTCGTCGGCCAACAATACTGCAAACGGCTCATTTCCAATCACGGGGCGTGCGCATAAAACCGCATGGCCCAAACCCAGCGCTTCCGCTTGGCGAATAAATACGCAGCTTACATGAGACGGCAAAACGTTTTTGACAGCGGCCAGCATTTCCTGTTTGCCCTTGTTGTGAAGCTCGGTTTCGAGCTCATAAGCCTTGTCGAAATGATCGACGATTGAGCCTTTGTTTCGCCCATACACAAACACCAAAGTCTCGATACCTGCTGACACCGCCTCTTCAGCAGCATATTGGATCAATGGCTTATCCACCACCGGCAACATCTCTTTTGGGTTTGCTTTGGTGGCGGGTAAAAATCGCGTACCTAGCCCTGCAACCGGGAATACTGCTGTCCGTAATTCTGTCATGTTGTCCCTCTCGATATCATTATGCGTAAATTTCAGCCCAAGCACTCGGCACGGCCTGCGACAGTACATCAACTCGGCACTGATGATCTACCGTTTGCTCTGCCAGTTCTCTGACCATTTTGCTGCAATTGTTCGACTCGCTCAAATGCCCAAGACTCACCTGCGAGACTCGGTTGGCATGCGATAAAAAATTTGCGGCCGAAACATTACAAAGATGCCCCATACCATTGCGGATTCGCTCTTGCAAATGAAACGGATACGGGCCTTCGGCAAGCATGGTTGGATCATGATTAAACTCGATCAAGATTGCATTACTATGACCAGTTACCGATGCGACATGCGGCGTAATATGCCCAACATCTGTCAGCACACTAAACGCCTTACCTTGAAAACTAAACCGATATTGACAGGGCTGATTTGCATCATGGGGTACTGTAAATGGCGCCACCTCTAATGCGCCAAAACACAGTGGCGCATCGGGCTCTACCCAATCAATCCATGGCAATTTTTGATCTTTTAGCCCGCGAAAACTGCCCGGTGTGAGGTGCACAGGCACTTTGCTACGGCGCGCCACAGGCCCAAGACCACGCACATGATCGATATGCTCATGAGAGATCCAAATACGACTCAGATCGTCGAGCGACACACCTAGCGCGGCCAGCCGAGATTCGATTTCCTTGAGCGGGAAGCCCACATCGATCAAATGCAGCTCATCGCCGACACGAACCAATGTGGCATTACCCTTACTGCCTGAGCCTAATGAGGCATATGCAAACATCAGCTAACGGATTTGCGCCACAATGGCTCGCGACAAAGGCTCAACATCGGAGGCGTCCATGGCCTCGCCATCTCGGCGAGAAATCATCACCGCAGTCTGGTTGCCCTGAGGAATAAAGCTCAAAATTAAATCTGGTGCCGCCCCAGCCCCTCCGACAATTGTGTCAGAAAGGCCTGCCACACCTCGGCCAGCGCGAATGCCGAGCAAGCCCTGATCGCGTTCCTGCCCGATCACCACAAATGAAAGCTCCTGAATCGCGCGCTCGACCGCAGGCCATGCGAGCGGGATGGGCTTATTGACCCGAAATCCATTGGGCACCACTTCGCCCGCGGATTGGCTGGACGCTTGCTCAGTCACCTTGGCAAGTGTATTGCGATCACCAAAGCCCAAATAAACGATAAAGCGGTTCAAAATCGCCGCCTCAATTTGCGGCTCGCCTGGCTGTGCTGCCAGCTTGCCTCCCCGGGAGAGTGCACGACGATGGCTCGCAAATAAACGGCTTCCGGTCTGGCTTCGCTCTAGGCGGAAAATAAACTTCTCCACCAATTCGGGTTCACCGCGTCCAAACCAACCCTTGACCATCGAGGTGGTCTTGTCGATTAGTCCGTTGTCAACCGAGCGTGCCGCGCGCCAATCGGTTTCAATTAGACCACTCAGATTATCTTGAGAGATCACGTCGAACTGGTATTGCTCCAAAAATTCGAGGAGCCGTGTCCACACCGCCTCTGGCGCAGCGCCCACACGGGCAAAATAAACATTGCCATCGCGGCTTAGTTCAGCCCCGCGAACAATCGGGAGCAGGGTTTTGTCGTTGATGACCAATTGGTCGGTTTTGGTGGCACTGTCAACCAACCCAGGCGACATGGCCAAGTCCGTGCGTTGGCGTACTGTTTTATATGCCTCAGAGGAACTCTCGCCCGGCCTAAAAGCACTACAGCTGGCAAGCAGTATCAAGCTCAGAATTGCCGGCGTCCAATGCCTCACCTTCATCAGATCAATTCCAATGCTTTAGCCACCGCTCGCACATCGGGCTTCACTTCATCTGACAGCGCCAGTAAGGGCAAACGCAGCCAAGGCTGAATCAGATTCATTTCGCTCAATAGCCATTTGGGTGCTTGTGGATTGGATTCGATAAACAAAATGCTATGCAGTGCGGCGAGTTTTGCATCGATGGCCTTGGCATCCTCAACTTGCCCTGCGATGGCAAGTTTGCACATCTCGGCCATCAGTTTGGGCGCAACATTAGAGGTGACCGAAATCACGCCCTTGCCCCCCGCCAGCATCGTTTCGCAGCACGTTGAGTCCTCTCCAGACAGCACGACAAACCCTTCTTCACAGAGTGATAGCAACTTCAGCGTCCGCTCTAGCGAACCCTCGGCTTCTTTAATGCCGATGATGTTGTCGATTCTAGAGAGTTCTGCCGTGGTTTCTGCAGTCATATCCACAACCGTGCGACCTGGCACGTTGTACAGAATCACGGGCAATTGCGTTGAATTGGCAATCGCTTTGAAATGCGCGATCAACCCTTTTTGCGTTGGCTTATTGTAGTAGGGCACCACACTTAAGCAGGCGTCCACCCCAATCTCAGCGGCCATTTGCGTCAACTCGATGGCTTCTGCGGTCGAGTTGCCTCCGGTACCCGCAATCAAGGGCAAGCGTCCGCCCAAGACGTCTTTGCAGTGTTTAACCACCGCCATATGCTCTGAGGGCGATAGCGTGGCACATTCGCCAGTGGTGCCCACAGCAACGATGGCATCGGTTCCCTCTGCCACGTGAAATTCAATCAGTCGGGTCAGGCCGTCGTAATCGACATCGCCATTCTCCAGCATGGGCGTTACGAGCGCCACCATACTGCCTTGAAACATTGCTTATCAACCTCAGATTTAACCGTTAGCATGTTACCGATGCAGTCGAGTTTGAACAAGCAAGAAGGAAAAATAGATGTCACTCAATATTGGCGATCCAGCACCAACATTTAACCTGCCCAGCACCACTGGTGCCGATCTGTCATCACAATCGCTGACGGGCAAACGCTATGTGCTGTTCTTTTATCCCAAGGACAACACCCCCGGCTGCACCACAGAATCCTGTGATTTCACCACAGCCTATGGAGAATTTGCCGACCATAATTGCGAGATCCTAGGCGTCAGTAAAGACAGTCTAAAATCGCACAACAACTTCAAATCCAAATACAACATGCCCTTCGAACTGATTTCCGACCCAGACGAGACGCTCTGCCGCGCTTACGACGTCATCAAAATGAAATCCATGTACGGCAAGCAATTTGAAGGCATTGAACGCAGTACATTTCTGGTCGACGAGCAAGGCATCATCAAAGAGATTTGGCGCAAAGTGAAAGTCAAAGGCCATGTGGACGAAGTGTTGCAACGCGTCAAAGCACTTTAGTCCATGCGCCGAGCTTGGCAACAAAGCCTAATTTGGTCCGCAGCCATCTGTATTTGCCTGGGCGCCGGCTATTTTGGCTACGCATTGTCTTGGCAACAACAATCGCAGGACGCCGACAACCAGCTCGAACTGCAAGCGGTGGCAACTACCGCCGCACTGGCCAAGCATCGCCTACTCGCGCCCCTAGTGGCACGTCAGGACGAAGTGATCCGCGCATTGCGCTTTCACGACTTCAGCGCTCAAACCCGCACCGTAAAAACCCTGGCCGCCAACAGCGGTGCCTACGAGGTGTTGCTCATTGATGAATTGGCGGCATATATTGCCCAAGGCACTCAGCGAATCGACACCTCAACATTGCCGCTAAGCGCACTCATTCAACAAACCCAGCAAGGACGACTGGGCCGCGCTAATTACCGCTATGGCTCAACTCAGCTCTATGCGCATGCCGCCGCCGTGCGTCACTTTGGCAACTATCTAGGCACGCTGATCCTTTTTTATGATCTAGAAATCATTCAAAACCCGTGGGCGCTGATCAAATCTCCAGTGGTTGCGCACAATGGCCTTGAGGTATTGGCCAGCAATGATCTGCGCTATCGGTTCCAAGCGGTCAAAGCACTGGATTTTGACGACCCGCGTTGGCGTCAGCGCAGCATTCCGCTGCTCGATTGGACGTTGGCCATCGAGATCAATCGACTCAACGCTTTGATCCATGCACTGCAATTTTCAACCATCGCCGCCCTGCTGTGCGCAAGCCTCGCCGTGGTGATGCAAAGCTATCGCCGAAGAGTCAAAGCGCGAGAGCGCTACACCCGAGCGCTGGATATTTCCGCCCGCCGTCTAGAGCACAAAGTCAAATTTCGCACTAAGGACCTCGCAGCCAGCAATGCGGCATTGGAGGCAGAGATTGGCGAGCGCAAGCGCGCGCAAGACGAAGTCATCCATGCGGCAAAAATGGCGGCCATCGGTCAGCTCGCCACCACGATTAGCCACGAGTACAATCAACCACTTGCTGCGATGTCCACCCGCATCACCAACGCTCAGCTGCTTTTGCAAAAACAAAAATACACTGATTTAGAGTCCACCCTACAGGCGCTAGATGAGCAAGTTTCACGCATGACGTCGTTGTCAAAATCACTGCTCAGCTTTGCACGTAAACCAGGCAGCGGCTTATCGATGGTGTCGTTGGGAGATGCACTGAATGAAGCGCTAGCGCTGACATTGCCGCTCGCCAAACGCCATCGGATCACCATTGGCACACCTAGCACCGCAATACACGTATATGGCGGTACCATCCGCCTGACACAAATTTTGGTGAATCTTTTCAAAAACAGCATTGATGCCATGAGCGCAAGTCATGGGGATCAAATCGAGGTTAGGCTTCACTCAACAGCACAACACATCGCGCTCGAGGTGCACGACAATGGCCCCGGATTTGATGAACAAGCGCTCAGCACCGCGCTGGAGCCGTTTTTCACCACCAAACCCAAGGGGATCGGACTTGGCCTAGGCTTATCCATCGTGCGCGATATGGTCGATGGCTTTGGCGGTACAATAGTGCTGGATCACAGCGATATGGGCGGCGCATGTGTACGAATCAAACTTCTCAAACAGCCCCCGCTAGAGGCCGAATGAATTACAACGTTGTGCTGATTGACGATGACTTAGATCTGCTCGAGGCGCTCAAGCAAAGCCTAGAACTCAATGACTACCAAGTGTTGGCCACCGATGACCCAGAAATGGCGATCGGTGCAATCTCCAGAGACAGCAATTGCGTGGTAATTAGCGATATATTAATGCCGAAGCACAATGGCATCGAGGTGCTCGAGCGCCTGCAAGCCATTGATCGAGCTTTGCCGGTGGTACTCATCACCGGTAATGCAGACGTGCCCATGGCCGTGGAGGCCATGCGAGCAGGCGCATATGAGTTCGTTGAGAAGCCGTTTGCGGTTCAAACCTTGCTCTCGGTAGTCAGCCGCGCCATGGAAAAACGTCGGCTCGTGCTCGAAAACCGCGAGCTGCGCGAGTTCTTACAAAATGCATCAGATCTCGATGCACGGCTTGTCGGCCGTAACCCCGCCATTGTCCAGATCAAGGCGCAAATTAAAGCCCTTTCTGATGTAGCGGTAGACGTGATGATTATCGGCGAAACCGGTACCGGCAAAGAGGTGGTGGCCCGTGCGCTGCATGACTTTTGCAACGAAACCAACGGTGCATTTGTCGCCATCAACTGCGCCGCCATTCCCGCAGACATCCTGGAATCCGAGTTATTTGGCCATGAGGCTGGGGCATTTACGGGCGCCATCAAGGCAAAAGCGGGCAAGCTAGAGACCGCCGCCAATGGCACGGTGTTTTTGGATGAACTCGAATCACTGCCACTGGAGCTACAAGCCAAACTATTGCGGGTCATCGAAACACGCCGTGCCACCCGTCTCGGCAGCAATCAAGAGTATGCACTCAATGTGCGCTTTATTGCGGCCTGCAAAGCCGACTACGCCAGCCAGCCCGACCACGCCGTCATGCGCACTGATCTTTATTACCGTCTAAATGTGGTCACCCTTGCGCTACCCACACTGGCCGAGCGCAAGGATGATCTGCCGTTGTTATTTGCGCATTTGTCCCGCGAAGCACGTGCCAAATATCGCCGCGATATCCCACCGTTGACGCCTCAGCTCGAACAATTTCTGATGCAGCATAACTGGCCTGGCAATGTCAGAGAGCTGCGCAATACCGCTGAACGATTTGTACTGGGATTGTGGCAACCTGACACGACCTCCAGCGATGAGCCGCTCGGTACTCTGGCAGAGCGCGTCAATCAATTTGAAAAGCATGTCATCGAAACCGTGCTCGACGCCAACAATGGCGAAATGAAGGCCACTTACGAAATGCTAGGCCTCTCGCGCAAAGGCCTCTACGACAAAATCAAACGCCTCGGTATTACGCGCTAGCTTTGCTATCGAGCGTCTTCGCCACCATACGCATCACCGACTCATCGGCCTGCATCTTATCGACGTCAGCAAGCGGCACCCAGCCCAGTGCAGAGGATTCATCCGAAATCGTCAAGGTCGACATTGTCGTGGTAAACCAATAACGCACATCCAAATGCTGATGTGCCGGTTCGTCTTTGCGAGCGGGAATGTCGTGGATATCAACATCAAAAATCGCCGCCTGCCCCAACGACAACTCACTGAGTCCGGTCTCCTCGGTCGCCTCGCGAAGCGCAGCCTGTAGCAGGTTGGCGTCCTCTGGTTCGATATGACCGCCCGGCTGCACCCAAATGCCGAGTTTGCCGTGCAGCAACAAAACCACATGGGTCTTTTCAGGGTTGGTAATCCAAGCAGACGCCGTCAGATGCCCGGGTTCAAAGTGTGATCGCGACCAAAACTGCTCACTGCGCTCTACGCACTGTCTAATCACATCATGAAAAGTCGCTGTCGCCGCGTCGGGGCGGTATTGATTTAACGCCTCGAGGGCAGTGCTCTGCTGCATCATCACCACATCAAGTCATCAGGGATTTGGTAGTCGGCGTAAGGATCATCTTCGTCTACCGCATCGCTGGCTTTATCAAAGTGGATCGCGATCAACTCCGCACGCCGCTCCGCCACTTTTTCTGCTGCTTTGGCGGGAATCACAAAGAACTGCTCATCGGCACATGCAATCGCCGCCTGTCCAGCGACAATTTGGCTTCGCAAAGTGGCGCTCAGCCCGATCTCTTTAACCTTGCCATCGAACTGAAACTGATAATGCTCTCCCTCACCGCGTGGCAATGCTGAGTTGCGGATAATATCGCGGGCCTGCGCGTCGATTTCTTTGGCGAGCCTTGCCGCTTGCTGTGCTTGATTCGCCGCCTTGTCTGCATCGCGCTTGGCTTGCAAAGCGGCTTCTGCAGCTGCACGTGCCTGATCGGATTGCGTCGATTGGCCTGTGCGCTTCTGGTGTGCCACGGCTTTGGATGATTTTTTTGCCTGCTGTTTGCTGGCGACACCCGCCTTGAGCAATTGATCTCGTAATGACGACATAGATACCTCACTGGATCACAGACTCACCGCGTCACGGGAGCTGATTCAATATTTTCGAACTTTTTCCGATACCAAGGACAGAAGAGAGAGAACACACCCCATGACCGACAAAAGACGATTTTCCCGCGTGGAATTTGACGCGGATGCGACGTTATATCTCGATGGCAAATCCATCGACGCGCATATTGTAGACCTATCCATTCACGGTGCCAAAATCAATCTAATCGAGCACACCATGATGCTCGGCGTCAAACAATGCGATCTAGAAATCATGCTGGGCTCAGGCGTGACATCGATCAACTTGGTCTGCAGACCGGTTTATCAAAAAGATCTGACCATCGGACTGGAAGTGGTCGAAATGGACATTGACAGCGCCACGCATCTAAGACGACTACTCGAAGTCAATTTGGGTGATCCAAAACTGATTGAACGCGATTTAACAGCATTGCTGAAAATGGCCTAAGCACGGCATTGCATGCCCTAAAATAGCGACATGCAAGCAGAACTCGCGCCCTACTACTATCTCGACCATTTTCAAGCCATGCTAGATGGTGTGCAGGCGCGATATCTCAATTTATTTAGCGAGATAGAACAGGCGTGGTTCAGCACGTGGCGCCAGCTCGACCGCGACACAAAATGTGCCGCCGTTCGACTGTGGATGCGCACGAGGCCAATTGTTCGCTCCGACAAATTCGACTACGCCGAAATCGCCGACCTTGAAATCGCCCTAACGCGACTTACAAAGCTAGGCTGGCTCAAAGACACACCTGAGATCGACTTCCATACTTTGGCCGCGCTCGCGAGCAAAGCCGAACTGCTAACCCTCGACACCGGCCTCTCAAACAAACTTCGCAAGGTCGAGCTGATTCAAATCCTTAGCGAACAGTATTGCGATATCAGCCAACCGCTCAGCCAGTGGCTGCCCGACGCAAACTTTGTGTTGCTAAAGCTCAATCACCAAGATTTTTTGCGCCGTGTGCAGACGCTGTTTTTTGCCAGTCCCTACCAAGACTTATCCAATTTTGTCACCGAAGCCCTGGGGTTGACGCGCTACCCGCCATACCCATTGAGCGCAACACCTTACTATGCCAACCGAGAGTCTCTGGAAGCGCATTTGCATCTTGCAGCATTGAGCCTTGAATGGCGCAATCAACACATTGATGATGAAGAGTATCAGCTTGAATTGCGTCGCTACTTTAACACCGAACAACGTGCCCGCGCCGAGCGTGGCCTTTGCCAGCTCGCCAGCCGTCAAATGCGAGACGATCCAAATTCTGCCCAATTATCGCTCGAGGGCTGCTCTGGCTTTGAGGCGCGGACGCTGCGAATTCAATGCCTTTTAGCCACAGACCACATTCAAATGGCCGCCAGCGAACTCGACAAACTCAAAGCCCGTTGCCAAACTGCACACCAGCATGACCAATGGCGCAAACTAAATAATCGAAGACTCAAAGCACTCGGCGAGCCTCAGATTCGCGCGCAACCTTACAAACCGCCAAGCCGTGCAATCACCTTGGATAAAACTGACCAGCAGCGGGTCGAACAAGACGTTATCGGGTGGCTTGCCGCGGAGGGATGGCAAGGCTATTGGGTTGAAAGCCGCTTGCTTAACAGTATCTATGGCGTGGCGCTGTGGCCTGCAATTTATGCCGACGTCGATCGAGCATTCGACCATCCTTTTCAAATCGGGCCCAGAGATGGGTTTTCAAGGTCATTCCAAACCAAGCGACAAGCGATTATCGACGCCGCGCTCACAGAATTTTGTCATGCATCCAATGCTAAGCTGGTTAAGTTATTCGAACAATATCAACAATTTAACAATGCTTGGGTCAATGGCTATCTAGAGCCCGCCTGCTTCGAAGCGGCGATTGCATCGATCGACCGCCGACGATGGCGAACGTTAATTGAACGACTGCTGCTCGACCCGCGAGCTTTTCGCAGCGGCATGCCCGATCTCTTCGCCGTCAGTGATGCCGGGCAGAGCCGATTTATTGAAGTCAAAGGTCCCGGAGATCAGCTTCAAGTTCACCAGCGTGCATGGCTTGAGCAACTCAACGCCATTGGACTGTCGGCAGAAGTGATTAACGTCAAATATAGGATGTGACAAGTCTCTCAAACCCAATGCTTTGGGAAGCAAATGTGCAGGGATTGAATTAGGATCAATCTCAGACTAAAGGGGAATACCGTGAGTTTTTGGGTCAGCGCTAGCAACACGATTGGGCAGCGACCTTGGGCAGCAAATCATACCCAAGGCGGGCACAAAAGTGCCCAAAACTTGCAGCCGGTGGCTTGGTTCGATGGGCTCGCCGCGCGTCATCAGCGCCTCGTCGATGAAAACCCCAATCAGCCTCAAAAGCGTATCGATCCCGCTGAGGTCACCCTAAAACTACTTCACCGAGTTAGTCGACAAACTCAATAGAAGCACCCGCGCCACCAATTACTTCACCAATGATCCACGCGGGCAAACGTTGCTGCAGACGCTGTGCATCGGCCAGAGGCATGCTCAACAGCAACCCCCCAGAGGTTTGTGGATCACAACACATCAACTGCATCGACTCCGGCAACATGTCGAACCCCTCGATCTGTTGTGCCTGAGCCAATAGCGAAGGCGCCAATGTGCTTTGGATACCCTGTTGCCAGAGGGCTTCAGCCGATGGCATTTGCGGTACCGATCCGACATGCAAACGCGCGCGTGACGAGCCAGCGAGCATTTCTTGCAAATGACCCAGCAACCCAAACCCTGTCACGTCCGTGGCGGCATTCACCGTCAGATCAGCGCAAGCCTCCAGCACATGACGATTGCTAATCAGCATCCATTCCCATAATGCTGTCTCCGCCTCTGGCGGCAATTCATTTTGCATCATGGCGACCAACAAGGTGCCCACCCCAATCGGCTTGGTCAGCACCAAACAATCTCCGGGCTGCAGCGAGCGCTTTGGCCAAACGGGGCCATCGATCGCGCCACCCACCGTGAGCCCTAGCTGTAGCTCGGCACCCTCTGTGGAATGACCTCCGATCAAACTAACGCCGTCCTCTGCACACTGCGCAACCACCCCGCGCATCAGCAAATCAAAATCACGTTGCTGCAGACGAGGATGGTTAAAGGGCACACTGGCCCAGACCGAAAGATGCTGTGGCCGCTGCCCCATGGCATAGAGATCACTGATGGCATGCAAGGTCGCCACACGCGCAAATCGATAGGGGTCATCCGCAAAGGCGCGAAAACCATCAATGGTTTTCAGATAGTCCCCCTGCAAAGACAGCAAGGCTGCATCCTCGACCGGAGGGTTGGCAAATACCACTGGAAACTCGGCACCTAGCCGCCTGAGCGTATCGCCGAGCATGCTGGGGCCAAGCTTGCTGCCACATCCGGCACAGCGCATGCTCTCACTGGCCATCGGGATCGCCATCGATGGTGGCAAGTTCTGAAACATCGCCATAAATTTGCGATCAATCCGATCTTTCCAACGCCAAACCCAATCACCATGCAGGCTAATCGGGCCTCGCCCGCCGACAGCGCGCTTACCACCCAGCGCGAGCAGCGATAGAAAATTGCGCTGTAATTTGGCAGGCTTCAGCGGTTGATCTGCAAATACCGCGATCAAATTATTGGCGAGAAATGGCGCTTGGCGCACCGCATATACCCCCGCTTTCGGACGAGGATCATCTACCATGGTTGCCGCATCCCCCGCCGCAAACACAAATGGATGCGACAAGCTTTGCAACTGGGCATTTACCGCAACAAAGCCGCGCGAATCCGTGTCTAGACCGGCCTCGCTCGGCCATGCTGGCGCTGCGGCTGGTGTGCACAGCATCACCAAGTCGGCATCGTTATGCTTGCCGTGCTGATCGACGTACCCCGTGGCTGTAATTTGGCTCACGCGGCAATGGTTATGCAGGCGTATGCCGTAACCCTCAAGGCTTTGCTCAACCGTGCGCACCGTGCGATCTGGATAGCCTTTTAACGGACGCGCCCCGTTAAACACCAAACTCACATCCGCCTTCTCGCCCAATCGATGTGCAACGCTATGGGCCATTTCCACACCAGCCGCCCCGGCGCCGACCACCGCAATGCGCTGCACTTGCTCGGTTCTGGCAAGGATGGATAGCCACTTATCGCGAAGGGCTGCGATGGGTTTGACGCCCAGTGCATGCTCAGCGGCCCCCAGTATGGAATTATCTGGCGTGGAGCCTATATCAATCGAAAGCACATCAAAGGCTATCTTGCGACCATCGCCAAGCAGCACTTTGCGATCAGTGAGATCGAGCCCAACGGCTGTGGCATGAATCCATCGAACGCCTACATGACGGCACAGACTGGCTAGATTGATATGGATCTCATCGCTGCTGTAATGCCCTGCAATAAAGCCCGGCAGCATGCCCGAATAAGGGGTTTGCACACTTTCAGAAATGAGCGTTATCCGTGCATTGGGGCGACGGCCCATGGCAAATTGTTTGAGCACCAATGCATGTGTATGCCCGCCGCCCAAAAACACCAAATCGCGAGTTGCTTGCTCAGTCATGGTTGCTGATTGAGGTAATCGGCGACCGCATCAACGCCGCCGCTGAACAATACCGTCGACGCCCGTTTTGATCGTTGATAGCTATACATTGGGTCGTAATAATCACTCAGTAAAATTTGGATAAACTCATAGTACCCAGCTGGGTCGGCAGCGCGTTCAAGGGCCTCTGCGGCATTGATATTTAGCGTTGATAGCGCGTCATAGCGCACGCCACCGAGCCGCTTTTGGATACGGTCCAGTCCATTTTGAACAAATCTCCGCAAAGCGCCATACGGGTCATTACGATCTTTTTCGACCGTCTCAGCGACATATTGTGCAAACAGCCGCGCCACCCTCTCCTCGAGTGAGGACTCAACAATCACCATCGGCGCAGACTTAAGCGCAGCCAACACCTCATTCGGAACGGACACACGGCCAATCAGCCGCCCCTCGTCTTCCATGGCAATTTGGTTGAAGTTGCTGCGTTGCAGGTACTGACGCGCTACCTCATGCTCGAAGTCCACCTGGCTCGGCTGAGTCTCGGCCGAACCGCCATACACGCTACCTCGGTGATTGGCCGCCCCCTCAAGATCGATTGCCGAAGCCACTTGATGGACCACCTCAGTCTTACCCGCACCCGTGGCCCCCGAAATGGCAATGAGTTTTGAAGTCGCAAGCTCAGATAGCACAGCAAGCATCTCGTGGCGGATGGCTTTATAGCCACCTTCGATGATTGGGATATCGATGCCTGCCTCTTGCAGCCACTGCTGGCTAAATTTGGATCGCATTCCGCCGCGAAAACAGTACAGCGCAGGCTGTTCACGACCGTCGAGCCACATTAGCCAGCGCTCAACACGCTGCTGCCGAACATCCAAAGTCGCGAGCTTTAGCCCAAGCTCGATCGCCGCCTCACGGCCGTCCTGTTGATACACTGTCCCAATTTGCTCGCGCTGAGCATCATCGAGCAAGGGTAAATTACAAGCCAGCGGCAAAGCGCCCTGCGCAAACTCCACCGGCGCACGCACATCGATCAATGGGGTATCGCTTGCGATCAATTCACGGATCGAGCGGCGATCCAATTTAACGTTAAAATGCACTTACAGCCCCGCGCCCAGCACCGGCGTATCCGCTTGGGCACCCCACTCGCTCCAGCTGCCGTCATAAAGCTGGGCTTCCATGCCAAACTGCGCAAGCGCCAAGTTGATAACGGCCGCCGACACGCCCGAGCCGCAGGTCGTCACCATTTGGCCTGACATCACGACATTGTGCGATTCAAACGCCGATTTTAGTGCCGCTTTGTCCTTAAGCTTGCCATCGGCTTGCAGTAGCTCGGTAAACGGTAAACAAATGGCACTCGGCATATGGCCACTGCGAAGACCGGGCCGAGGCTCTGCCACCTCGCCATTAAAGCGCCCCTTTGGCCTTGCATCCAGAATTTGCACATGTGGGTCGGTCACAAAGGTGCGCATATTGCGAAGTGTTGCCACGCCTAATGCATTGAGTGATGCGCTGTAGTCTTTTGGCAGAGCAGCACTTGGCGCAACCGTTTCAACAACTTCGCCTGCCGCTTGCCATGCCGCAAGTCCGCCGTCGAGCACGTAAACCTGCTCATGACCAAACGCATTGAGCATCCAACCAAGTCGCGCCGATGCGAAAAAGCGGTTTTGATCATAGGCAATCACTGGCGTGTGCTGATCGATCCCCATTGCGCCAAGCGCGGCCGCAAGCACTTTTCCAGAGGGCAGCATATGGGGCAAATCTACCGATTTGTCCGCCACGTCGTCGATATCAAAAAACCGGGCGCCTGGAATACGTGCAGCATCGTACAAGTCGCGACCGCGCTGCCCGCTGTTTGGCATACACCAGGTGGCATCCACAAATACCGCCGATTCGAGTGCTTTGGCTTGGTTAACATCGATGAGTTTCACGCGCATCTCCTTGGGTTTGCTGGCTAGATTCTACCGCACAGACCGTCTGCATTCGTGGGTTGATTGTTACACTGTTGTTCTTTGAGCCCTGCGATCGATTTGTGACCCAGCCCGAACCACACGCCAAGTCTGGATTTTTGCTGCAACGCCAGTGGCGCGATACGCCAACTGGGATCGAGCTGCGATTGTTCTTCGCCAGTGCAGAGGGGCCGCTTCTGGTGATACAAGCCGCCCAGAAAGCGGTGTGTTTCGTCGAAAAAAACTTTGTAACCCAAGGCATCGAACGCAAAACCACCAACATGCGCTGCCCAAGCGGCGAGCCCGCCGATGCGCTTTACTTTGCCCAACAAAGCGATTTAGACCGTTTTGCAGACACCTATCCACACGCCGCCTATGAGGCAGATATCAAGCCCAGTGATCGCTTTTTAATGGAGCGTTTTGTTCGTGGCGAAGCAGAGATTTTCGGTCACTGGGCATCTGAAAAGGGCTGTTGGGTGAGCCATAACGCGCAACTCAAACCGGGACAAGCCACCACCCCACTTAGCGCATTGTCGATAGACATCGAAACCGGGCTCGGAAGCCCAGCGCCGTTATTATCAATCGGCGTGCAAATCGGTGAAGACAGCTGCGTCTTTATGGCGCGTTCCGCCCCCAATGAGGCGTCCGACACTAACACCATGATCGAATGGTGTCATAGCGAGCGCAATACGCTACAACAGGCGTTCGCGTGGATTTGTGAGCACGACCCAGATCTACTGATCGGCTGGAATGTCATCGATTTTGATCTTCGATTCTTAGAGAAAAAATGCCAAGAACTCGGCGTGCCGTTTGCCATCGGTCGACACGAACAAAACGCCCGCGTGCTGGAGGCGCGCAATGCCGGACAGCCGCGTGTCGCCCGAGTGCCTGGACGTGCGGTCTTGGATGGCGTCGATTTATTGCGCGCTGCCTTTTGGCAGTTTGAATCGTTTGCCCTCGACAATGTCGCCCACGAATTGCTGGGTGAGCGCAAACTCATTCAGAGTCATGGTCTCGATAAGGTCAAAACCATCGCCGAGCAATTCAAACACGCACCACAGCAGTTAGCCGAGTACAACCTAAAAGACTGTGTACTGGTCAGCCGCATTTTTGAAAAAGCCGATCTATTCAACTTCGCGCGGCAACGCAGTTTAATGACGGGATTGGCCATTGATCGCATCGGCGGCTCAGTGGCCGCATTCGATTTTTTGTACCTGCCGCGCTTGCACCGTCACGGCAAAGTGGCCCGCAGTATGGCGCAGCTACCGCAGGCTGAGAACAGCCCCGGTGGCTATGTGCTCGACTCGACGCCGGGCTTCTATCGCAATGTGATGTTGCTGGACTTCAAAAGCCTATACCCGTCGATTATTCGCACCTTTTTAATCGATCCGGCCGGGTTAACTGACGAGACCGACAACACCGTCCCCGGATTCAAAGGCGCCTACTTCAGGCGAGATGCGGCCTTACTGCCCGCCATTATCGCCGAGCTCTGGCAGTTGCGTGATCAAGCCAAAGCCGAGGGCAATGCAGCACTCTCTCAAGCGATCAAAATCATCATGAATTCGTTTTACGGCGTGCTGGGCTCGAGCGGCTGCCGCTTTTTTGATCCGAAACTCGCCAGTAGCATCACCCTGCGCGGCAAGGAAATCATCACCACCAGCAAGGCGTGGTTTGAAGCCCTCGGGCATGCGGTCATTTACGGCGACACGGATTCACTGTTCGTCACCCTGCCCGAGGATTGGACGCGCGAACACTGCCTTGAATATGGCGAAAAGCTCAAATGCGATATCAATCGACATTGGCAACAAACCTTGCGCGACACCATGGGATTAACCAGCCATCTTGAGCTGGAATTCGAAACACTTTTCGACCGATTTTGGATGCCTACAATTCGCCACAGCGAGGCAGGCTCCAAAAAACGCTACGCTGGATTGGTCAACTCAGGCCCCGAGGAACAGCTTGTCATCAAGGGACTTGAATCGGTTCGCTCAGATTGGACACCACTTGCAAAATCTTTCCAGCGCGAACTATTGCAACGGGTATTTCACGACCAACCCATCGAGCAGTATTGTCGCGACATCTACCAACTGCTGATCGATGGACAACTCGATTCAGAACTGATTTACAGCAAGCGCATTCGCCGGCCCCTTGAGAGCTATCAAAAAAACGTGCCGCCGCACATACAAGCCGCCCGAAAAATACCCAAGCCGGGACGCAAAATTCAGTACCTCATTACGCTCGCTGGCCCCGAACCGATTGGGCATCTCAGCCAAGCCATCGATTACCAACACTACGCCACTCGCCAACTGGCACCAATTGCCGACGCCCTGTTACAAAGCACGACATTCTCAATGATCAATGATGCGCAGATGCATTTGTTCTAAGTGCCAGCCCTTCTTATTGAATGGCCTTCAACCCCGCATATGCCTGCCTGAACGCTTTATAAGCCTCATCAAATGCAGCTCGGTGCCTCTGCTCCGGCTCGATCACCTCGGCGATTTTAGGCGCCACAACAATCTCCTCAGCGGCTTGACCTGTATCGGCCATCAAGCCAAGCCTTGCCGCACCGAGCGCCGCGCCAAATTCTCCGCCAACAGGCAGTTGCAGTGGCACACCTAGCACGGTGGCAAGGACTTTGAGCCAGTAACGCGAGCCTGTGCCGCCGCCGATGGCAATCAAAGCCTCTAAATCTGCGCCAGTCTCACAGAGCGCCTCATAGCTGTCACGCAACCCAAACGCCACGCCCTCTAGTACCGATTGGGTTAAATCCTCACGGGAGGTGCCTGCCGACAAGCCTGTGAATCCGCCGCGAATCAACGCATCATTGTGTGGCGTGCGTTCACCCGACAAATACGGCAGAAAACGAGTTGGCGACGGCGCGGTCAATTGGTCGCCCAGCGCAGCGGTAAGCTGTGCAGGCGATATATTAGTGATTTGCGATAGCCAGTTGAGGCTGTCGGTAGCCGACAGCATGACGCCCATTTGATACCAGCGATTGGGCACTGCATGACAAAAGGTGTGGACTGCCGTCTCGGGAGCAGGATGATAGCCATTGCGCGCTGTGAGCAGCACACCCGAGGTGCCGAGCGATACAAAGCCTTGTCCGTCGTGTAACGCCCCGATTCCGCACGCGGCCGCGGCATTGTCCCCTGCCCCACCTGCCACGGCGACAGGCCGTGTTAGGCCCCATTTTGTTGCCAATGCGCCTCGGAGCTGGCCAGCTGCCTGTGAACCTTCGACCAAGCGCGGCATTTGATCCAGGCGCATATGGCTTGCCGCTAGCAACTCTTCAGACCAGCACCGCTCCCCGACATCAAGCCACGACGTACCGGCACTATCCGACAGATCAGCCACATGATCGCCGGTAAGGTAGAGATTTAAATAAGCGGCTGGAAGCAGCACTTTTGCTACCTTGGCAAACAATGCGGGCTCGTTCTCGCGCACCCACTCGAGCTTAGGGGCAGTAAAACCGGGAAATACGATATTGCCAGACAGCTGGCGCACGTTGTGCATCGCATCGAGTCTAGCGGCCTGCAGATGTGAGCGGGTGTCGTTCCATAAGATACACGGGCGCAGCACATTGTTTTGGTTGTCGAGCAACGTCGCGCCGTGCATATGGCCAGCCACCGCAATGCCCCGCAGTCCGGCAAAGGCTGGAAATTGCTGGCGAAGCTCTTCGACGGCAGATTCTAAAGCCTCAATCCACTTTGCAGGGTCTTGTTCGGACCAGCCCGGTTGTGAGTGTGTGGCTTGATAACTGCGCTCTGCCGCGCCAATCGGCACCCCGAGATCGTCCACCAATAGTGCGCGCAGACCCGACGTCCCGAGATCGAATCCCAGATAGCTCACAATGCACCCCTTTGAACTTAATACATGCCGCTAACCCTACCAGAAAGCCACGGCACGAGCCCAAAGTCTTTATGAATCAGGCATGCCTTTTTCTTGGCCCTGATTTCGAGTTTATATCCGGCCAACACTGCCAATGACTCAGCGCAATATTGCAACCAATCGGACGACTGGCACGATTGTCTACACAAAATTGACTATTGACTGGTGAGGCCAGAGTAGGCACTCTTTCGTTTGCAACAATATCTAGTTGTTGTTGTGTCGCGTTATCCCCTTCGAATTTTTTAGAGTTTTTCTATTTGGTTCAAGGGTTTATAAAATTTCCTGACCGATTGGCCAGATAATAAGAGGTAAATAGAGAGTGAGTTCACTAGGCACGCCGGATCAGCTTAAAGATCCAAACTACACGCCCCCGCTGGCACAAGCTGTCCCGCTGGGTATTCAACATGTGATGGCAATGTTTGTCAGTAACGTTACCCCTGCCATTATTGTGGCTGGCGCCGCTGGCTTCGGTTTCGGTTCCGGATCGCCTGACTTTCCGGTCATGTTGTACATGATTCAGATGTCAATGTTTCTCGCTGGTGTGGCAACCCTCTTTCAAACCGTTGGCGCAGGCCCTGTAGGCGCGAAACTGCCAATCGTACAGGGCACCAGCTTTGCGTT
>JABXHR010000240.1 GCA_013373515.1 Gammaproteobacteria bacterium | reverse complement strand
TTCCAAGGCGGCGAAGTATTTCGCTCTGGCCTGACTTACAAACGAGGCGCTGGCAATGTGTTCTACTTCCGCCCTGGCCACGAAACCTACCCCACCTACCATGACGACAACGTCAAATTGGTGCTGAAAAATGCGGTGAAATGGGCCTATAACCCAGTCGCACAGCTCAACCCCGCAACCGTCCACGACGCGCCAAACGTGCCAGTCGATCATGCGCCCGAGAAAATCGTCGAGCGCGGCCCAAAACTTCACCAGGTCGGTGAAGCCGGTTATCGCTAGGAGCCAACCATGAGTATTCGACTTGCCATCATCGGCACCGGCGGCATGGCCAACAATCACGCAAAAGCGTTTCAAGCCATGACTGGGGTCGAGCTGGTCGCCGCAGTGGACACCGACCCCACTCGCGCCAAAGCGTTTGCCGACACCTACGGCATCAAGCATACCTTTGCATCCGTAGACGAACTGCTGGCCTTTGGCGAGTTCGACGCCGCCACCAATGTCACCCCCGATGCCGTACACGCACGCACCACCTTGCCGGTGTTGAAAGCGGGCAAACATATGCTTTGCGAAAAGCCGCTTGCCACGTCCTACGAAGATGCCATGGCGATGGCTGACGCCGCATCCCGTGCGGGTGTGGTCAATATGGTTAACTTGACCTATCGAAACTCCCCCGCTCTGCAGAAGGCCGCGCAAATGGTGGCCGACGGCCTGCTGGGCAACGTGCGTCACTTCGAAGCGTCATACTTACAAAGCTGGCTGACGCAGCCCGCGTGGGGCGATTGGAAAACCGAATCACAGTGGCTGTGGAGACTGTCGACCCAGCATGGCTCCAAAGGTGTGCTGGGCGATGTAGGCATTCACATCATCGATTTCGCCAGTTTCGCCATTGGCGCACTCCCCGCAAGCGTCTCTGCCGATCTGATCACCTTCGACAAAGCGCCCAACAATCAAATTGGCGAGTACCCGCTCGATGCCAATGACAGCTGCACACTTCAGCTACGCTTAGCCAACGGTGCAGCAGGTGTCGTCCACGCCACCCGATTCGCCTCTGGACATTTCAACGATTTGTTTCTGCGTGTCTACGGTGACCAAGGTGGCTTGGAGCTGCGGTATCTTAACCACGTCGACACGCTTAGCGTCTCGATCGGCGATGATATGAAAACGGCGACCTGGCGTGAGGTCGACCTCGATACAGTCAACACGGTTTACCAACGCTTTATCAGTGCCATTCAAAACGGCGAGGCTTACGAACCAGATTTCGCGCGTGGCGCGGCGCTACAGCAAGTGCTTGATGCCGCCGAGCACTCTGCCGGACAAGACTGCCAGCGGTTGGCGTTGAACTAACAAGGAGTCAATATGTCAGCAAACCCCATTCGAATCGGTATGGTCGGCGGCGGCCAAGGCGGATTTATCGGCGCCGTTCATCGCCATGCGTTACGGCTGGATGGCCAGTATCAATTGGTGGCGGGCGCACTGTCATCCGACCCCGAGCGCAGCAAAGCCTCTGGGTTAGAGCTGGGTCTAGATGAATCACGCTGCTATGCCAATTACGAAGACATGGCTCGGATGGAAGCCGCACGTGAGGACGGCATTGAGGCGGTGTCGATCGTCACCCCAAACCACCTACACGTACCGGTGGCGATGGCCTTCTTAAAGGCGGGTATCCACGTCATCTGTGACAAACCCTTGTCGTCAAATTTTGAAATGGCACTGGCACTGAAAGAGGTTCTTGCTGACAGCAGCGCTAAGTTTTTCCTGACCCACAACTACAGTGCATATCCAATGATCCGACAGGCAAGAGCGTTGGTCGCCTCAGGTGCTCTGGGTGACATTCGCTTAGTTCAAGTCGAGTACGTTCAAGACTGGCTATCAGAAGACATCGAAAGTGAAGGCCAAAAACAAGCCGCATGGCGCACCAACCCGTCGCTATCCGGCGGCGGTGCCATTGGGGATATTGGCACACATGCCTATCAACTGGCCAGTTTTGTCAGTGGGCTTACCACCAAGCGCATCGCCGCGCAGATGTCCACCTTTGTCCCTAGCCGAAGAGTGGATGACGATGTTCAAGTCATGCTGCAATTCGAAGGCGGCGCCAAAGGCATGCTGTGGGCGTCGCAAGTTGCGCCAGGGAATGAGAACTCTCTAAAACTTCGGGTTTATGGAAGCCAAGGTGGACTAGAGTGGGCACAAGAGGACCCAAACTATCTCTGGTTCACGGCGCTTGGTCAGCCCAAGCAATTGCATACCCGTGGCGGCGCAGCCGCAACCGAAGCCGCCAATGCAGTCACGCGTATACCGGGTGGTCACCCGGAGGGATATCTCGAAGCATTTGCCAGCCTATACAGCGAAGCGGCCGATGTCATTCGCGGCAATACAGCGGCAACCCTAGTGCCCATGCTGGAAGACGGCCTCAAAGGAATGGCATTTATCAGGGCATGTCAACAGTCGTCCTCGGCAGACAGCGCCTGGGTGAGCTTAGCCTAAACACGCACGGTCGGTGTTAGGGAAATACGATGGACTGCTCCCTTCATAGCCACGTGATTCTTCGTATCACCTGGCTATGTTGCAGTGCCGGCTAAAGAGAAGACGAATTCGCCGTATGTCCTTGTGACTGACGCAGAAGACAAAAACGTTGCGACGGCGACAAACCAACGGCGGCGCAGGCGTTCTGCGAACCACTTCGGCAACGACATTCAAGATAAAAGCAAATTTCTCAGGCGCTGATCGAAGCGGGCTTGCGGCCAAAACTGAGAATGCTTTTCCACAGCCTCAGCCCCCTTGGCTTTATCACCCTGACGCGTCCCACACCAGAACCAAGCTCTCGATATACATTTCATATTGCACGGTATTGGTTCGAAAAATTCGTTTGATCCATCACGCACAGCTCACCAGCACTCCGCTGAATTATCTTCTGCAATCATTATTGCTTGAATTTTTAAATTTTCTGCGATATTTTCAACCGGTAGCATTGCAATTTGAGCATCATATGAGCGATTTCGAAGCACTCAACTGGTTCATAATGGTCGTGGACAAGGGCAGTTTTACAGCAGCTGCAGACACCCTCGATGTCACGCCTGCCGCAGTGTCAAAGCGGATCAAACTTTTAGAGTCTCAGCTCGGTGCACGACTACTCAATCGCACCACCAGAAGCATTTCATTAACTGAAGTTGGTGAAACTTTCTACCGTGAAGGTTCGCGCATTTCCAGTGACTACCGTTCTTTGGAAGCAAGAGTTAGTGAGGCGGTCGGTGATGTATCTGGGAGCATACGCATTAATGCGCCACTGAGTTATGGCACCAAAGTGTTGGGCGGCATCGTGGCAAAATTCTCGGCCCAATATCCCGACCTTGAAGTCAAGCTGTCTCTTGACGATCGCTTTTTGAATCCACAATCTGGTGAGTTCGACATCACCGTCCGGATCGGCTCTCTCGGTGATTCCAACCTACACGCCGTCAAGATTGCGACGACCGAAGTGATATTGGTCGCTTCGCCTAGCTACATCAAGCGTCAAAACAAGCCGGTAAGACCACATGATCTAGTGTTTCATGATGGCTTGAGTTACAGCAACTCGAGCTCAAGGGATCAGTGGAGTTTTGAGATCAACGGCGAGCTAATGACCTTTATGCCCAACATTAAATATTCGGCCAATAACGGCGATGTATTGGTAGAAGCGGCCGTCGAAGGCCGCGGCATTGCACGCATGCCAGACTTTATCGCGGCCGATCAGCTGGCTGCTGGAAAATTAGTTGAGCTACTTCCCGACTACCGACAGACGCGCAAAGGCATCTACCTTCTCTACGCATCCAAGCAGCACCTACCCGAAAAGGTTCGCCGCTTTATCGAATTCTGCAAAGAACAATTAGTTTAGTCCGTAGACTTCGTCAACATCCGAGGCAGTCAGCTGTTGGCCACTGCCGAGCACTTGATGCAAATACTGCAAGCTGGCCTCGACTTGGTTTTGCGACATGTCTAACTCCATAATTGCTCGCGCTTGATCAAAATGCCCAACCATCGCATAGGCTACTGCAAGATTTTGACGCGCTTGGATTGGTGCCGACGGCGAGGCCGCGAATCCCAACAAATATCCAATGGCCTTGTCAGGTGTGCCGCCCAATGCCAGAGACAAGCCCACATTTGTGCGAACACGCAAATCGTCCGGGGTTTGGCGCAAAATCGTGCTGTAGACCGATTGTGCATTGCCATGCTGGCCGATATGGTCCAGTGACACTCCCAATCCATTTAGGGCTTCTAGGTTGTCTGGCTCGCGCGAAACGGCCTGCATAAAATATTGTTTGGCCTCAAGGGGTCGCCCCCAATGCAGCGACAACCGTCCAAGACCCACCAACGGCGATGCCGCCCACGGCGCATCCAGCGCAGCACGCTTGAAGTGCAATTTGGCCTCGTCAAGCGCCCCTGCTCGCATCAACGCATCAGCCAGATCTAGGCGACGGTCAATATCGCTGGGACTCATTTCCAGACGCTCTTTGTAGATGCGAATCGCCGTGTCGAAGTTACCGCCCTCCAGTGCGGCCTCGGCGAGCTTATCTTCACGAATGATCAATCGCTGACCGACCGGATCGATCACTTCACCGACTTTGCTTGTGGTCCCGCACGCACTCATCAGGAGAGTGAGCACGCTGACAGTGATTAGATGTTTAGTAAACAAAGCCAGCGCCTCCCTGCAGACGAGTCGGCGCAGGCACTTGTATGCCGTCAGATTGTTGATCGCGACCGAGAATCAGCTCCAATCCGCTCACCGGCATCAGTGCATTGCGAGCGTTAGACAGGCCGTCGCCCATCGGCGATTCAATGATTGATGGTGTCACAATGACCACCAGTTCAGTCTCCTTACGCGCAAAGGCTTTCGATCTGAACAAACTGCCCAGAATGGGCATATTGCCAAGGACGGGCACACGATCAATGGTGTTGGTTTGATTGTTTTGCAGCAACCCACCGATGGCAAAACTTTGACCATCTGCAAGCTCGACAACCGTAGACATTTGGCGCACGTCCAAGCTTGGCAAGCCGCCTGAGTTGGTCGATGTCGCCACCAGCTGGCTCACCTCTGGTGCAATGGCCATGCGAATACGGTCGCGCGACAGCACTTGGGGGGTAAATTTTAAGCTCACGCCGTAGTCTTTAAACGACACACTGGCAACCCCGTCCGTCGTCGATGACACAGGTACTTGGCCACCGGCCAAGAATGACGCCGTTTCACCCGAAATGGCAGTCATATTGGGCTCCGCCAACACACGTACCAAGTTCTCAGTCTCCAGCGCATCAATCATCGTATTGAGGTTGACGTTGCCAGAGTTGTATTGACCGAAAATGGCATTGCCGTTGGCAGACGACTGATCCCATCCACCGCTTGAATCAATCACCGATTGGCCGTTAAACAGCCCAATCGACATATCGGTTGAATTCAAAATACTTTGCCAATTAAAGCCATAGGCGCGGTCGATGGTCTTGGAGATTTCGGCAATGCGCACATTGAGGTTGACCTGCGAAGGTGTTGCCACCGTGAGCTGATCGATAATCTCGCCGGCATTGCCCATATAACGGCTGATAGTCGCAATTACCGCCGCTTGAGTGGTTTGGCTATCGACGCGTCCCGTGACCAACACAGACCCTGGACCTGCGCTGATTTTGATCGATTGACTTGGAAAGCGCGCGCGCAGCATATCGCGAAGCGTATCGATATCGTAATTCACTTTGATCTGCTGCTCGAGAACCACATCGCCAGCATCATTGAGCGCATACAACACCGTGGTGCCTGCCGCTTTGCCTGAGACAAATAGTCGCGTCGGCGTCGGTGCCTGGACATCGGCCACCTCCGGGTTAGCCAGATAGACCGTCCGAGCAGGACGATCCAGCATAATCAGCTTGCCATCCCCAACATTCAGCGGCAAGGTTGCCTGTGCCCAGACTAGACAGGGCATCAGCAAACCAATGGTACGCATTAATATTTTTCTCATAATCGCGTTCTAAATCCCTAAACTCGACATCACCGCCGCAACGGGTTTGATGTGCTCATCTTTTAATGGTTGTCCAATTCCCAACTCACTAAACAATTGCCGTGCCAGCTTGGGTTCATCGCGGATGGAAACGTCATGGCGTCTCAATTCTGCGAAGATCTCCGCAGCACCGGGACCGGCACCTTTGGCGATCACGATCGGCAAAGGGGTTTCGTCGCGTTTGTAATAGAGCACAACCACAGTCTGCGCCCCAGCGGCCAATGCAATGGTGCCGAGCTTGATCTCGACCACCGCATTCTCGTTCATTTCCTTGGCCAGTTGGTTGCGTTGGCTTTTGACCATCGGGTCACCCTCGCGCTGCTTATACTCGCGCTTTACCTCGTCCTTGGTCATCCGCATGCTGCGGACAAACATATTTTTTTGAATCCAAATATCGAGCGCCCCCGTGACCACAAGCACCAGTACCAACATGGCGAGCAAGCTCAGCGTCATCGAGCCAAACAGCGTCGAAAAACAGTTGAGATCGCACGATTGCATGGTGGTAAATGCAGGCAATGCGCCTAAAAACACCACCGAAAATACGATGCAGAACAACACGAAAACAATTAGCCCCTTAAAAACTTCCAGCAGTTTTTTCAAGCTAAAGAGCTGTTTAAAGCCGTTCGCAGGCGAGATTTTGGTGAAATCAGGGGTCAACGGGTGCATGGAAAAAACCGGCCCCGCCACCAAAAAACCAATCAATGCACCGCCCGCCACAATAATGACGATCAGTGGCAACATAATGGCTTTCCAAAACTCGGAGGCATACTTAAACGCCAAGTCATAGGCCTGATCGAAGGGCACCAGCGCCACTTGCGCAGGCAAGATCATCATCTTTTCAAAGCGCTCGAGGTGCTCCTCCCAGCCCAACCAGAGGTAGACAAACGCCAGCAAAACCACCACGGCGGTACTGGCGTCTTTACTTTGTGCAACCTGTCCTTTCTCACGGGCATTACGCAGCTTGGTTTCCGTGGGTTGTTCGGTTTTTTCGCCAGAATCTTCACTCATTGAAAGACCTCCTTCAAGCGATTGAACAAATCTGGGAAGAACGCCACCGACTCGGTCATGTAGCGCACCACAAAGGGCATCATCAACAGCAAAATGATAAACATCAGCCCTGATTTAATGGGCATGGCCACAATGGTAACGTTCAGTTGGGTATTAAATCGGCTGTAAACCGCGAGCGTTAATTCCACCAAAAACAGCACAATGACAATGGGAGCAAATAACACCAGCAACACTTTCATAATGTCATCAAGCAAATGCAGCGAATGCGCCACAAAGTCGCCAGACAACTCCGGCAAGGTTTCAAATACGCCCCACACTTGATAGCTGCTATACATCAGCCCAAGCACCGTCAAAAAACCGCCTGTCGAAAATAAAATGGTGATGTACATGTGCAACAGCAATACCGAGGTGGTCGAGGTTTGCTCCCCAGAACCCGGCGCGATGACTTCTGCCATGCCAGCGCCGCGTTGAAAATCCAAAAAGAAGCCCGCTGCCATCAAGCCAAAGGTGAACGCACCCAACACGATGGCCAGCACAATGCCAATCACCGCCTCTTTGAGCACCAATAACATAATGCCGCTGTTGGTGAGCGTGGGCGCAATCTCAAGGTATTGCCAATGCACATAGGGAAAGACAGGTAAGGCAAACGCTGCCACCACACAGGTGCGCACCAAACCACTGGGTATAAGTTGCCCAAGAAACGGCACCGTGGCGACAAAGGCACCAAAGCGCGCCATCAGCAAGATTGCCACCGTCAAAAACGATTGCAGCGCCTCAAACTGCGAATTGATTTGCGCAGCGGTGCCCATCGCCTAACGCCCGAGCCCGGGAATCAGGTCAAATAGCTGTTGTGTGTATTGCACCAACTGCGAACCGGCCCAAGGCACCACCGCCATTAAGGTGACCACCAGTGCCACGAGTTTGAGCGCAAACGGTAGAGATTGTTCTTGCAGCTGCGTCACCGCTTGAAACAGCGACACCAGAAGACCTACCACCGTCGCGACAATGATCGGGGGCATCGAGAGCATCAACGTGATGACAATCGCCAAGTTTGCATAATGAAGTATATCGTCGCCGACCATATGCCCGCCCCTCAGCTGTAGCTCAAAATGAGGCCGTGCAACAGGCGGGTCCAGCCGTCAACGATCACAAACAAAAATAGCTTAATCGGCAGCGAAATCGTGACCGGCGAGACCATCATCGCGCCCATGGCAATCAAGATATTCGACACCACCAAATCAATGACGATAAACGGTAGGTACAGCAAAAATCCGATCTCGAACGCTCGGGTCAACTCACTGACCACAAAGCTTGGCACCAGAATAAAAAAAGAGTCTGACTGCACATTAGCAGCCGCTTCAACACCCCAAAGCTCGGTGGCCGCCTGCATAAAGAATGCGCGCTCCGAGCCCGTTGCAAAGCGAATTAAATGAGCGCGCACCGGCTCTGCCGCTTTTTGCAGCAGCGCAATCCAGTCATCAATCGCGGATAGATCACCACCCTCTCGTGCCACGATATCTGAAATTTCCATCACAATCGGTTGACTGATAAACAACGTCAACACCAAGGCAATGGCATACAAAATCAAATTCGGCGGCACCTGCTGTAGCCCTAAGGCGTTGCGCAACACCATCAACACCACGACAAGCTTGGTGTAGGCGGTCATCATCACCACAATAAACGGTATCGCGCCGACTAAAACCAGCGCGATAACGATATTGACTGGATCTGGCATCCCCGTCATTGAGCAGCGGTCTCCGTGATACGAACGCCGACCTGACCCTCAATTTCAACCAATTGCCCAGAGCCAACAACCGACCCAGCCACCACCAACTCAACGGGCCCGGTAATGGGGCGACCAAGATTGAGCACTTGTCCTTTGACCATTTGTGCGATCTGCTCGACCGTCATTTGCAAATTGCCCACTCGAAATTGCACATCGACTGGCACGTTTTTCACATTCGCCACCGAGGCGTCTGACTGCTCCGACATAAGCGGAAAATCCCCTTCTTCTAAAGTTAGGTTCAATTGATCAACAGAAGCCACCCACGCCTTGATGGGTGACAACACGCCAACGCGCTGCTGAGTTAAGAGGCTGCTATCCATCAGAACCACATCACCCGGTTGCAAAGAGTGAAGATCATCTGCCCCCAGGCGCGTGACACCGAGTACCACTGGCACCGCAGCTCGTAGTTGCAACATTCGTGCAGATAATTCACGTGTTAGCCTGGGAAGCGCGCGCTGTAGCAAACTCACCCATTGCGGCTCGATCACCAATCGCATCAAGCTCGGTTTGGCGACGGTTTTACTGGTGACCACCAGAGCACATGGCAAATAGTCGCCCTTGAGCTTGCCGGCTAGAGCCGCGGCAAAGCGGGCATTGAAATCCTCCGCCGTCTCAAATCGACGACATTCAACTTCCTGACCGAGAACACCTTCAAAATGTTGAAAAAGCGGTTGCAATGCCTGCTCGAACATCATTGCTTCGATGGCAGGTGCAAGCCCTGCAGGGATCAGCTGTTCAAATTGCTGACCGATCAATGGGTCTGCAATGGCACGAGGGATTTCCAACCACACCAAAGATGGGCCCACTTTGAGCTGCACGCAAAAGACACTCTCTGTCTGCTTTTTGGCTGTGGTTGGTTCAAACTTAAACGCCATATCGTCCAACGACAGATATCCGGCCCTTGGCGCATCGAGCAATTCCTCGGCCACGAGTCGTTCGCCTTGGCGTAACTGCCTGAAACTAAATGGTTTAACGGCATTTCCGCCCGGCTGTGCTGCCGACGGGTTTGCCGCACTGGCTGATCCCATGGGGTTCTTCCCTGTCAAGTTAGCGTCAACAATGCAAATTGCTGGCCAACCTTGCCATGGCGATACAGTGGCGATGGTTTTCTGGAACAAGTTGGCAGAAGGTTCAGGCGTGCATCAGCACGCCCTAGGATTTATTGGTGGGTTTGACCGCTGGCTTGTTCGCCACGTTGTTGAGTCTTGCTGGGGCGGCGGTACGGGCTGGCCCGGGACGAGCCGCTGGCCTTTGCGCTTGTGCGGTTGGTCGCGCAGCCTGTGCAGGCGCATCTGCGGCCTTCAATGAGTCGGTCAGCCGCTTGAGCTGTTCCTCAAGGTTGATCCTGATCATGCCATTGTGGGTAAACAGCTGACCCTCTTCTGGCCTCAATTTGGCATCAACCGCCAAATCGACAATGCCTGCGAGCTCAGAGACCTGCGCCGCCTCAAGCAAGGCTTTTTTAGTGTCGATCAACACATCGGGATGCACCCGCAACTCGACGCGATGCTTGGATTGAATCTCCTCCAACGCTCGAATCGCCAAGCCCGCAACACGTTTACCGCGAGGCAACGCCCCAAACAGGTGACGCACGGTCGCCAGTGTGAGATCGACCACTTCCTGCTGCACATTGCCGCTCAGACGATTGAGCCGCAAGTTCGCCGCACCGATTAAACCCGCGTACTTGGTTTCCATCTCAGTGCGAACTTCGCCCCTTACTCGGGCCTGCAGTGTCGATTTTTCTTTGACGATTTCGGCTTGCGCAGCGCGCTTGATTTGCTCGGATTCAGCTTTGGCATCTTCCAAGATTTGTTCGGCCTGCTTTTTAGCTTGGGCGCGGATGCTTTGTGCTTCAGCCTCTGCCGCGGCAAGCAGGTCTTTGGCTTGGGTGTAGATCCCAAAATCCGTATTTCGAATGATTTTCTTACCCACCGCAAGCGCCGGTGCGTTATTCGTCACTGCCATCTGTCACCTCACAAAGGACGGATTGCGCAGCCGCCTCAAATAACTCAACAGACCGCCGATCATGCTTGGCAGCGGGCAGTACACCCGGCACCATACGCAGCGCAAATCGACGTTGAAATGCTCGACTGCGTGTCGCCAACCAGTTGGCAAGCACTTGCCGACCAGCACTTTGTACGGCTGCGGCAAGCGCCGATGACTCGGTAAATTCTCGCGACACCTGCAGGTCTTCAAATTTCAAACGCAGTTGACGCGCATGGGCAACCACATCGTCGCCCAAATCTTGGGTAATGGCCGCGATTTCGCTTTGACGGAGCCGCTTATTAAACGAGCGATAACAACAGACCAATCCCGCAGAGCCCATGGTGAGCTCAACGCTTTTCCAGCTGCAAAGCAACAGTCGCTCCGCACCGCTTTCGAACTGCAAAATGCTGTCTTTGTTGAGTCCAAAGCCCTTGACCAGCCAACGGTTGATTCGCACAAAGAAACGCGGATTGTCGAACAGCTCAAACACTTGCCGCTGGGTCAAATCAACCTTCAGCAGTCGAGAAATATGGTAAGGATGGCTATACATCATCGGTTGATAGTTGGCCGTCACAAATTGGCTCAACTTGTCCGACGGCATACTGCCAATGGCGTAGTCAGCTGGCGACATGTTTCTCAGCACCCAGCTCAGCAGTTCGCGGCAGCGCTATGCCGTTTTTATCGTGGTTACGCGCGGCCATCGCCACTTTGCGGAATTGGTTAACCTGTCGCTCAGCACGGGTCAATGCCCAATAGAGATACACACTAAACAACACACCGGCAACCGACAAAAAACCAAGCAAACTGAAACTAAAGCGCAGGCTTGACGCCGAAGAAGGATGCACCCAGGCCCCCATAACCTTGACAAGATCACCGCCAGACGCCGATTGCAAACCAGACTCCAGTGGACGTGCTTCGTTCCAAGTCACCGAAACCTTGTCGTACACCAACCCCTCGACGCTGTTGGTCACCAACATTTTGATCTTGGAGGTCATATGCTCAAGCGATACACCTGGACGGTGACGGATGAGTACAGCCGCACGGGAAGGTTTGGCTTCCTGCAGCGGCGAACTCGCCTCTGGTACCACGATGTGCACACGCGCACTCAAGACGCCGTCGATCTCATTGATGGTGTTGGCCAGCTCTTGCTGTAGCGCAAACATATAGCGTGCACGCTCTTCAACCGGAGACGAAATCAAGCCTTCTTTCTTGAAGACATCCCCAATACCGGAGAATTGTTCACGGGGAAAACCAGCTTGGTTTAAGAGCTCGACGGCTTGCGCAAAGTCAGCCTCTTCGACCATGACGGTCGACAAGCCTTTGGTGGTTTGTTTGCGAGCAACAATGTTGTTTCTCATCAACACCGAGACCATTTCGTTGGCCTCTTGCTCACTGATGTTTTCATAAAGTGCTGTCTCGCAAGACGTCAACAGCACGGTCATAAGCAGTGAGAGCAGGATTTTGCGCACGTATCGCCTCCAGTCGCTGGGGGCGTTATTGCCCTCTCAGCAGCATATCGCTTGATTTCTGTACCTTGCCCGCGGTCGTCGAGAACATTTGCTCCGCCACCACCACTCGGGTCACATTCAGCTGAGAACCAATGAGTTCTCGCGTCATGCTGTACATCAGTTGTGATTTATCATCTAGAGCGGCAGGCGGGGCGTAACCATTAACCCCATTGCTTGCGCCACCACTCATTTCAAAGTTTGCTTGCGCCGCGTTGCCACTGGCCACCACTGGCGCACTGCTACCAAACGCTGCAGTGCGCGATGAATCGCTCATCAGGCCACTCATCACATTGCGAAAATCCACCTGCATCTCGCGCAGGGAATCCACCACCTTATCGATCAGTCCAGTCGACGGCACTTCGGCAGCCGGCGCAACACTTTGAGCACGCGCCGCGGCCATCTCGCCCGCAAATAACTCCGCTTTGGCCAAGCGTTCTGTGTCGATGTCCAGCGACTGGCGCTGCACATTGAGCGCTTGGCTGGATTGGGTTAAGGCTGCAATTTCCATCGAGTGTCACCTTTTAGGAGTAAGCGTCCAGACTAATCCAAGCCGGTCCGACATTGAACTCACAATCTGCGGATGCGCGAGCCCAATCACATAAATTTAGGATTGGAACAAACTCTGGGCCATGGCGTAAGCGATGCCTTCGCCCTTCAAGTAATCCTGAGCAAGTGCTTCAGCGTCATCTTTACGCCCACCGAGGAACAGGGCCAGCAAATGAATTGCACGCGCTTCGTCTGCACTGACTTCTTTGCCAAGACCGTGCTGTTCAAGCACTTCGACTGCTCGATCTGCGTTGTTGTCGCTCAAAGCGTTAATGGCTTTACCAATTGCGCCTGCAGCGTTGTTTGGAAGCTCTTTCATTAGGAGATCAAAAATCGGATCGACGGATTTGCCCTCGCCCAACATTGCCGCGGCGTAGCCAATTTCAGTTAACAGGTATGCGTGCTTGCTATCCAAGGCGCTCATGTGAATTCCTTTGTGTGTGACTTTGCGAAATCTAGTTGGGACATTTATCGACCAATACTGCGCTCGCTTGAGACACAAACTCCGTGCACGAATGCACAAACTCGCCCATCTAAGACCGATGAAACTTCAATTCAAACTTTGACGTTATCAACCCTGCATCAATGAATGTGTCCTATTTGGCAAAGCAAGCCCTAGAACGCCGCCTTGGATTAATTTTTAGTGCGTTCGGTCGATAACTACAGTGTTAACACGCTTTGATCAAACCGACAGGACGCTCAATGGAAATGGCCGAAACCCCTTGGTGGGGACGACTGACAGAAAGACGCGATTTAGTGCTGGCTGCACTGTTAGTCATGATCATCTTTATGATGATCCTGCCATTGCCGACAATGGTGGTCGACAGTCTGATCGCCATAAACATGAGCCTGTCAGTCATCCTTTTGATGGTGGCAATCTACCTCAGAAGCGTGGTGTCATTTTCGACACTACCCTCCG
>JABXHR010000052.1 GCA_013373515.1 Gammaproteobacteria bacterium | reverse complement strand
GAACCCACCACGGCGCTTGATGTCACCATTCAGAGCGAGATCTTGAGAATTCTGGATGAGCTCCGGCGCGAACACAACACCGCCATTGCCTTGATCACGCACGATATGGGGGTTGTGGCACGGATGTGTGACCGCATGGTTGTCATGCGCCACGGTGAAGTCGTCGAGCGTGGCAGCTTGGATGAGATTTTCTACCAACCAAAAACGGATTACACACGCGAGCTGCTGGATGCCACCCCGCGGATTGATGGCCCTCTACCAGAAGCAATTGATGTCGACAGCCCCAAACCTGTGGTCAGCTGCCGTGGGCTCGATGTGCATTTCCCCATCGATCAGGGCTTTTTCAAACCCAAGCTAAATCTGCGTGCGGTGCATCAGGTCGACCTAGATGTTTTCGCCGGTGAAAGCCTCGGCATTGTTGGTGAGTCCGGCTGTGGCAAATCAACACTCGCTCGAGCCCTACTTTGCCTACAAAAAAACACCGGTGGCGAAGTGAACTGGGGTGAGCAACGCGTCGACCACCTGGGCCATACCGCCTTGGCGCCGCTGCGCCGCGAGACCAGCATTGTGTTTCAAGATCCACTTGCGGCGCTCAACCCGCGCCGAACTGTGGGCCAGAGCATCATGGAGCCACTGTTAGAATATGGCCTCGCCAGCGTCACAGAGGCACAGAATCAAACCGTGGCCATGTTAGAGCGCGTCGGCCTCGATAAGAGCTACTTCAACCGCTATCCACATGAACTTTCTGGCGGCCAAAACCAACGCATTGGGATCGCCAGAGCAGTCATCTCAAAGCCAAAGCTCCTAGTCTGTGATGAGGCTGTCTCGGCGCTTGATGTATCTGTACAGGCACAGGTGATCGAGCTGCTCAAAGCGCTACAGCAGGAAATGAAACTGGCATTGATTTTTATCTCACACGACTTGGCCGTGGTGCGCCAACTCTGTCATCGAGTGGTGGTGATGTATCTGGGACGACCTGTCGAAATAGCGCCAACGGGCGATTTATTCGATTCTCCTCGACACCCATACACAACGCAGCTGTTCTCGGCAATCCCCTTGCCAGACCCAAAACTCGAGCGTCAACGGGAAGTGCTCAAACTGTCAGCAGAGCTGCAATCGCCGATGGACCCTACCGCCCATCTGCGCTTCTTGCCGTCTCGCGCGGGTCAGGCCGATTACGAGCCAAAGCTCGTCGCCGTAGAGCCAGAACATTGGGTGGCGGAGTTTGATCCTGCATAACCATCGATTGGGGGCACCACGTGCCCCCAACGCTTAATCGAAATTGGCTTGCAGCTTTTGAAGCTTAGAGCACAGTCTGGGGTCAATGTCTGGGAGCTGCGTAAAACGCTCAAATGACAGCGGCTCGCACAAAGCATAGCCCTGCACAAAATCAGCGCCCATCTGCGTCACTTGGCGCAGCTGCATCTCACTTTCGACGTCATCAATCAGGATCTTCGCATCTAAACGGCGCGACAAACTAATCGCGCTTTGCATAACCGTCTGCTCGCGGAAACCCACGTCTAGCAAAAATTCGCTACTGATTTTCAAATAACTCACAGGCAACGCGGCCACGCGAGCGAGCGAGGAGTCACCCACAGAAAAGTCATCGAGCGCAATTCTGAATCCTCGGCGATGTAAACGCGTCACGGAGTCGACCAATCGCTCGACTGAGGCAATGCCATCATCGGTAATCTCTAAGATAGTTTTTTCGGGGTTGATCTGATGGTAATCGATCGCACCAAGCAAGCGGCTAAACGACTGACGGTCAATCAAAATCGACGGCGGTATGTTGATCGTCAACAAATGATCGATATTGCGCTGCAATACTGCCAATTGCCCAAGCAAGCGTTCGGTCAATATGATCATGCCACCTTTCATCTGCAGCACGGGCATAAAGTCTTTGGGCATCAAGGTCTTGCCAGATGCGCTCTCGAGGCGCCATAGCACCTCTCCACCGATCAGCTGACCGCTTTGCACGCTGTAAATCGGCTGAATTTCTAGCTTAAGACCGTCTTGCTCAAGCCCAGACACGATTGCTTCATCAATCAAAGCTTCTTCGGGCAATGCTGACTCCGCCGATTCAATAAAGTAGCCACAGCCACTCCGCTTGGCCTGATACATGGCTTTGTCGGCGAGCTTGAGACAGTGTTTGATGTCGTATGGCTGATGGACCAGCACACCGCCGATGCTGGTGGTGACATCCACACTCGCATCATCAGTCTGCATTTGAAAACAAGTAGAGTGAAAGGCGATCGCGACCAAGTGTTTTAAACTCTCTTGATCCACAGCATCTAACAGCATCAAGAATTCATCGCCCCCTAAGCGTCCCACAACCGCCTGTGGCAAATTGCTCTTGAGGCGCTGGGCGATGTCTTTGAGTAGTTGATCACCTAGCGTATGACCGCACCGATCATTGATCGCTTTAAATCGATCAACATCCAGAACCGCAACGGCGAGTGTTTTGTTGTCAGCTCGGTCGATTGTTTGTTGAATACGCTCTAGAATGCCGCGACGATTATACGCGCCGGTCAGGACGTCCTCCTCGGTCAGGGTGGTTAAACGCTGTTTGTGTTGGTGCTCCACCCTCTGGTACAGCCAAGTTTTAACACCCACCAACCCGATTGCAATGGCACTGAGGACAGCCACAATTCCATTATCTGCCTCATAGGCAGCAAGGTGGCGTTCGTAGACCAACAACTGCAGGGGCATGCTGATCGGTAGAACGGTTGCAAATAGCGACAACATCGGCAGAGTGGTGGTGTAATCGACCGATGCAATCACCTTGACCCGCTGTCGACCAACAAACACAAACCAACTGCAAAAAATCACCGATAGTCCAAGCGAAAGCCAACTGATTTGTTCAATCTGTCCTCCACTCTGCCCACTGGCATCTGCCCATATGGTGAGAAAGTGATGCGCCGAAAAACATAGCCCTGCACCATACAACAAAATGACATTCATCGATTCACGGGGATACAGCAATGTGCTGAGGATGGCCATATAGGCCACCAAAAATGACATGCCCAGCTGTAATAACACCAAAACCGTGTTGAAGTGACCACTTGGGTCTTCCTGCGAAACACTTTGAAACGCAATCATCGCCGGAATCAAAAACGCCGCGGTGACGATGAAAATATCGCTCATAAATCCCTGGCGGTTGCGACCACTCTCGATATAGCGATAAATCGAAAAAGACAGCTTCAGCGCAGGGGCAAACGCAATAAGATAAATAAAGAACTGGACACGCTTTTCAGTGGCGCGTTCGAACGGCAGCAATTCAATCAACGCTACCAGCGACATCACGCCCCAAGCAAAAAAAATCAAACGAAAAATGGGATCTCGAAATTGATCTCTGACAATCAAACTCACCAAGCAGGACACCAGCATGGTTAGTCCGATTAGAGACACACCCTGACGCGTACTCTCCAAATCAGCCCCGAGACTCAAATAACACCAGTAGCCGATTACGGTGAGAAGCAACAGCTTCCTAATCGTGCCATCGATGCGAAAGTACACCTTTATGTCCTCATTCACGCCGGTCTGCCCTGTCATTGTCTTCATGGTGCAGAAGCTCACTGAATTCAGTGAACGCTCTTTGGCTATTTATCCGCTCGATCAATCTGGCGTTTTCGACTTAGGTTACTCAACCCAAAAACACGCCTTAAGGCTAGATATTAAAGCAAGATTATTATCAAGAACTGACACCCACTTTGCAATTGCATACAAGTCACAGACCGACCGCCAAATAACCCCAGCACCGCAGAACTTGTCTTTCACATACAATGCGACGCAACAATGGCTCGACAGTCAGGCGCGCGCGAATCGACCAAATTAATCGTTCACGATTTCAAATCGACGCTCACTCAACAGTCCACAATGCTGTCAAACTTGCAGGCTAAACGCAGCACAGTCTAGGCAATCAAGGCTTATTGCAGCACATACAACTCTCAAACCAACGTCTTCCGGGGCTTATGGGTCGTTTGCTGCACAACGCGCGTCTTGCTTCTAAACACTCAAACGACAGCGCTTTGAACTATAACCGTTGGAGGATGAAATTACCGTTGAGCGGCGACAACCGCTAAGTGAGCGCACTTGCAGTTCGATCGATGCTTCGCGACGCACTGAGCGCCGTTTTCATCAACAGCCTAGTCTTTGAAATTCTCAACTCAGAGCTGCTGACGCCACTAAAACGAGGAGTCTCTGCCGACATCGACGAGGGCACAGGCTTTGGGGGCACCTATCGCAAAGCTTTGTCGCGATCGGCATCGCGACTCCCTAGAGTTGCGCCACACCACAAAGTGCGTGGGCTCTATCACCACGCCCTTGGAAAAGTCATGAAAGTGTCGCGGCAATTTGATGTCCCTTGGACAGAATGTGTGTCTTGACAGCCTCCGCTACGTGCACCGCATGCTCACCATCGCCGTGCAAACACAAACTGTCACAGTGCAGCGCCATACGCTCACCACTGATCGTCTCAATTTCGCCATCTAGTAGCTGATCAACCTGGCGGAGCATAGTCGGCAAATCTTCAAGAACGGCTCCCGCCATGTACCTTGGCGCGAGTTGCAGCTCATCGGTGTATCGTCGATCGATAAACGCCTCGTGAATTACCGTCATATTCAAACGATTGGCCGCCGCCACTTGCTGGCTACCGCCAATCGCCATCACGGCCAGAGAAGCATCGACACTACGTATGGCAGTCATCAATGCATCGGCGACCTCGGAGGACTCTGCCGCCATATTGGCAAGCGCACCGTGAGCCTTTACATAACGAATCTGAACTCCATTGACGGACGCCACTGCGCAAGCAGCACCGATTTGATAGGCCAACATATTACAAAGCTCCGCGCGAGATAACTCAATGCGCCTTCGCCCAAAGTTTGCTTTGTCATCAAAACCGGGATGCGCACCCAAGCAAACCTGATTGACTTTGGCCAGTTCACACACGCGCGCCATATGGTTGGGATCGCCAGCATGAAAACCGCAGGCCATATTGGCACTCGAAATAATCTGCATCAGCCCGGCATCATCGGTCATTGACCAGGGACCAAAGCCTTCGCCGAGATCGGCATTTAAATCAATCGCGCGCATAAGCACCCAGTGTTGGAAGGATCGCCAAATTAGATCAGACTTGGCCGCGCATTAAAAGCCTCCTCCAAGCTTCAGTTGTTGATTGAACCCACCCCGGACTGCCGTTACCATCATCGAGCCAAACCGATACGATGCGCGACCATGAATCAGATCATTGCCGACCTAAACAGCACCCAGCTCGAATTCTCTCAACAAATGAATCTGTTGATCTTACTTGCGTTGATTACGGTTGCCTATTGGATACACCGAAGTCTAAACCCCGTATTTCGAGTACAGAGAAAGCTGGCGCGTGTGCGTCGTCACGAGCACTTGTCCGTATTCGAGGCCGCTGCAAAAGACTGCTTTCGACTGCGTGCCGACCCGGTATTGGAATCCAAAATCCGTTATCGGCTCGATCAGTATTACAAAGACAAAACGCCGCTGAGCGAGCGCGAAATCGACGAATTCAAAAAAGCGCTATTCGCTTTGCTCAATCAGAGCGATTGAGCAATTTCCAACAGCGATTCGGTCAAAAACTGTGCGTACGTTCGCGGCATAAACAGCCAAAATACATCCGCCTGACGCCAAACTGTCACACCGACATGGTGAAACACGGTGCTCGCCAAAGCGCCATCGTTGAAAGCACTGTCGCGAAGATCGATCGGAATACATCGATTGAGCAGATCTTTTGACGCTTCACCCTCAATAATCACTACCGCTTTTGAGTGTGATTGATCCAAAACTGTCGCCGCCGCAGGCTCAAGCGTCGGCGCAGGTGCTTGCAGCCACCAGTACTTTAACGGTTCAACACGCAAGACCGAACCCGCTCCCATATTTGGGGCCAAAGGCTGATCCAGCCCCGCTTGCACTGCGATTTGCTGCTGCACCTCACCCAATGACGCCGCCCAAGCAGAAATCAAATAATTGGCACACTGCACTTCACGAATATGAAGTCGCTCCGATTTAAAGGGCAACGCCATGGAGGCAAGGGCTGATACAAAATTATCCACGCATTTTCTCCCCGCTTGGGTCATACATATGTGGCGAGACGATCTCAACCTCGACATTGCCGAGCCGCAAAGGATCGGCCGCGACTGCTGCCTTTTGCTGCCAAGCCTCTGCACCGCCCGTGATATAGCCAAGGCCAATCCAATGGCCCATGACCGGTGAGTGCGTCACCGCCGTGATCCAGCCTTCGCCGTGGCCGGAGATTTGATCCGGCTTGCACAAAATCGCCCCTGCGTTGAATTTGCCGCTGCGGTCTTTGGGCAATATGCCCACCAGCTGCGGTCGGCCCTCGCGCTGCATGGCAGGGCGTTGACGCAGCACATTGCCGACATAGGGCTTCTTGGTAGAAGCCATTTTGGCAAAACCCGCATCTTCGAGCGTCACGCGCCCATCGAGTTCAGCACCCGTCACATGACCCTTCTCGATGCGCAACGCGCCGAGTGCTTCTAGGCCATATAAGCAACCGTCCAACGGCTCAGCTGCGGCCCAAAGCCCTTCCATCATATGCTCGGCATAACCAGAGCCACAATAGATTTCAAATGCCCGCTCGCCGGAGAAACTGATGCGTGCAATTCGCACCTGAACGCCACTTTTTAGGGTGGTTTCAACCACCCCCATAAACGGCAATGCCTCGTCGCTGACCACATCGGGCTCGGCCAATACCGCTTCAAGTACCGCGCGAGACTGCGGCCCGGCCACGGCCACTCCAGCCCACTGATCACTCACCGATGCGACATGCACTTTGAGCTCAGGCCAGCGCAGCTGCAACAACTCCTCTAGCCACACCATGACTTTGGCCGCATGGGCGGTGGTGGTGGTCATAAAGAAATCTTCTTCGCCCAGACGCCAAGTGGTGCCATCGTCCATCACAAAGCCATCATCGCGAAGCATAATCCCGTAACGCGCCTTGCCGACCGCCAGCTTGGCGAAGCCATTGATATAGATCCGATTGAGAAACTCCGCCGCATCTGGGCCTTGCACTGCAATTTTGCCAAGTGAGGTGACATCACACAGCCCCACCGTCTTGCGTACCGTGGTGGCCTCGCGGATATAGGCCTCTGTGATCGTCTCTCCCTCACGAGCGAAATACCAAGGACGCTGCCATAAGCCCGCCTCGGTCATGGTCGCGCCGTGGCGCAAGTTCCAATCATGCAGTGCCGTGCGACGCAGTGGCCGAAAATGCTTACCCACGCTGCGCGCAGACAGCGCACCGAGCGCCACCGAGGTGTAAGGGGGACGGAATCGGGTGGTGCCAACATCCGGGATATCTTTGCCCAATGCATCGGCCATCAATGCAAGCCCGATGACATTGCCCATCTTGCCGCCGTCATTGGACATGCCAAGCGTGGTATAGCGTTTAAGGTGCTCCACCGACACAAAGCCCTCGCGGTGCGCAAGGCGCACATCGCTGGCACTAACATCGTGCTGCGGGTCGACAAAAGCCTTGAGCTTGCGACTACAGACCTTCGCCTCATACAGCGGCGTCATCTCGGCCTCATGCCCACCGCTGCCAACGCGATAACCCGCAAATGACTCGCCACTGAGCGATGCCAGCACGTTGGGCACAATCGCCTCTGCGGAACGAATACAGTCCTCAGTCTGCCAATAAGCTGCCGCTGATCCGCAGACGCTAATCGCCTCTTGAGTTGACTCGACCACAAAACAACACAAGTCGGCATGCCAAATGGGTTTTGCGCCACGATGCGCCAACAGGTGAATCACTGGCGACCAACCGCCAGATGCTAGCACCAAATCACAGGCGCGCTTGCGCTCGATGGCAAATCCATCGCCCTGCACCGTGCCGATTTCAACTGCCCGCGCCACATGGCCGGCGACATTACACACAGCAGACTGGCTACGCACTCGCACGCCGGCATCTTCAGCATCTTTGACCAGCTGGCCTGGCAGCTTAGCTCGCACATCGTAGAGCGCGACATCAGCGCCCGCTTTGGCCAAATCAAATGCCGTGCCGTAAATGCCGTCGTTGTTACCACTGATCACCACCGACTCACCAAGGCGCAAAGCGTAGCGGTTGAGATAAGCCCGTCCTGCATTGGCGGTGAGTACTCTTGGGCGATCGTTGTTGCCAAAGGCATAGCTGCGTTCTAATGCCCCCGTGGCGACCACCGTGTGCTGGGCGCGAATGGTCCAAAAAATTTGCCGAACCTGATGTGCCGCCGGGCTCGCAGTCTCCGGCAAACGCTCCAGCGCACCCGCGACACCATGGTCATACAACCCAAATACCGTGGTGTTCGCCATCAAACGCACACCTGAATCACGCGCAGCGGCGGTCAAAGCCTCAATTTGCACAGTGCTATTGGGCTGGTTGAGAAGATCACCGCCCAGCAGCACATCCTGCTCACAGAGCACGACATCTACCCCTTGAGCGGCCAACTGAGTCGCCGCTGTCAGGCCAGCCACGCCACCACCGACCACCAAGACATCGCAGAATAAATGCGCATGATCGTAATGATCTGGATCGGGTGCTCGGCTCAACGTGCCCATGCCCGCGGCTTTGCGGATGAGTTTTTCGTACTGCATCCAAAGCCACGTGCCCTTACCCCATTCAAATGGCGGCAGACCCATAAAGGTTTTGTAATAAAATCCAGCGGCGTAAAAAGGGCTGAAAAGGCTATTGATCGCACCCACGTCGTAGCGCACATTCGGCCAAGCATTCTGGCCGGACGCCACAAGGCCGTCAAACAAAGGCTGCGTGGTGGCGCGAACATTAGGGTCCTTGCGATCGCCCTCGCCCACCGTCAACAAAGCACCCGACTCTTCCACACCTGCAGACATGACACCGCGTGGGCGATGGTACTTAAAGCTTCGACCCAACACCCATTGCTCATTGGCAAGCAAGGCGCTGGCGAGACTATCGCCGGTTAGGCCCTGCAAACGCTGGCCATCCCACGTAAAATTCAGTGGCGCGGAGCGATCAACCAACCCGCCCTGACTTAGCCGTTTAACGCCCATTTTCAGCCTCCACTGCCATTGCAGCGCCATCGTGCGCAAGGCGCACAGAATGAATGGTGTGATCCACTGTTGAGCGCTCTACCTTCAGCCACTGACGACATCCATATACGTGCTGCCAAGTCTCTACCTGCAGCCCACGGATATTCTCGCGCTGATGCACGGCATCGTGCCAAGCAGTCGCATCGGCATCGAGCGGTGGATAAACAATGCTGCCATCACCGCCGTAGGAAAATTCGACTTGATCGCGTGGCCCGCAAAACGGGCAATTAATTCGAATCATGTTGCATTACCCGTGTAATTTGCAATCGGCACCCGCGCCGCGCTCATCGAGCACTGCGCCGGTTTCGAAGCGTTGTAAGTTGTGGCCTTCGATCACCGGATCTGGACGATCGTTGGCGATGAGATCGGCAAAATACCAGCCTGACGCGCAAGTGGCTTTAAAGCCACCATAGTTCCAGCCCGCATTGAGATACAAATTCGACAATGGGGTTTTACAGATAAACGGCGACCCATCCATCGACATATCTTGAATCCCCGACCAATGGCGCAACAGACGCGCTCGGCCAACGCAGGGAAAGATCGCCGTGGCGCATTCGGCAACATCTTGCACAATATGCAAATTGCCCCGCTGCGCATAGGATTTGTACCAATCCAAATCACCGCCGTAGACCAATCCACCCTTGTCCGACTGAGAGATATAAAAGTGTGCGCCACCGACCCCGTAGACCACCACCTGATCGATCAGTGGCTTTAAAGGCTCAGTGACAAAGGCTTGCAACTTGTGTGATTCGATGGGCAGCTGCCCCAAACCCGCCTGCTGCCAAAGCAAGGAAGTATTGCCCGCCACCGCAAACCCAACCTTCTTGGCTGTTATCGCGCCGCGTGAGGTGGTGAGCGTTTGTATTGAATTTTCGTCGCGCTCGATGCTTTGAACTTCGCAGTTTTGCAAAATATCGACACCTAGCGCATCTGCGGCGCGTGCATAGCCCCAAGCCACGGCATCATGGCGCGCTGTCCCCGCGCGCTTTTGCACGGCAGCTCCCAAAATAGGAAAGCGCGCATCTTCGGTGTTTAGGTGGGGAATATTGCGCTTCAGTGTTTCGAGATCCCAAAGCTCGGTGTCGTCATTGCCGGTCAAACGCATAATGTTGTAGCGCCTGGCGACGGCATCACGAGCACCTGGGCTGTGAAACAAAGACACATGCGAACGCTGCGAGAACATGACGTTGTAATTCAACTCATGCGAGAGTTGCTCCCACATGGTCAAGGATTTTTCGTAGAACTCGCGGTTGCCGGGCAGGAAATAATTCGAACGAACAATTGTGGTATTTCGACCCGCATTACCACCGCCAATCCACCCCTTTTCAACCACCGCAATGCGGCGGACTTGATGGTACTTCGCTAAGTAATACGCTGTGGCTAAACCGTGTAACCCGCCGCCGACAATGACCACATCGTAAGCAGATTTCGGCTCTGGATCTCGCCACTGTCTGTCCCAGCCGCTCTGACCGAGCAAGCCGTTTTTTAAAACGTTCCACGCGTTAAATCGCGTCATAGTTCACCTGTACTTGGGGGGATCCCACTAACACGACCGCACGTTAGCACAGCCAATTCAGGGGGGTTGCTCTATGACGCCACTTTTGTTGCTAGCGCGTCATTTGCGCCGAGCAGTGATATCCAGATAACCCATCACGGCGGCGGATAGCACAAAGGTGAGATGGATAATGACATACCAAAGCAGTTTGTCATTGGCGACCGACTGCGCATCCATAAATATCTTGAGCAAGTGAATCGAACTGATGGCCACAATGCTTGCCGCGATTTTGTTTTTCAGCGAACCAGAGTCCATCTTGCCAAGCCACGATAGCTTTTCTTTGCCTTCATCAATATCGAGCGCAGAGACAAAATTTTCATAGCCACTCATCATCACCATGACCAACAAGCCACCGACCATGGCCATGTCGATCAGACTCAAAACGATCAGAATCATCTCGGCCTCTTTGAGCACCATAATGTCTGAGAGCAAGTGCACCAATTCCAAGAAAAATTTGATGCCCAATGCAAATACCGCCACGCTCAGGCCCAAATAGATTGGGGCCAACAGCCAGCGCGAGCGGTACATCAAATTTTCGATGAGTCGTTCCATAGTCGTTCTAATTCCTCGTTAAGTGCGCCATCGGATACCATGACGCACAAAGATAATATTTGCGTTGAATCAATGTGGTGACGACCAACGAATATTGCAAACTAGGCCAAAACACACTTTGGAGTTCTCATGAAGTCGCAAGCACCTGCCGTGGTCATCGGCGGCGG
>JABXHR010000076.1 GCA_013373515.1 Gammaproteobacteria bacterium | reverse complement strand
GCGCTGGCCACGGTGGTGTTGCCGGTGTTGTCGCGACAAAACAGCGCTGGTGATCAAGCGGGTCGGACGGAGACTTATCGTTGGGGGGCGCACTTAACGCTCATTATTGCGCTGCCATCGGCGGTGGGGCTGGCTATCTTGGCAGAGCCGTTATTCTGGACATTGTTCACCTACGGGCGATTCACCCCTGCAGATGCCTCGGCTTCGGCAGCGGCGCTGGTGGCGTATTCGCTGGCGCTGCCGGCCTATGCGCTCCTGAAAATTCAATCAGCGGCATTTTTTTCGGCGCAAAACACCAAAACGCCGGTGAAGATCGGGGTGATCACCATGGTGGCCAATATGGTGTTTTCGGCGGCGTTTGTCTATTTGATGATCGAGATCAATCCAGCTTATCAGCATGTAGGGCTTGCCATCGCCTCGGTGTGTTCTGCTTGGCTGAATTGCGTATTGTTGCAGGTCCGTTTGATCGATGTCATGCCTGAGCGCCGAATGCTTCCAGGTGGCGCTGGATTCTTTGTCAAACTAATTATCGCGGCGGTGGTGATGGCATTGGCTGTCGATTATTTGGCCAATATGATGGGCTGGCTTGAGTATGGTGTCGGGCAGCGGCTGTGGCATCTGTTGCTATGCGTCGTGGGCGGCGCGCTGGTCTATTTGCTCAGTTTGTTGATAATGGGCATCCGCCCAAAGCAATTTAGCCGCTAATTATGCGTATTACCCGTGTTAGAGCTGGACAGCATTTCAAGTCGTTGCAACACGCGCCTAGCGCGGCGGCGATTGGTAACTTTGATGGCGTGCACTTAGGGCACCAAACCTTACTCAACCAAGTCATTGCGTACGCAAAGTCGGCTGGGCTGCGTTCTCGGCTTTACACCTTTGATCCGCTACCGCACGAGTTTTTCTCGGCACAGCCGCCTGCGCGTTTGAGTAACTTCCGCGACAAGATGACGGTGCTTTCGGGTCTTGGCTTGGATGAAGTGATTTTGATGCACTTCGATCGAGCCTTGGCTGAGTCCGCGGCGACCGATTTCGCCGAGCGCTGGCTAGTGGATGCAGGGGTTGAAGCGCTGTGGGTTGGGGAGGATTTTCGGTTTGGTGTCAAGCGTAGCGGTGATGTTGAATTGCTCGCGCAGTACTTCGGTGATCGCCTGCAGGTGAGTTTGGATATTTGCGATGATATCGAGCGTATTAGTTCGACGCGCATTCGTCGTGCGCTGGCGCAGAGTGACGTGGCACTGGCCTCATCGCTCCTGGGTCGGCCTTTTGTCATCAGTGGTCGAGTGCTTCATGGCGACAAACTTGGCCGTACGATTGGTTTTCCCACAATAAATATTGGCCACAATATGCCCAACTTGCCGCTGCGCGGTGTCTTTGCGGCACGCGTCGAGTTGGCAGGTGTAACCTATGGCGCAGCGGTGAATGTCGGCGTGCGTCCGACCGTTGATGGTCTGCAGCCACGGCTTGAGGCGCATATTTTGGAGACGTCTGGAGATTGGTACGGCCAGTTGGCCTCTGTGGCGTTCGTCTCGCCGATTCGTGATGAGATCAAATTTGACGGTATCGATGCACTGAAATCACAGTTGGTGCACGATATCGAGTCTGCAAAGCGCATGCTTGCCAATTAATCCACCTAGCCTGTCCTTATCCTCGCGGCGCAAGCCCGTCGCATCCCTTGTGCGACTGGGTTACAATCCCAAGGTTATGGCTTTGACCAACCCCGATCAACGAAGCAACCCCATGAGTGGCCGATGAGTGACTACAAGCACACCCTGAACCTTCCTGCGACAGATTTTCCTATGCGAGGCGATTTGGCCAAGCGCGAGCCCGGTATGTTGGCGCGCTGGGACGAAATGCAGCTTGAGAAGCAAATTCGCGAAAAGTCGGCTGGTCGGCCCAAATTTGTGCTGCACGACGGCCCTCCATATGCCAACGGCACCATTCACATTGGTCACGCGCTCAACAAAATTCTAAAAGACATGATTGTCAAAAGCCGCCAGTTGATGGGCTATGACTCCCCCTATGTGCCTGGCTGGGATTGTCATGGCCTGCCCATCGAAAACAAGGTGGAAGGTGAAATCGGTAAGCCCGGTAAGGACGTTGACGCAGCGACCTTTCGAGCGCGCTGTCGCGAATATGCAGGTGAGCAAATTGCTGCACAGTTGGTTGATTTCAAGCGTTTGGGTTTGCTTGGCAATTGGGATGAGCCCTACTTGACGATGAACTTCGCCAACGAGGCGGGCATCGTGCGCACGCTGGCGCAAATCGTTGAAAAAGGCCATGTCTATCGGGGCCTGAAGCCCGTTTATTGGAGTTGGGGTGCGCACTCTGCATTGGCCGAAGCCGAGGTGGAGTACCACGACAAAACCTCTACCGCCATTGATGTTCGCTTTAAGCCACGCGATGAAGCGGCGTTTTTGAGCTTATTCGATGGGGTATCTGGTGACGGTGCGGTTAGCGTGGTGATTTGGACCACAACGCCTTGGACCATTCCAGCCAACCAAGCCGTCAATGTCCACCCAGAGTTTCGCTATGCACTGGTGCAAGCTGATCTTGGACTAGGTGTCGAGCGCATTGTGGTTGCCGAAGAAATGGTGGCGATGGTGATGGCGCGCTATGCTGTCGAAGATTACCAAGTCGTCGGTACAGTTAAAGGTGAGACGCTTGAAAATCAGGTGCTTATTCACCCGATTTATGGCCGCGATTCGCTGTTGATCTTGGGCGATTACGTCACCACCGATGCGGGTACTGGCTTGGTGCACAGTGCGCCGGATCACGGTGTTGACGACTTCAATTCCTGCAAGAAATACGGCATTGGGCTGCTCAATTATGTCGACGATGAAGGCTTCTACCGCGATAGCGTCGAGCGTTTTGCCGGCTTGCATGTGATGAAAGTGGACAAAGTCATTACCGAGGCGCTCACTGAAGCGGGCGCATTGGTCAAGGCAGAGCGCTTCCAGCATAGTTATCCGCATTGCTGGCGCACCAAAACGCCGGTCATCTACCGCGCCACGCCGCAGTGGTTTATCTCGATGGACAACCATGGTCTGCGCAAAGACGCGCTCGATAGCATCGCGCAGGTGAAGTGGATTCCCGATTGGGGTCAGGCGCGAATTGAAGGCATGATCGCCAATCGTCCCGATTGGTGTATCAGCCGCCAGCGCTATTGGGGTGTGCCGATTTGTTTCTTCGTGCATCGTGAGACCGATGAGCTGCATCCGCGCACCGTAGAATTGATGGAAGAAGCGGCCAAGCGTATTGAGCAGGCGGGTATTCAAGCGTGGTTCGATCTGGATCCCAAAGACGTTCTGGGTGATGAGGCCGATCAATATCGCAAAGTCGAAGACGTGCTCGATGTGTGGTTCGATTCGGGCTCGACCTTCAACCATGTCTTAGGTCAGCGCGACGATTTGACCTATCCGGCGGATATGTACCTCGAAGGTTCGGACCAGCATCGCGGCTGGTTCCACTCCTCATTGTTGAATTCATGCGCGATCAATGGCCATGCGCCCTATAAGCAGGTGTTGACCCACGGGTTTACGGTCGACCAACAGGGCCGCAAGATGTCCAAGTCGCTCGGTAATATCATCGCGCCGCAAGATGTGGTGAAAACCATGGGCGCAGACATTATCCGTCTGTGGGTGGCTACGACTGATTACCGGGGCGAACAATCGGTTTCACAGGAAATTCTCAAGCGCGTCGGCGATGCCTACCGCCGTATTCGCAACACCTTCCGCTTTATGCTGGCCAATATGGCAGAGTTTGATCCGGCGCAGCACGCAGTGCCTGCGGATCAACTCCTTGCGCTGGATGCGTGGGTGATTGGTCGTGCGCAAGCGCTGCAAAAGGAAGTGCTCGAAGCCTATGAAGACTACAGCTTCCATGTTGTTTATCAGCGTGTGCTCAATTTCTGCAGCGTCGAGTTAGGTGGGTTTTATCTCGATATCATCAAAGATCGTCAATACACCACGCAGGCTGACTCGGTTGCGCGTCGCTCTGCGCAGACAGCGCTTTATCATGTCAGCGAAATGATGGTGCGCTGGCTTTCGCCGGTGTTGTCCTTTACCACGGATGAAGTTTGGCAAAATCTGCCAGGTGATCGTGAGGCATCGGTATTCTTGGCGGATCTATATGAGGGGCCGGACCTTGCTGGCTCTAAATCTCCATTAAGCGTCTCAGATTGGGATGCGGTACTAAAGGTGCGCCAATCGGTGGCCAAAGTGCTCGAAGGTTTGCGCAATTCTCAAGAGATCGGATCGAGCTTGGATGCGGTTGTCGCCGTCTATGCTGAGGATGCGACGCAAGCGGCATTGGCCAAATTGGGCGATGAGCTGCGTTTTGTGCTGATTACGTCAGAGGCCTCGGTACGGCCTTTGGCTGAAGCCAGCGAGGAAGCGCAGCGATTCGGTGAAGATACCGCGCAAATTGCAGTATCTGCGCACAAATCGCCGCATGCGAAATGCGCTCGTTGTTGGCATCTGCGTGAGGATGTCGGTCACCATGCGGGTCATGATGACCTGTGCGGTCGTTGTGTCGACAACGTCGATGGTGCGGGCGAACAACGAGAGATGGCCTAGTGAAAACGATCGCCTTTGTGCTTGCGTTGATCATTGTCGCGCTCGATCAATGGACCAAGGTGCTTGCCGAGAGCCATTTGCTCTACGGCGTGCCCAGAGAGGTGTTTTCTTGGTTTAATCTAGCGCTGGCCTATAACGAAGGCGCAGCATTTAGCTTTATGGCCAATATGGGCGGTGCGCAGCGTTGGATATTGTTTGGTGTGTCGGCTTTGGCCTCTGTGGCGCTAATTATCTGGATGCTTCGGATCAATGGCAGCGATAGAATGTATCTCTTGCCGCTAGGCAGTATTCTAGGCGGCGCGATTGGCAATGGTATTGATCGCTATCAAACCGGCCGAGTTGTCGATTTTATTCAATGGCACTATGGTGGCTACTACTTCCCAACATTTAACATTGCCGATGTCGCGATCACTTGCGGCGCGGTGGTGCTGTTGATTATGAGCTTTTGGTTCGATGATTCCAAAGAAGAGGCGTCTGCATGAAAGTGCTGTTAGCCAATCCGCGTGGCTTTTGCGCTGGTGTTGATCGCGCCATTGAAATCGTAGAGCGCGCCATCGAAAGCTTTGGTGCCCCGATCTATGTTCGCCACGAAGTGGTGCACAATAAATTCGTCGTTGATGGCTTAAAAGCCAAGGGTGCAATCTTCGTCGAAGAACTGCACGAAGTGCCTGACGGTAACACGGTGATTTATAGCGCGCACGGTGTGTCTGCTGCGGTAGAAGCCGAGGGCAAGCGCCGCGACCTTCAGGTCTTCGACGCCACCTGCCCGCTGGTGACTAAGGTGCACCTAGAGGTCAACCGATTCTCCCGCAAAGGTCGTGAAGTCATTTTGATTGGCCACGCCGGACACCCAGAAGTCGAGGGCACCATGGGGCGCTACGACACCCAGTTTGGCGGCAAAATTTACCTCGTGCAGAACGAGCACGAGGCCCTGCAATTGCAAGTGGATGATCCAGAGAATTTGTCATTTGTCTCGCAAACGACGCTCTCGGTGGATGACACTGCAAAGATCGTCGATGTGCTGAAGGGGCGTTTCCCGTCGATTGTGGCACCGCGCAAAGATGATATTTGCTATGCCACGCAAAACCGTCAAGACGCCGTTAAAGCATTGGTTGATGAGGTGGATTTGTTATTGGTGGTTGGGGCGAAAAATAGCTCTAACAGTAATCGGCTAGCTGAACTCGGTGTGCGGGCTGGCATTGCCTCGCACCTTATTGACAGTGCGGCTGATATCGATTCCGCATGGTTTGCCGATGTGTCTACCATCGGTGTGACCGCCGGGGCCTCTGCCCCTGATGTGTTGGTTAAAGGTGTCCTCGACCTTCTGGCCCAGCACGGCGCTGAGGTGCCACAAGAGAGGACCGTTACCGTTGAGACGGTGCATTTTGCAGTGCCCAAAGCTTTGCGACGTGAGTCTGATACCTCCAATTAGGTACTCAAGAATCGGCGTCACGGGTCGATTGTCCTAGGAGAATCCGAGGAAAAGACATTGTCTGATACTGTGACCCATCAACCTATCGAGCTCATTGGCCAACTTGCGCCAGTGAGCGAACTCAATCTTGATCATCGTGAAACACTGGCTAGAAGTGCAGTGTTGATGACCTTGGACAAATCAGAGAGCGTCGATGCTCGCGATGATCACCGCTGGTTAACCTACCTTGTCGAAGGGGAGGCCGAGCTCAAGAACGGTGATAAGAAAGATCACCTCTATGCGCCGTCGAATGAAGCCAAGGTGCCAGTGTTTGAAACCGGCGCAACTGCAGCGAAATTTGAAGCAGGGTCTACAATTTTAAAGCTGGATCAGAAACAGTTCCAAGCGCTACATAATAAGCAAATAACGGACGCAGTGGTGATTCACCAAGTTGAGCTAGACGAGGGTCAAAACCAAATATTTGACCAAATCTTCGACGCCTTTCAGGCGGGGGAGCTACGCTTTCCCTCGCTACCAGAAGTGGCCGTGAAGGTGCGCAAAGCCGTATCGGATCCAAGCCGAGGTTTGGATGATATTTCACGGATTATCAGTGCAGACCCTTCGTTGGTCGCACGCATTTTACAAGTGGTCAACAGCCCTGCCCAACGAGGCGAGGTGCAAATTGACTCACTATCAGGTGCAGTCAACCGTATCGGCGCTACTGGCGCTCGTGACGTGGTGACTGCGCTGGCGATTAAAGACCTTCTCAAAGCTAATCACGCTTGGGTGAAAGACGCCTTTGTAAAACTCTACGACGAATCGGCTCGCATAGCTGCGATTGCTGTGGTGTTGGCACGCCGCTTGGGGCTGAAAAACCCAGAGCGTGCCATGCTCGCAGGTTTGATGCATGACCTGGGCGCAATTCCGGTGCTTAACTTTCTTGATCAAACGGGTAACGAAGCCGATCCAGTGCAGGTTGAGGCTGTGGTCAGAAAACTGCGTCCGAGTGTTGGCAGTTGGATGATGGCAAGCTGGGGGTATGATGATTGGCTTGTCGAATTGCCATTAACCGCTCGCGACTGGTTTAGAACCCCACAAGGTAACCGTTTGTCAGTGTCTGACGTGGTCATTGTGGCGCGTTTAATTGATAGTGAGCATCGTGGTGGTGAGCAAGATATGCCCAAGCTTTCAAGTACGCCGTTGGGCGTTGCGCTAAAGCGTTCGCAAATTGATCCCGACAACACACGTGAGTTTATGGCCAGTGCGGCAGAGGAGCTGCGACTTGTCCGTGCGATGTTGAATTAAAACATTGACTCTATAATAAAAAAGCCGAGCAAACGCTCGGCTTTTTTGTGGCCAAAATTAAAATTGATTTGTACGACGTGACGGGACGGTAAAGCCCAGTCGAGTCTCTTCTTCGCCGTTGTTTGCAACCACTTCAATGAGGTGGCACTCGAACTCTATCAAATCGAGATTGAAGCACCCTTGGGTGACGCCGACCGTGCCGCGATAGATGGCCTGGCGTTGATAGGTGGTACCGTCCTCGCCGACCTTATTGTCAAGTGGGTAGATTGCCCCCGGCCCTTCGTCCGCGCCTTTAGAAAGGATATTGCGTACCGTGCCCCATGCTAGGAGTTCATCTTGTTTTTCGGTGTTTTGATAGGTCAAGCTAGAGTTGCCGATTTCTGATGGCACATCATGAAAACGCGCATCTTTACGCAAGATATTGCTGATGTTCCACCCGGTTTCATTGGTTTTTAGGATGGAGAGCGCTAGCAGGCTCAACACCACCATGGTGCCCAGAGCAATGACGAGCGTAACGCCATGTTGTTTTTTTGCGATGGCAGTCATCAAAAGTTCCTCAGATCGACATATTGCTTAACATGTTCATAGGCGTAGCGATCATTAAAGCTGGCAGTTCGACCCCACATCAGACTGAAGTTTGAGCGGTAGTCGCTCGGCAATAATTCTTGGTTTGATTGAATCAAGAGTTCGTAGCGAGCCGCGGTGATCATTTGGTTGTTCTTGACACTGTCAAAAACAGGCCCGTCCAGTGCCTCTTCTGCCACGGTCGCGCAGCCGTCCACGTCACAGTCATCGAGCGTCGATAGGCCGACATTGAAACGCGCAATACCCTCTGCGATCACTTGCTCATCGGTCACGATATTGCCGCCATCGTCCGAGCGCAGTTTGGCGCGCATCAGGCTTGGCGGTCGATCGGCGTTCCCTTCGCGGATGTAGTACATCACAAGGTTAAACTCTCGATATTCAGTGCCTTGGGGTTCGGTGGCTAAATCGGTGCGGTTCGGACCGAGCACCAACTCGCCTTTGCCTGCGGTGTGCTTGAGATAGATCGCCAAGTTGTGCATGTTGCCCGCCGTCACTGGGTTGTGATTGGCATAGGCTATTGTCAGGCGGTCGCTCTCTAGGCTGAGTCCAGCGATTTCGCTGCATTTGGTGGAGCCGCTGCTGTTGGCCACTTCGCCTTTGATCGCCCATGATGGGTCGCCGATCCAGGCCTGGCAGCCGCTGCCTGCCGATTCGATTTCGGACCGGTCTATACTGCGGCCGTTAATCGCGCCACCGTGATAGCCTGCCATGCGCAGATCGTAATTGAGTGCTGCGGTGGCCGTTTGAATGGTAGAGACCATATCTGTGCGCACATCTTGGCGCTTGGCGCTGCGCAGCCCATCGCTATAGAACGTATAGGCGCCCGCAATAACGACCAGTCCGACCATGGAGGCAACCAATAGTTCTAGCAGGGTAAAGCCGCTGCTCTGCTTTCGATTTAGCATTCGCGTCTGACTCCTTTGGATTTGTTGAAATCCAATCCGGTCGCAGGGTCCGTCCATGTCATCGTCCAATTAAAATTGTGTAGCCGCTTTTTGTCTGTCGTGCCAAAGCAAGGCGTGCTGACAAGCACCATGTTCACGGCATCGGTCTTGAGCGTGGACTTGGCGTAGTCGTGAAATTCCTTTAACTTGTAAGTGGCAAAAGCACTCTGCGAGCACGTTGCAGTGCTGCAGTCGATGGCGCTGGTTGGCATGCCGCCCAGTGAATTGTAGGCGTTGATGATTTCGGGGTGTGCCAGTGTCATCTCGGTGAGGCTCTCGCTCAGTAAGTCGCCGCGAGAGCTGACCAGCACGCTGTAGGTGTTTTGCGAGGACTCGGCGAATGTGCCCATGTAAATCAGCATCGACACGCCAATCAGCACCATGGCGACCATGGTCTCTAGGGTTGAGATGCCCAGCTGCAGGCGTGTTTTGAGTTTGGCGTAAGTCATGTAGGTGTCCTGATCAGCGCGTGCACGCATCGTTGTAGCGTTCGATCGCGTCGTCATCACTCATTTCAACGATGATGGCCTCTTCAATTTTCGGTGCAGAGTACTCGGGAATGTCCACCACCACCGCGCGCTGCAATTCGTTCGAACACAAAAACAATTTGCCAGGGCGGCGCGTCATACGGTTGCCGTGATTGTTGTGCAGGTATGCGCCATCCGGTGCGAATGCGAACGGAAAGCCGCCGAACACTTCGCCGACACTAAATCCAGTGGGAATGCCTTGGCTGCCACGGTTTGCGATCTCTGTGTCAGAGGCTTTGATGTAGACCTCAAGTGTGCCGATGCCGATGGTGTTTTGGGCTTCGACCGTCCAGCTGTTCACGTCGCCCGGTGTGGCAAGCGATGCGACCCATAGTTTCTGGTTTTGAATGTTATTGGCAAAGCGGTAAGGCAGTGCAGTTGCAGTTACTTTGCAGTCATCGAAGCTCTCGGCAAAGCAAATACCCGTGACTCGTTTTGTGGCTCTGGCAGTTGCGCGCGCCATGTTGATCATGTTGACCAGATTTCTGGCTTGATTGTTGAGTTTTGAATCGGCAACCCATTCGCGAAGGTTGGGCACGGCGAGCGTGGTGAAAAAGGCCACCAATGCCATGGCGATCACCAGTTCAATTAAAGTGAAGCCTGATGTAGGTCTCGTGCTGTTGGAAGTTCTCATAGTGATCGCCGTTGTCTACTGACAAGCTATCGGCGAGCAGTCACCAGTTTTGAATGACGATCTGCGGCGATTGCGTCTATCTGGCAGGTTTTGTGACGGGGTTGTCAGTTTGCTTAGTAGCCTGGCGTATTTTGCTCAACCCAGCGTGTCGAGCCATCTGCGAGTGTTTCTTTTTTCCAAAGTGGCACGTCTGATTTCAGGCGTTCCATCGCAGCGCGGCAGGCTTCGAATGCGGCTTTGCGATGAGCCGACCAACAGCCAACCACCACAATGGGGTCAGTGATTTGTAGTGCGCCGACTCGATGAACGATGAGCGCATCATTCAACTCAAAGTCGTCAATCAGCGACAGGCGTAGTTTGTCGAGTGCGCGTCGTGTCATCTCTGGGTATTGTTCGAGGGTCATGCCGACAACATCGTCGCCTTCATTGAATTCACGCATCAGCCCGATGAAATGAGCCGCTGCACCTACACTGCCTCGGGCGGAAAGTTGGGCTTCGTAGTTTGCCAGTAGCTGATAGGGATCTATGGCTGCATCACTGACGATAACCACATTAGCCTCCGGTGACTGGAGGGAAAAAAGCAACGATATCGCCATCGCTCACGGCGGTGGTTTCATCACAAAATTCGTGATTTAGCGCTTGTAAAATCGGCAGTTGAAACTGCGCATCCGAGAAAAATTGCTGTTTGATGTCGGCAATGGTCATGCCGTCGCGGGCGGCGATTTCCATGCTGTCTTGGCCGATCTCCTCTTTGAGGCGTGCAAGGAACTTTACTTCAATCATGCGGTTGTCTCGTCATCAATGCGCAGAATTATTGCACAGCAGCGAGGGTGCTGCAGTGATTTGGGCGTGCGGGATAGCTGCAGATGGCTTGAGTAGTTTTGGTACACTCAGTGTTTTTCTGGCCACAAACCACCATGGACAAACTTACGCATTTCAACGCCCAAGGTGAGGCGCATATGGTTGATGTTGCTGCCAAGTCAGTGACCCACCGCACCGCAATCGCAGCAGGCGAAATTGATGTTTCGCCCGATACTCTGGAGCGCATCAAATCTGGACAAATCAAAAAAGGCGATGTGCTCAGCGTGGCGCGCTTAGCCGCGATTATGGCCACCAAGCGCACCTCAGATCTGATTCCGTTGTGTCATCCCTTGCCACTGACTCACGTCAATGTTGAATTCGAACTCACTGACAATGGAGTTTATTGTGAGTGCCGCTGCGAGTGCGACGGCAAAACAGGTGTGGAAATGGAGGCGCTCACCGGTGTACAGATCGCGTTGCTGACGATTTTTGATATGTGCAAGGCGATGGACAAAGGCATGGTGATCAAGCGAGTTCGTTTGCTTGAAAAGGCCGGCGGAAAATCGGGGCACTTCAAAGCGCAATGATCGGGTTTACCGAGCCGCTGCTCGATTGGT
>JABXHR010000184.1 GCA_013373515.1 Gammaproteobacteria bacterium | reverse complement strand
TCGCCAGCGTCTTTGGCCGCCTCAATCACCTTTTTCACACTCTGCCAAGCCTCGGCGATGGAGTCGGTCTGGGTGAGTGCGCTCATTGCTTGAATTTTACAGCGCCAGTAGGGGCGCTTTTGCGGTAAAAATTGTAGTGCGGCGCGATAATCGGCCACCGTGTGATTGGCAAGTTTGGCGCTATCGCCGTCGGCTTTGTTGACCAATATCAAATCGGCCAATTCCATAATGCCGCGCTTGATGCCTTGTAGGTCGTCGCCGCCACCGGGTAACAATAGCAGCATAAACACATCGGTCATGCTCGCCACAGTGGTCTCCGATTGGCCAACGCCAACGGTCTCGATCAAGACAATGTCGTAACCCGCCGCTTCACAGAGCAACGCGGCATCGAATGTGCGCCGAGCTACTCCACCAAGCGTGCTACCGCTAGGAGAGGGGCGAATAAACGCCTCTGATCGTTGGGTGAGCGCCTGCATGCGTGTCTTGTCGCCCAAGATCGCACCACCGCGTAGCGTCGAGCTGGGATCGACTGCGAGGACCGCAACCTTATGGCCCTGTCCGATCAAGTGCAGGCCTAACCCTTCGATAAAAGTAGATTTGCCCACGCCTGGCACGCCGGTGATGCCGATACGCAGCGCTTTGCCTTTGCCATGCACGGCAGCGAGTAGCTCGGCAGATTGCTGGCGATGATCGTCGCGTGTGGATTCGGCAAGGGTGATGGCGCGGGACAATGCTCGACGGTTGCCGCTACACAACTCCGCCGCAAGCGCTTGGATGTCGGTCATCGCAGATCGGGGCGTTTGGGAATGGCTTAGTTTAACCGTTAATCGGTTGTGCTCCCAGCACTGTCAATCTGGCGGGTGACTACGCTGAAGTTTGCAGGTGTACCACTTGCAATTCGCGGCTCGTACAGCCGCATAAATCTTTGGTGGGAGTGAGTGTCCCCACTCGCGAATCGCGGCTCGCAGAGTCGCTCCCGTATTGGGTACGGTTTTCAAAGTGATCGCGTTAGTTCAAGCAGCGACGCGAAATCCTTTTGTATGAGCGAGTATCCTCACTCGCGAATCTAATCCACGCAGTGACGCAAAAATCTTTTGTGGGAGCGAGTGTCGCGAATCGCGTCTCGCAGAGCCGCGACCATCCTAGCCGATGGGGTTACGCGCTAACCAGCGATCGAGCGCATTGGCGAAGCGTTGCTGGTCTTTGCTGTTCAGCGCGGGCGGCCCGCCGCGCACCATGCCGCTATCGCGGAACTCTTCCATAAAATCGCGCATATTCAGACGCTGGCGAATGTTACTGGCTGTAAGCTCTTCGCCTCTTGGCGTGATCACTTGTGCGCCTTGTTTGATGACTTCGTCTGCCAGAGGGATGTCGCCCGAAATCAAAAGGTCGCCTTTGGCAATCTGGCCGACAATGTAGTGGTCGGCCACATCAAATCCGCTGGCGACTTGAACCATTTTGATCCAAGCTACAGAGGGCACTGCGAGTGATTGATTCGCCACCAAAATGAGCGGCATTTTGGTGCGCGTGGAGGCCTTAAATAACACCTCTTTGACCGTGCGCGGACAAGCGTCTGCGTCTACCCAGATGGTCATTAATCGAGGTGTGTAAACACAGCATCAGCCGCCAAGCGCGACTTAGGCGCGGCAGCATTCGCGTCGTTGTCGGCGCGATAGCCAAAAGAGACCGCAAATACAGCGGTTAAGCCCTTGGCCGGTAGGTCAAACTCCGCGTTGAGTGCATCGACATCAACCCCTTCCATTGGCACCGAGTCTACGCCGAGCGCGGCGGCGGTGAGCAGGGTAAATCCGAGGTTGAGGTACACCTGCTTTTCATTCCAGTGCTGAACATCGTCGAGCTGGTTGCGATGGATATCGGCGTACATATTCATCACCTTGCTGCGCATGGCGCGCATGTCGTCGTTGGGAATTCGGCCATCTTTGCTTTCGGCATCGAGTATCTGATCGACATAGTCCGCATCAAAGCCAGTTTTGGCACAAAACACCACGCAATGCGAGGCATCCATGACCTTGGCTCTATTCACCTCAAACGGCCCGACGGTGCCCTTGGCGATTCTTGCCTTGCCGCTGTCGGTGCTACCGATAATGAAATGCCAGGGTTGGCCATTGATGCTGGAGGGGCTCATACGCATCATGTGTTCGATTTGCGCAAAGGTAGCAGTATCGACTTTTTTGCTGGGGTCAAAGGCTTTGGTGGCGTAGCGGAAGTTTGCAATTTCAGAGAGGTTCATTGTTTTTCGTGAGGTTGGTTGTTTGGGTAATGTAGTGTCACTTTGCCGTTGTTTCAATGTGTAAACCGTGCCTGAAAGCCCCGTTTTAATGCTGCTGACAGCACCGGCTTTAGGTGCGCGATTTTGGGGTTAAGCTGCAAACCCCATTCGCAGTGTATCTGGGTGTTTTGAAGGGCCAGAACTTGCAACGCGGGGTGCCCGTTGACGCACTTCGCGGGCAGTATGGTGGCACCATCGCCAGACCCCACTGCTGCCAGTAGGCCCGATATGCTCTCGATTTTTACCATTTGGGTCGGCACCGCGGCGGCAGGTTTGAAAAAACGCTCGTATTCCCAGCCGTTTTGCAGGGTTAGGCTGTAGGTGAAGAACGGCCACTTTGCGAGTGCTTGCGCGCTGATGGTGTCTAGGCGGCTTTCTGCTAAGCCTGTCGGAAGCACTGCAACAAGGGTGTCTGGCCCAATTGATGTCAGCTCAGTTGCGCCGGTTATTTGTGGGTGGATGGCAAGGTCGATTTCATCGCGAGAAAAGGCGGTTTCGATGCGCTGGCTTCTATCCGCAATCCACTCTAGATCTGCATCAATTTCGCTGTCCGTTATGGCTTGCCGACAGAGCTGATAGACCCAAGGCATATCGAATACCCCGAGTTGCAGTCGCAACCTTGGTCGTTGTCGCTGCGCCAGCCACCGTGCATCGTCTTCAGCGGATTGAATACTGCTTAGGGCTTGTTTTGCAGTTGACGCGATGCGCAGCCCTGCGTCGTTGAGGCGCAATGTTTTCTGGTTGCGCTCGGCGAGCTCAATGCCCAGTCGGCGCTCGGCTTCGCGAAATCGCTGACTGGCGGCCGCTTGCGTGATATGCAGTGATCGTGCTGCCGCGGTGAGCGTGCCTTCTTGCTCCAACGACACCAGCAGCTGCCAATGTATGCGCTCAAGTTTCATAAGTAATGCTTATGGATATGTAATTTTTTATCATTATGCGATAGATATTGCGCGTGGTCTAATCAATGTCGACTGATGACCGAGCTTCGACATGACCTACGATTTAGCCTTAAATTTGTTTCCCGATAATGGGCCATTTGATGCGTCAATTGCTGATGATCCGGCGTTTGATCCGGCAAAGCACCTGGCGCTCGAAATGCCAGCGCATACGCTGACGCTGTTCGATTTGGGATATGACGAATCGATCCTCGCCACAACGCCCACACCGATTGCAGCGACCTCCGTTTTTCGCGTGCTGTCGGATGAAGGGGTTGAGGCGATGTACCACGTTTGTAAACAGCTTGAAGCGTTTACCACCTCAAATCCACGCATCGCCCGCAATACTCGGGGCGGCATTTACCGCTCCAAATTTTTGCGTGATTTCAGTGCATCGGTGGAGGTGGCGGCGCATATGTCAGCCATTATGCAGACCCCGCTGCGCCCGCTGTCGATGCTGCACAATATGGCCCACCTCAATTACCAGCCGCTAACGGTGGGGGACAATGTCGACAAATGGCATTACGACACCCTACAGGTCGACACGGTGATGTTTGTAACCGACCCCAATCAAGTTGAGGGCGGCGAGTTTCAGTATTTAAAAGGCACGCGTGACGACATGGCTGCGCTTAAAGCCGAGGGTCAGCCCGTCCCTGCGGATCGTGTAATTGCTCCAGACATGCCTGGCGCGGGCCATGCGATTTTGATGCAGGGCAACTATGTGGTGCATCAAGCCAAAGGCGTTCGTTGTGACGGCGAGCGCATCACTCTGGTTAACGGCTTTAGTTATGCGGATTTGGAAGTGGCGGACTTTACCGCCGTGGGGCAGCTGATGCATGCAGACCCACAAGGAGTGGTGGCTGCAGAGTATGCGCGGCACATGGCTTTGCGAAGTGCAGGCCATTTGCAGCCGTTGGTCAATCAACCGGACTTCAATGCAGATATCGACACCCAGCTCAGTGTGTTGAGCCGTGCCAAGCATGAACTGGAAATCGCCATGGCAGCGCTCGAGCGCGCCAAAACCCAAGAGGAAATGAAGCACTTCGGCGATTGATTGGGGCATCATAGTGTCGATCTGATTGGAGCATCGTAGATGGCCACCCAACCCAATATTATCGATTTTCTATGGCAGCTCGATGCGCTTAAGGCCGTCGAGCGGCGCAGCTATATTCAAGGCGGTGCTCGACTTGAGAATTCCGCCGAGCACTCGTGGCACTTGGCCATGGCCTGTTGGGCCTTTGCCGAGCATTTGCAGGACGATTTTGACCTTTTGAAGCTGCTTCAGCTGGCTTTGGTACACGATATCGGTGAAATCGGTGCTGGTGATACGTTTTTATACGACAGCGCTCGGCGCGAGGCGCATGCTCAGGAGCGCAATTACATCGCCACGCTTGCTGAACATCCCGGATGCACATTGCCGTTGCTCACGACCTGGGATGAGCAAGAACACGGTCGCAGCAAAGAAGCACAGCTTCTGAAAGTGCTCGATCGACTGCTGCCGTTCTTGTTAAACATGCAAAGCGGCGGTCAAGCTTGGATCGACAATGGGGTGAAGCGTAGTCAGGTTAAAGCGGCGCATGCCTTTGTCGCTGAGGATTACCCCGAGATTTATGCGTGGTTTTCGAAAAACGTCGAGCAGGCGGTGGCTCAAGGGTGGTTGATCGACGATAGCGTTTAGTTGGCGCATCGGCGAATGGGCGTCGTTTGAGGTCCGCATTCCGGCGAGCGGAGTCGCCGTCCCACGGAGTCGAGCGAAGTCGCAGAGCTTGAGTGGGAGCCGATCTCCGCATCGGCGAATTCGCTTCGTTTGGGCAAAGTATTCCGGCGAGCGGAGTTGCCGTCCCATGGGGATAAAGCGCAGTCGCAGAGTTTGAGTGCTAACATTCGGTCATTGCCAAAACCTTTCGCCGTATATCCATCATGTCAGACACCTTTACGCTCAACGCAGATTTTTCACAGCGCGTCTTGATTCGCCCAGAGGATTATCAATGGGTGAGTGCACCGGCATCTGGCGTGAGCCGCATGATGCTCGATCGCATTGGCGAGGAAAAAGCCAGAGCCACCACAATTGTCCGCTTTGCGCCGAACGCTAGTTTTCCCGCGCATGAGCATTGCGGCGGAGAGGAGTTTTTGGTGTTGGACGGGGTGTTTTCCGATGAAATCGCCGATTACCCCAAAGGTAGTTATGTGCGTAACCCGATCGGCACTTCACACACGCCGCGCATTGGTGCAGAGGGCGCGACGATTCTAGTGAAACTGCAGCAGTTTGCCGCGGAAGATCAGGCGCAGTTTTCGGTGGATACCCAAACCGCGCAATGGCGGCCCGGCTTGGTTGAGGGGCTGTCGGTATTGCCGCTTCACGAGCATGGCACCGAGAGCGTTGCACTGGTGCGGTGGGCACCCAACACGCAGTTTAACCCGCATAAACACTGGGGTGGCGAAGAGATATTTGTACTCGAGGGTACGTTCTATGATGAGCACGGGTCCTATCCTGCAGGATCATGGCTGCGTAGCCCGCATTTGAGTCAACATACCCCTTTCACTCGTGAAGATGGTGCACTGATCTACGTCAAAGTGGGGCATTTGCCCAGCTGATGCGTTACGCAAATGCATCAATGGGAAACGTCTCTGTAATCAGCCCAAACGGCCGTCGCTGCTGATGTAACAGGTAGCTGCGCGAGATCAGCGGCTGTGTCGGTGGCGCATTGAAGTGAGCGGCGATTTCTGCGTCTTGCTCGGTGCGCATATCGATAATTTCACGGAACATTTCGGTTTTGTCGTCTTTCCAAATTCGACCGATTGGCTTATCGGATGCGATGAGTTGCTGCTGGGTGTTGCTGTCCAATCTGTTCAAAATAAATACAGATTTTGCGTAGAGATAGGGTGTTCTGTCTTCTGCATTGCACAATAAGATCCGTCGATGCATTAACGGCGTTGGGCTGTTGATTGCAAAGTCCGCTGGCGGACATTCGTCGACGATCTGTTGATCAATTTTCCTCGCCACAATGGGCTTGCCGGTGTAGAGCGCTACCAGTTCGGTGACAGATCCGTCTGTAATTAGCAGTGTCTTTTGGAATAAGCTCAGCGAAATACCGCTTTGGGTGAGTGTTTCTATGGATGGACGATCTGACACGGGGTGCCTCTGGATGTGGAGGGGCGTTGATATTAGCGATTACTGTCAATGATGACTAGGTCTTCGTTGGCGTCGCGTAGATGGCGCGATCACATTGGCGGTGTAATGCATTGCGCGCTTATGATGTGCCGCAAGTGACTGCAAATCGAAGGCCGATACATGTTTGAATTTCTCGATCTTAAGCGCTACCCACTTGATCAGCCCAACACTCAAGCGTGGCACGATCTGGTTGCACAGAGCAAAACGGCACTTGCTCGGGATGGCATGTTCAATCTAGAGGGGTTACTTGACCCAAATATCGCGGAACAAACTGCAGCGGATCTTGCGCCGCTCTTTCGTGAGCAAAGCTTTGTGCATCAACGCGAGCACAATATCTACTTTTCCCAATCCTTGCCAGGACTGCCGGACGATCACCCGGCGCTGATGCGCTTTAACACCTCAAACAATACCCTTTGCGCTGACCAGTTGCGGGGCACGCCCATGGATCTGCTCTATCGTTGGCCACCGTTTGCAACCTTTTTGGCTGCCACCATGGACAAAACACACTTGCACATCATGGCCGACCCGCTGGCCGCGCTCAATGCGATGTCTTATCACGAAGGGCAGCTGCTGAATTGGCATTTTGATCGATCTGAATTTACCACCACAATGTTGCTGCAAGCCCCCGAGCAGGGCGGTGAATTTGTTTACCGAACAGATCTTCGGACTGAGAATGATCCAAATTATGACGGGGTGGCCAAGCTATTGAAGGGTGAAGACCCTAAAGTGCGTAATTTGACCCTCTCGCCAGGGACTCTAAATGTGTTCCGTGGCAAAAATACACCGCATAAAGTCGCCGCGGTCAAAGGTGAACGCTGCCGTGTTATTGCAGTATTTTCTTTCTTCGAGAAACCGGGTGTGATGTTCAGCGACGAAGAGCGTATCGGGTTTTATGGACGTGCGGCTTAGCGAAAAACTGACGTGTTCTTTAGCGAAATTGCAGAGCTAAACTGGTAGCCGATCTCCGCATCGGCGAGTTCCCAGTGCTTCGCTTTGGCTCAGCATTCCGGCGAGCGGAGTCGCCGTCCGACGGGGAAAAAGCGAAGGTTTAGAGCTCGAGTGGGAGCCGATCTCCGTATCGGCGAATGGGCTTCGTTTGAGCTCGGATTTCCGGCGAGCGGAGTCGCCGTCCCGCGGGGATAAAGCGAAGGTGTAGAGCTCGAGTGGGAGCCGAT
>JABXHR010000102.1 GCA_013373515.1 Gammaproteobacteria bacterium | reverse complement strand
ATAGTAGATGTAGAACGGAATCATGTTGATGCCGTGTGTCGAATAGCTGGTCGCAGCGGCAATCCAGCTCGACATGGCACCGGCTTCGTTAATGCCTTCTTCAAGGATTTGACCGGTTTTATCTTCCTTGTAGTACATGATCTGATCGCGATCCTGCGGTGTGTACAACTGACCGACAGAGCTGTAGATGCCGAGCGAGCGGAACATGCCCTCCATACCAAAGGTGCGCGCCTCGTCTGGCACGATTGGAACGATGTTTTTGCCGATTTTTTTGTCGCGGGTCAGCGCGGTGAGCATTCTGACAAAGGCCATGGTGGTCGAAAGCTCACGCTCGCCAGAGTCTTCAAGCAGGCCTTTAAAGGTATCTAGTGCAGGGACTTCCAACGGCTCAGCGACTTTCTTGCGGGTCGGCAGATAACCGCCGAGAGACTTGCGGCGGTCGTGCAGGTAGTTGTGTTCCTTGCTGCCGGGCTCTGGCTTCACGTATTTGAGCTCGCGTACTTCATCGTCCGACAATGGAATCTGGAAGCGGTCGCGCATTTTCATCAATGAATCCCAGTCCATCGATTTTTGCTGGTGTGTCGCGTTGGTGCCTTCGCCCGATTCGCCCATGCCGTAACCTTTGACCGTTTTGGCCAAAATAACGGTCGGCTGGCCTTTGTGGTGTGTGGCCGCGTGGTAGGCTGCATAGACTTTATGTGGGTCGTGGCCGCCACGGTTGAGACGCCAAATATCAGCATCCGACATGGTGGCAACCATGGATTTGGTCTCAGGGAACTTGCCGAAGAAATGCTCGCGCGTGTAAGCGCCGCCCTTGGCTTTGAAGTTTTGGTATTCGCCATCGACGGTGACGTTCATCAGGTGTTCTAACTTGCCGTCATGATCACGCTGTAACAATGGATCCCAGTAAGAGCCCCAGATCACTTTAATCACATTCCAGCCTGCACCACGGAAAACACCCTCGAGTTCTTGGATGATCTTGCCGTTGCCGCGCACAGGGCCGTCGAGGCGCTGAAGGTTGCAGTTGATCACAAAGTTCAGGTTGTCGAGCTTTTCACGGCCCGCCAGTGATATCGCACCCAGAGATTCTGGCTCATCGGTTTCGCCGTCGCCCAAATAGGCCCAGATTTGACGGTTATCGGTTTTGGCCAGGCCGCGATCTTGTAGGTACTTCATAAAACGCGCTTGGTAGATCGCCGTCAATGGACCGAGACCCATGGATACCGTCGGGAATTGCCAGAAGTCAGGCATCAGCCATGGGTGCGGATAGGAGCTTAAGCCGTCACCGTCGACTTCTCGACGGAATTTATCGAGCTGCTCTTCGGTTAGGCGACCCTCCAAGAATGCGCGCGCGTAAACGCCCGGTGCCGAGTGACCCTGGAAAAAGACCAAGTCGCCGCCGTGCTCTGCTGTAGGTGCATGATAGAAGTGGTTAAACCCGACGTCATACAGTGTGGCTGCCGACGCAAAGCTTGCAATATGCCCACCGAGGCCCGAACCATCGCGGTTGGCGCGCAACACCATGGCGGTGGCATTCCAGCGGATCATTGAGCGGATATTGCGCTCGATTTCAAAATCACCCGGTGAGCGCACTTCAAGGTGCGGTGGGATGGTGTTGACATATGAGGTGTTGGCTGAGTAGGGCAGATTCACACCAGAGCGTCTGGCCTTGTCCATCAGTTTTTCGATGAGATAGTGACAGCGCTCGGCGCCATCTGTGTCAATTACGCTCTGTAAGGCATCGAGCCACTCTTGCGTTTCAAGTAGATCGATATCTTGAGGGTTCTGCATACAGCCTCCTGGTGTCTGTGTGTCGGAACGATTTTACTATTACTGAGTTTAATAGTAATTATTGATTGGTTTTGGTGCTATGCGAATTATTACTGGTTTGAGCAATCATTTCCGCAACAAATGGTCTGTTGGAAATGCAATCAGATTGTGCGCTGCCCATCAATTTTCGAAAAATGATCGTAGAGCTAGTAAAGCATGTTGGTTGCAGGTTTGGCAGTGCACAAAGTGAAGCGGGATCGCCAGAAAAAAGGACCGTAGACGACGTTACTCGCGGTGACTTTTACAGAATTATTGTTCCCAACATTTGCTGTTGGTCGCGTCGTAAGTGATGTTTGACATGGAATATTCAAGGCAATCCATGTCCCGGCCGTCTTGGCGAGTGACCGTTGCAACCCAACTCGGTGGCATCGCACCATTATTCACGGTCATGTTGACCCGGTAATTGTCGAGCTGATCGACTGCATCGTCCAAGTTCAGATTTGCAAGCGTCGTATATTGTGTCGTGAGGTAATAATATTCCGCTTGGCTTTGCGCCAGTCGAGTTAAAAACAGCTTCACGTCAGAGCGCTCGCCGCGAATGATCAGTTGCTGGTATCCGGGCAGTGCCACGGTCATCAACATCGCCATGATGGCGAGGGCCACCATTAACTCAATCAGGGTGAAGCCATTGTTTTTCATGGGGACACAGATCTGTGGATACGCATCTGTTAGCGGCGAACGCCTGTGAATTTTGAAAGGTTTTGACGGCCATACGTGGTGGCCGTCACAAAACCTTAAGGGGTTAGACCTCTTGTCCGGCGACGAGATATTCACCGCTAGCGTCAAGGCGGTCTATTCTGACATCAATGATTTGTCCAGCTTCGGTAGTGCCCTTAACCGCAACGCGCAAATAGTTGCAGGTATATCCAAAGCGTAATGGTCGTCCATCGGCATCATTTGTGGTGCGATTCTCGAGCAGAACACGATCTTGTTGGCCCAGCAAAGACCGGTGATTGTTTTGACGACTTTGCTTGGCTAGCATTTCGACCTCCTTGACACGCTGTTTTTTGGTGGCATTGTCGAGGTGGTTGGGCATGCGAGCAGCACCGGTGCCTTCGCGTTTTGAATAGGGGAACACGTGAATGTGCCCGAAGTTCATCGATTCAATAAATGCCAATGAGTCAGCAAACTCTTGCTCGGTTTCACCGGGAAAACCGCAGATGATGTCTGTGGTGATATTAAAATTGGGGTGTGACGCTCTGGCCGTGGCAACCAGCTCAGCAAAGTCCTCTGTACGACAACGTCGGGCCATGCGTTTTAGGACGCTATTGCTGCCAGATTGCAGCGGTAAATGCATGTGTGGCATGACGCGCGGGTTGGTAAATAATTCGAAGAAACCTTCAGGTAAATTCCAGGGCTCAACTGATGCAAAACGAATGCGTGGCACATCGGTTTTGGCCAAAATGGCCTCGACCAACGCCTTCAAATCGGTGTCCAAGTCGCTGCCATAACCGCCGACGTGTACACCCGCAATCACGATTTCTCGTATTCCGACGGCATAGAGCGCGTTGATCTCTTTGATGATATCGTCGATTGGCCGCGATACTTCTTCACCGCGAGCCACTGTCACGATGCAAAAGCTGCATCTATGGCGGCAGCCATCTTGAATTTTTATGAACGCGCGCGAGCGACCACGTGCAAATAATGTGGCTTCCGGCTCCATCGCCATTGCGGGGGCACTATCAAGATCAAACATCGACTCGGTTTGCGCGACCAATTGGCTTTTATCGGCGTTGGCGACCACCAAATCAACGCCACAATCCATTGCTCGTTCGGGCTCCAGCGTGGCAAAACACCCTGTGGCAATGATCTTGGCGCTTGGGCTGTCTCGATGCATTTTGCTCAACTGTTGGCGCGACTTGCGTACAGCCTCTGCCGTGACGGCACAGCTGTTGAGAATGAACACATCAGCATCGTCGGTGCTCTGCGTGATTTTGTGGCCTTTGCTGGTAAACTCGGTGGCCCATTGATTGAGTTCGGCTTCGTTTAGGCGACAGCCGAGCGCGCTGAGATGAATATTGAGAGCCATTAATTCGCTGACGATGTTGATAAAGCGCGTTAGTGTACCAATAGAGACAAGACAACGGTATTTTGGAGCATAAACCGATGGCACCAAATTCTTCGATGTTCGGGCTGCAGTTTGATTCTGTACCGGTTTTTCCGCTAGGCGCTTTTGTGCTGCCGGATGGTTTGTTACCGCTACGAATCTTCGAACCGCGCTATGTGCAAATGCTCGAAGAGTGCGTTGCGAATGGCACTGGGTTTGTGGTGGCGACCTTGGAGAGCGGCACTGAAATTGATCCCTCAGCCACCACGCGTGGCCGCGGTTGTATGGTGGAGGTTGACTCCGTCGAAGAAACCGAGCCCAAAGTTTACAAAATACTGGTGCAAGGCCGTTTCCGGGTCGATGTCAGCGAGATATGGCGCCAAAGTGATGGTTTGCAGCGTGGAAAAGTCGAGTTAATCGCAGAGCCCGAACAGTCGCTACCCACCTTGCCCGAGCACGAAATATTGGTGTCGTTGCTCAATGAAATCCTAAACCAAGTGCGCGGACCGATGCCGTACAAAACTCGCCGCACCAACGATGCGCGCTGGGTGGCCTATCGGCTGATTGAGCTTTTGCCCATCGAAAGCGATGAGCGTGAGCGATTGTCCTCGATGGACAATGCGCACAAAATTCTCGACGATATTCAAAAAGGACTGGATCGCTGGGTGACCATTCGACGCGCTGATTAGCCGCGTTTGAGCAATAACACCTTAGAGCCGCGTTTGGGGTCATAGCGAGCGAGCCGTTCGGCGGGCAATGTCCTTGGATCGCAATTGACAAAGCCGTGCTCATTAAACCAACTACTGGTTTGCGTGCTTAGCGCAAACACTTGATCTTCACCGTCGGTTTGCTCGATGAGGTGCTCGAGCAACGCGGCGGCGCGCCCAAGACCTCGGTAATTTTCGTGGGTGGCCACACAGGCGATTTCGTATGCCTTCTCACCGATTGGCAATAGTGCCGCACAAGCGATGACCATGCCATCACGCTCGAAAATCCAGTAGTGATCAATGTCGATTTCAATGGCTTGGCGTCCACGCGGAACGAGTTGACCAGCGGCCTCCAGAGGCTCGATCAAGTTGACAATGCCGCCGACGTCATCGAGGGTGGCCTTGCGCAGGCCTTCGTAGCGATCGGCGCTCACCAAGCGTCCAACACCATCGCGGGTGAGCAATTCGTTGAACAGTCCACCGTCGTCATCGGCACTCACCAGATGCACACGTCCAACGCCGCGTCGCACAGCGCGAGCGGCCAGTTGCAATTGGTGGGCGAGGGACGGTGTCGTCTTAGCCATGGCCTCTGCAGTGGCTGGGCTCAGTGCCGTAGAGCGTTCTGCATTTGGTGTTTCATTGAGGTAAACCAGCTTATCCGCGCCGACGGCGACGGCAATTTCCATGGCCATATCATCGGTACGGATGTTGTAACGATCGCCTGTGATGGAATACTGAACGGGACCGACCTGCACGATATGACCGGCCTCGGTAATCGAGAGCAAAGCATGTTTGTCGATACTGCGTACCACGCCGGTTTTGAGGTGATCGACGCCGTCGATCACGCCAAGCGGACGCGCAGTGACCCAATTGCCCGCCACCACAGAGCATCGCCCAAGTGAGTGGCGGCTGCTACTGACGCTGACAATGCTTTCCACGCGCTGCATGGCACGATTTTCGATGTTGCTCGCGTGGTCGAGAATGTCGTCATTGCTTACTCTTTGGCCGTTTAGCAACGTGTGATCACCGACAGCCTGATTCAACGCTTGCTTGATACCGTGCACCAAAATGATCCGCGCACCAAACTGCTTGAGGCGCACCAAGTCTTGGATTGTGCGTTGGCCCACGTCATCGTCCAAGCGATGGGCTTGAAGGTGTACCACCAATACAGAATCGCGCAGCGCGTGGATATATCCCGACGCTTCGCGTAGGGCATCGACGATTTGGGTGTCATGGGTCATGGGTCGAAAGTTACCGCCTTGATCGGCTAAAATTTGGCCAAAGTTCAATGTCATGCAGTGTACACTTTCCGAATGCATAAAAAACTACTCCTCGTCATTGCAGCAGGCATTTTTGCGCTGCTTGTACATCGGGCCTCATTGGCCAAATCCATTGACCCTTGGACTGAAACGCTCGACGTCGCGATACCGGCGGTCGTGCAGCTGCATGTGACGTATAAGCGCTCTGTGGATACTGAGATGGCGGGTGTATCGACGGCCACAGGGTTTGTGATCGACAAAAAAAGAGGGTTGGTTCTGACCAATCGCCATGTCACTGGCCGCGGTCCGGTGAGTATTCGCGGCACATTTACTGGCCAGCAACAAGCGTCACTATCTGTGTTGTATCGCGATCCAATCCATGATTTTGCGGTGCTGCAATATTCGCCTGAAGCACTCACTGAGTCGCCGGCTGAATTGACCTTAAAACCAGAGAAATTGTCGGTTGGACAGAGTATTCGCGTGATTGGGGCGGATGGTGGCGAGCAGCTGTCCATCCTCAGCGGCATCATCGCCAAGCTGGACCGAGAGGCACCTTATTACGGCACGCTACGTTACAACGATTACAACACGTTTTACATTCAAGCCGCCTCAAGTACCTCCGGCGGCTCTTCGGGATCGCCCGTGATTAACGTTGAAGGCGAGGTCGTTGCGTTAAATGCGGGGGCAAACACGCGCACTGCAGCGAGTTTTTACCTGCCGCTGCCGATCATCCAAGACACCATCGAGCAGTTACAGGACGGTGAAATACCTAAGCGTGGCGGACTCGGGGTGATTTGGGTGTATCGGCCGGTCAGTGAGCTTGCGCGCTATGGGGTTAACGTTGATGAGCTAGTGGGTTTTGGACGCAAGCCAGATGGTTTGTTGATGGCAGAAAATATCTTGCCAGACGCAAGTGTGGGCAAGCGCGTCGAGGTGGGCGATGTATTGTGGTCGGTCAACGGCGAACAAATCGAGAACTTTGTGGCTTATGAACGAACGCTTGCGGGATTAGTTGGCCAAGAGACGCAGCTTGAAATTCTACGCAATGGCGAATTGATCGACGTGTCGGCTCAGGTCGCGGACCTGCAACGTGAACAATTGGCGAGCTTTGTCGAGATCGGCGATACGATTTTTCAGTCGATCCCCAATAGCGCGATGCAATCGATCAAGGGCGGTGTCAGTGGGGTATTTGTGGCCAATGCTGGCTATTTGCTGCGTCGAGCTGGCGTCCCCGACTATGCCATTATTACTCGATTGGGTGACGCCGTTATTGAGTCGCTCGACGATCTCATTGCGCAGCTACCGCTCCTACATCAAGGCCAGCAACAGCAAGTGACGTTTTTAGAAGTCGGACGTGAGCATCTGCCGCAGCCTCGCTTTATCGAATGGAACACGCACTGGTTTGAGGCACGTCAGTGTCATACCGAGCTACTGAGCGATCAATGGCAATGTACGCCATTGGCGCTGCAACCGGCGGTCACCCGTGCCCCTCAGCCTGAGCTGTTGCGATTGTTGCCCGTTGGCGATGAGCAAATCGACCGTGTTTTACCGCGTTTGGTGCAAGTGAGTTTTGATGTGCCACACCCGATCGACAATACTTTTGCGCCACACTATGAGGGCTGGGGATTACTGGTTGATGAGTCGCAAGGCTTGATACTGGCGGACCGCAATACCGTTCCAGTCAGTTTGGGCGATGCACTCGTCAATTTGCTCGATTCGGTGGATGTGCCTGCGCAAGTGGTCATGCTGCATCCACGCCACAATTTTGCCTTGCTAAAGATCGATGCCAGTTGGCTTGCATCCGTGGAGTGGCCGCCGTTGACCATTGCAGAGACAGAGCGATTGGGCTCGGGCTTGACCTTTGTTGGCTTTGATCTGGATGCTGGGCTATTTAAACGTGAAATTACCCGCGTTGAGCCCTACGCGCTTGAGGTTGCGCAGTCCAATCGTCCGCGTTACATGCAAGTGCCGGCGGACTTATTTCAGATTCCATCTTTGGCCCAAAGCATGGGCGGGGTACTGTTCGATGATCAAGGGCATTTAGAGGGCATACTTGGCAGCTATGCGGTCAACACCGCGGATGGAGGCGTCGAGCAGCTGGCGTTGGCAGTAAGCGGATCACAGATCAAGCGTCTGCTGGACGAATACTACGCCAATCAATCGCTTTTTGATCTGGGTTTTCATGCAGTTTACGAGTCACTTTCCAACCTTGCTGATCGCCAAATTGCTCCCGAGTTTTTGCAAGCGTTGCGCAAGGCCAGCGGCCTGCAGCGACGTGCGCCGGTAATTCGAGCCGTGAAACGCGACAGTGAAGCAGCATCACAGCTTCGCGTCGGCGATGTGGTGCTGGAAGTGTCGGGTGAGGCGATCTCGGGACACGTAGATATAGATCGTGCTGCACTGAGCGGTGCTCTGGATTTAACCGTGTGGCGGGGTAGTCAAGCCATCAAAGTCAGCTTTGCGCTGGAGCCGGTTGACCATCTAGGCACCGCCTTTGCGGCCAAATGGCAAGGTGCCTTGTTGCAGCCGCCAATCAGTGAGTGGCGCTATCTACAAAACCAAGAAACTAGCGAAATCTATATCGCATCGGTTGATTCTGGCAGTCAGGCTGATGCAGATGGACTCTACTCAAACCAAGTGATCACGGCGGTCAATGGCGTCGAGGTCAATACGATTGAGGCATTTTTAAATGCCGTTCAAGGCAGAAGTGGCGATGTTGTCATCACAACGGCCAATAGCGTGGGCCGCAAACGGGTGATTGCGATGGGGGTCGAAGATCAATTTTCGTCCAACCTGCTGCTCAATCGAACACAGCCAGAGCCCTTTGAAGCGCAGCAATCGATCTGGAGTGTGCAGCCGCGATGACCCAGCGAAAGCGATTTGACGTTGCCATCGTAGGCGGTGGCATGGTTGGCAATACCTTGGCCTGCCTGTTGGCGGATCTTGGCTTCGGCGTCGTGGTGCTAGAGCGCAATGCGCCGAAGGCATTCGATGCGTCGGATGCGTTGGAGCTCAGAGTGAGCGCCATCAGCCTCGGTAGCCAAAATGTGCTGGATGCTGCAGGTATTTGGCCTCGAATCGAGCGCATGCGCTCCGCGGTTTATCGTCGCATGCAGGTCTGGGATGGGGTGTCGGGCGAAGAGGTGATGTTTGACGCCACAGCGTTTGGCCACAGCCACTTGGGTCATATTGTCGAAAATCGTTTGATTCAGCGCGCGGCGTTTGAGGCGGCCCAACAGCAGCCCAACGTCGACTATGTGCTCGATGCAGATGTACGCGGTGTGGATGTGTTGGGTGGTTACGCACAGGTGCGTTTAAGCGATGGTCGCAATATCAACGCGCAGTTATTGGTCGGCGCTGACGGCGCTGATTCAACCATTCGCCAAAGCGCTGGAATCCAAGTTAAGCGCCACGATTACGCCATGAAGGCTTTGGTTGCCAACGTTGAAACCGATTACCCACAGCAAGACATCACGTGGCAACGATTTGTGCCCACAGGGCCAGAAGCCTTTTTGCCGCTGCCGGGGAGTCATGGTTCCTTGGTGTGGTATCACACTGCCGAGGAAGTGGATCGCCTACAGGCGCTTTCGCCTGAGGCGTTGCATGATGCGTTTTGTCGGTATTTTCCAGAGGAACTGGGGCAAATTAACCGTGTGTTGGGCGTCGGTAGTTTTCCGCTTCGCAAGCAGCTGGCCGAGCAATATTGCAAGCCGCGATTGGCATTGGTGGGTGATGCGGCACACGCCATCCATCCATTGGCGGGTCAGGGCGTCAACCTCGGTATTATGGATGCAGCCGCATTGGCCGAGGCGCT
>JABXHR010000002.1 GCA_013373515.1 Gammaproteobacteria bacterium | reverse complement strand
GCTGCCGCGAATCGTGCGCAGCACGACACAGAGCAATTCGCAGCTCGGAGAGCTACTCCCACAAAAGCTCAGGCAGCAGTGCACAGCACTCAAAGTGGGAGCGGCACTCCGCTGCCGCGAATCGTGCGCAGCACGACACAGAGCAATTCGCAGCTCGGAGAGCTACTCCCACAAAAGCTCAGGCAGCAGCGCACAGCACTCAAAGTGGGAGCGGCACTCGGCTGCCGCGAATCGTGCGCAGCACGACACAGAGCTATTCGTAGCTCGGAGAGCTACTCCCACAGAGGCTTTCGCAGCAGTGCACAACGCCAAAAGTGGGAGCGGCATTCCGCTGCCGCGAATCGTGCGAAGCACGACAAGAGAGCAATCTGCTCTACAACGCCAATGCTTTGCTCACCAACATTTGCTTTGTCATGTCCTCATCCACCTTCACACGGCGTGCCTCCAGCGCATCAAATAACTCCTCATAGCGCAGCGCTTCAATCTCAGCCTCGCTCATTTTCAAAAAGTTAATGCGTCGCTTATAACGCCCGTTTGTCTCGCCAAATGCACTGTCAAACGCATCTTTAAAGCTAAAATCCGCCGCATACTTGCCCATAAACCAAGCCAAAAACGTATTGAGCGCCACACGCACGCGCGGGTCATCCGTCCAGTCAATATCGGGTTCATTTAGCGTTTGCACCATCAGCTCCACCCAGCGCGCTGCGCCTTTGTCGTTCATCAGCTCCATCGCATTGTGATAGTGATGAAAATTCAGCCGATACTCGCCGCCGTGATACGCCTGACCGCCGCCCATGCAATCAATCCACATCCCAGCTTGCGTCATCACATGCCGATTCATCCCGCCCACACGTTCAAATACCGATTTAAACCACACCTCATCGGCAAACACGCGCCGATAAAAGCGCGTCACAAGGTCCACAATCCAATCTTGTCCCACCACGCTATAGAGCTGCCAAAACTGAATCGGCTGCTTCGGATCATTGGCCGCTGTGAGCGATAAAATATCGGCTATCCGAAACGCCTCATCGGGCAGCAAGCGCTGCTTAATCGCCGCTTCCATATATTTCATTTTGATCGATTGGGTCATATAGCCCTCCGCCGTTGGGTGGTGCGGATAATCGAATTTCAATTGTGTTGCCGCCGTCATGGCAATCTCCTAAAGCTGTTTGCGCCATAGCGCAGATATGGCCACAAAGTTGGGAAGCAGGGTGGTCATTGCAAGTTTACAGAACGGGCTAGGTGCAGGGTTCAGGCTGAAAAGCGCTTAAACTGGGCGTTTGCGGGCGGGGGCAGATTTGGAAACGGATTGTTCTCTCAATCGAAGCTGATTGATACGATGTGTCTTAAGCGAACAACTATTGAATATTTTTTTGATATGTATATATTAAACCGTATACACATTAATGAGATGCCACCTATGGAAGCCAAAATTTTCCAATCCGGCAATAGCCAAGCGGTCCGCATACCGAAGGAATTTCGCTTTGATGTCAATACGGTAGAGATCTTTAAGCGTGGCGATGAATTGGTACTTCGCCCCAGGCCTGCCAACCTCGCCGTGGCGTTAAGTAAGCTAGGCGCTATGCCAGATGACTTTATGCAGGAGGGCAGAGTTGATGAGATGCCGCAAGCGCGAGTCGAGTTTTAGGCATGTACTTGCTCGACACCAACATTCTTATTTATTTACTCAAGCAGCGCCCACCCTCAGTGTTGCAAAAATTTGAGACGCTGGAGCCAAGTTCAGTGGCAATGTCAGTCATATCTCTCGGTGAGCTTGAGTATGGCGCAGCAAAAAGCCAAAACAGTGAGCAGGCTTTCGGTGTGATTCAGCAACTGCTTCTCAGTGTTCCTGCGCTGCCAATGTCTGCAGATACTGCAACGCAGTATGGTGACATACGTTCACAGCTCACTAAACAGGGAAACATGATTGGAAACAACGATCTCTGGATAGCTGCGCACGCCAAAGCCTTAGGTTGGATATTGGTGAGCAACAACGTGCGCGAATTTGAAAGGGTAGAGGGGCTAGAGCTAGAAAACTGGGTATAGTTCAAGCTGGTTTTACCGGATCTGAGCAATTGCTGAACTGCAATTCTGCAGCTCAGGCAACTATTGCTTAACAAATGTGCTGTCGAAACCGACATTTGGCAAAGTCAAGATTCAGTGAGTAATCCACCTGAAATTTTAGATAATCAATGTGAGACTGGTAACATTAATGATTTGCCATTGCCACACTTAATGCTAATCAGCTAAGAGACTTCAGTATCATAAAGAAGAATGTGCGTAGGCCATGTACCGCTGTTGGTTACGTTAACTCTAGACCAAGCATCAATAAAACATCGTAGCTGGTCATCTATTGACCCACCAAAATCAAACAGTCGATCTCTAGGGTTGGGTGCATGCACATTCCAATAGCCCATTCCTTGGTCGAAACTACACTTAACCTTCTTCCCTGATCGTAGAGTAAGGGTGAGTAATCGGCGATGAGAGACATCGCTCAGATTACTTTTCAAATCAATCTTGGATGGGACTTGAGTAATAGCATTGAATAATTTGGGCATCACAGTAAGGTACTCGCTTGATTCAGTCCAATTATCCCACAGCCATTTCGGTCGACCGTAATCATCTTTAAAATGTGTAGTTATAGAGACGTTTTCGAGAGCGTCACTTTTGAAGACCCAAAATACTCCTGCAAGTAGCAATGCTGACCACGGTGATTTTAAGTAGCGGTCCTCGTAGTGTATTGATAAAACCGGATCTAGCTCGAGTTTCGCCATCCATGCCGGTGCCTCATGTTTGATCAACGACTCAAAGCGATGAGGAAAGTTTTCGATTGGGCCATTTAATTTTGAAGTTAACTCGATCACTTTTGTTGAATTACTACCTAACCAGCTCGCTGCATCAATCTTTTTGGCTCGCACTTTTTCGATTGTTTGTGAATGAATCCATGGAGATACTGAGTTCTGTGTTAGCCATGATATGCCGTGAGACTCGGAAATATCGGCAGTTGCTAAAGTGATTACTGAACCGTCTTTAAGTTCAGCTTGAAGCATAGGGTAGAATTCACGCGATGAATGTCCTCCGATGCATAATCCGACACCCAACCTAGCCAACAACATTAACTGTTCTTTTTGTGAGGAGTCGTCAATCTCTTTTTCACTACGCAGTGTAACCGGAATGTTCCTCCCCCAAACAAGTTCTGATAAAACTTTGCGTACCTCATTGGAACCTAACTCCCAATACTTTTGGTCGCCAGCAAGAGTTAGATACACATGTGATACGTTAATTGCCTGACGTCCGGAAACGAGCTCAGTGATGGGCTTCTGGCAGAAATATTTAGCATCTTCAATGGAATCGAGCGGAGGAGAAAGCTGAAGATAGTTGGTGTACTGGGAATTATTTAGCCAATCTAGGGCTGTCAGTCGATTAATGTGTTCAAACTCGACACGGCTATCCTTGCTAGCAAGACAGCTTGAACAGGACGTATCGCAGTTATTAGCGCATTGCAGGCGCGCAATCGCGCCTGAAACCATAAGCATAAGGTTATTGAGCGCGCTAAGGGCGAACCCGGCTCCACCTGCAACTTGGTCATACACTTGAACTACAAGCCTCACATCGCCGTTTTCAGTGTCCCGCTCTTGGCGAACAGAAAAGCCCATCTCTGTGCTTTCAATACCGAGATACTCAGCGATTTCATCTCGCAAAGCGACTGCTAAGGTCGTCGCTACTATGCGATCGTCGTCAGAGTCAGATAACCATGAGCCGTTGATAGGGTTTCGAGGTACCCATTCAAGCACATGCGTTCTGGTTTCGTAGCCGAGGAAAATATCCTGCATCACTGACTCTCCAGAGCAATTACGTAGCTGAGAGGAGCCGGATAAACCGCCAATTGGGCGATGATCGCGATCCGCGCGTAATTGATCAGGTACATGACCGTTGGCGGTCATTGATTCTGCTCGACCGCAGCTTAGACAAACTGCGTAGCCGTTACCGTATTGGCCTTCAGACTGGTAAAAGATGTGACCATCCTCACCATAGCGAACAAAACCGCAAGCAGGATCAGGCATGGACGATTGACGGCCTTCAACGCGAACTCTTGGCGCGACGATGGGCATAAACACTTGTGAGGTCACATTGTTGGTCGTGTTTTCCCAGAAGTCTGTCGTAAAGCCCATCGGGCGCAGCACTCGTCGTTTTTCAGCAGGACGTATTTCGGAACCGCACTCATGACATTGCAAGTTGTCATCCGCTGAGTAGGCGTACTCTGAGTATCCCGTCGTACCACAGTGGGTGCAGCGCCAAGCCAAATCGAATTTGAGGCTGCTGCTTCCGGGTTGTTGGTAATCTTGTAGTTTGACGCCAGCAGATCGGTAAACACGACCGTCTACCACAATCGTTGAACCGGGTGCGTACTCTCTTAGCGCCATTGAAAGACCTCGGCTGGGTTCGGCCTTGAAAGTGAAGATGTTATCCTCGCGCCCCAAATCAACGGTGGTGGCACGCCGAGCCGAAAAGTCCTCAATATTTGCGGTATTGAGTGTTACCAAGTCGGTTGGGAATCCATGACCGGGAAGGAAAGCGCGCGCGGACAGATCCTTTAATAGGTACTCATTTTCATGACGTGCTTTTTCATGTTCTAGGGCTCGTTTGTAGGGTTCCTCAAGTGCGCCTTTCAAACGGCTTTCGATCTGACCGGCTTCTGTCTTCCAGTGCTGCTCGAGCACCTTGATCATATCCGACGCGCGCTCGAATAATTCCGGAATTGAGTGAGCCTGCAACGCCGTACCTTTGAGTATGTTGATAAGGTCACTGTTCTGATCGAATGAAGTGTCTTTTAACCACTGAATGAAACGGCTTGCTCGGCTTTCCAACCCGCCATAGAACCAGAGCGCATTGAGCTTGGTACTATCGTTCGAGCCACCACTAGCACGCAGGAACGCGGCCAATAGATAGGCATTTACATGCCGTTGTATTAAAGGGGCTGCACTCAATGTCACGACAGGGGCTGGAATGCGTTTAGTGAACGGCCACTTCGGATCGTTGAACACTCGAGCATTGTGCGGATCAGCTTTACACAGCGTATAAGAAACCGCCAACGACTCAGAACGTCGCCCGGCACGTCCAGCACGCTGCAAATAGTTGGCAGGGTGGGGTGGGACGTTGTTCATGACCACGGCCGAAATACCGCCAATATCAACGCCCATCTCCATCGTGGTGGAACAGTTCAATACGTTGATCTGCCCTGACTTAAAATCTTCCTCGTATCGCTCGAGTCGTTGCGATGCTTGTTGAGCTGAATGTTCAGCGGTTCGATAGTAATACCCACCCTCAACCGTTCGATCTGAAATATCCGTCCACAGCGATGCACCTCTAAGTGAATGAACAGCCTCATTGCCGTCTATCAGTTGGCGTATCTCAGTGACTTTATTGGTTAACAACCCAGATGGCGCGAATTCAGCGTAGTTCGGCAAATGTACCTCAACACAGCTGAACTTTTTAGGATCGAAACGATTTGGTAAGTAGGGCGTAATGCCTCTGAAGGTACGAGCGAACAATCGGTTCGTCACTGGGCACACATATCCCTTGCGGGGAAACTGAAAGGTCATGCTGGCTCGCGCTAATTGATAGCCATCATTGATACTCTGTAGCAACGAGCATCGAACCAACTCTTCCCATGCTGTTTTTAGCCAACGATCGATGATATCCCGATGCAGACTGTTAGCGAGATCGAACCCTGCTCCAGCCGCTAATATCTTCACCAAACGGTGTTGGCCACCTTTTTCATTACAGGAGGGCCAGGCGACAATCTGCGTTGAACCTGAATCATCAGAGCCCGGCGGTAACAGACTCTTCGGCGTAAAACGGGCGCCCATCCATTGCTGCACATCCCGATCGATCGTTAAGAAAGTGTTCTCGCGAACAAAGAAGTCGAGTGCAACAATTAAAAAGTCATGCCAATCTTCAAGTGTTAGTGTCTTGGACTCACCGGTTAAGTAATTGGGCGCTACAGTCTCGGACCATCTATCCGGTAGCTTGGTGAGCTTATCAATCCCGCGGTACCCAACTTCAACAAGCCCCAGCGTCTCAGTGCTGTTTTGATTTTTAGGTCGACGTGCATATTCACGAAGCAGTAAAAGAGCCGCTAGCTGCTTAGCACCGCCTTGTTCTGGGAACAACTGTGGGTTGGTATATCGATTGTACTTGAGAATGGAGTACATCATATCGTTTGTGGCTGCCAACTCGGCGACCATATCAGACCACTCAATCGAAACCTGCGCAGCGCGTGTGCCCATATTTTCTGCCGCCGCAAGCTGTTTCTTAAGTTGATCGGCTATTGCGAACTGTGAGGCTGCCTCGAGTGCCGCAATACTCGCTCTGAGCTCGTCGATACTTACAGCTGGGGTCACATTAGTTGTCTCAGAATCAGCTCGCTTCTGTGCGTTGCGAAGCACTTCAAAGACTAATCCTCGCAGTCGTGAACGCTCGGCCTCTTGCTGCATTCTAACGGCCATACGAGCCGTACCCTGACGACTGTCCGTGAAAGTGATGAGTTTGCGTCCTCGGCCAGGTAGTGCTGCAGGGTTATTACCACCCACGGGATCAGGACAGAACTCGAGTACTGTTGGAACGGCATTACTTACATAGAACGGGGCACCGAGATACGCCTTTCGCAAGAAGGATCCACCGGCTCTGCCCGCGAACTCACACTCACTACACCGTGCTTCGGTATCGATGGTTTGATGTATCTCTATTTGGCGAGTCGCAGAAGTACTCGCCAGTGTCGCAGTCTCAAGGTCTAGCGACAAAGGCTGATAATGAGAGTTGGCACGAGGCGCGATAATCAGTGGCTGAACAGCACTGTGAATCGACGCAGAGGATTGTTCATCAAGCGAGTCTACTGAATCATCTTGCAGAGAGAATTCGTCTTGAACGTACGGTGCGACTTGTCTCAGTTTTCCGTACGCATCTTCTGCGACGATGTGAGGTGTACCGCATTCATTGCAGCTCGCAAATTCATAGACGGGTGCACCACATTCGCAATGCGCACGCTGCTTGGTGTAGACATATCCGAAGGGCCACTTCGCCAACTGTTCTGTTTTGTAGGAGCAGTTCGGATCCACGCATGTCCACAGGCCATGGAGCATTCGCTGAAACAAATGCGCGCGCAGCTTTAGAAAAGGTTCTTTATCCGCTGAAGGGCGAGTAGCTGTCATTAGATCGATCCACTGAAACAGCTCGTTCTGTTGTTCTGTCGGTGTCGCTCCCCTGAGCATCTCGCCCACGGATTCGAGTATATCCGCGAGGCTCTGGGGTGAGCTCGCGTTCAAAATCTGATTGCGCACGAGATAGGCTAATCGATGATTTGACAGAGCTTTGTAGCGAGCAGCGGATACTTCTTGATCTGCATCGATGACACGCACGCGCTCAAAGGGCATCAAGTCTTCCGGCGGGCTATGCTCTAGCATCGGAATTGTGCGCTTACCTGTCACTACAACCACTTGAGACTCCGGCACACCTGCAAGAGAGGCCAGATAGCTACGAAGCGCGTCGTTGGCATCCTCGCCTGCAATAGTGGCTGATGTCGCAATGAACCGAATTTCTTGCGCGCGTTTACCAAATGCCGCGACGACACGTCGGAGTAACAACGATATCTCAGCAGCCTGAGATCCAAGGTATGTGTGCGCCTCATCGAGAACAATCCAACGCAGTGATTCTGCATCGCGAGATAAGCTGAATATTGATTCGTCATCCTGACGCACCAACATGTACTCCAACATGGTCGCGTTAGTCATTAGAATCGGCGCCGGCTCTCGTCTCATCAACTCGCGAGACATCACTTCATTGGGTTTTAAACGCTGCTCTTTGCGCTTCTTACTCTCGAGCTGCTCTGTATTGCCGTTGTACAGACAGTAACGAATTTTGGTACCTTGTTGTGCTGTCCATGCATCGAGTCGTTCACGCTGAGAATTTATCAGGGCGTTCAGCGGGTAGAGAAAGAGGGCCCGAACACCTACTAACGGTTTACCGGCTTCGCTTTGCTCACGGATCAGGTCATTCAGGATAGGTACCATAAAACACTCAGTTTTACCTGAGCCGGTACCGGTCGTAACCACGGTTGATTTTGGTGTGTTGTCGGTTAATGCCTGCCAAGCAGTCAACTGATGTTTGTAAGGTTTCATCGCGCGATCAAAACGGTAGTCCGGATTATCCGTTTCGGATAACGCTTTGACTGTCTGCTCGTCTAACAGTGAGCCAGATAACTGATCCAAAGTTAGGTCACCCGGTTCCCAACCAAAGGTGTGTTCAAACAGGGGAGACGCCAACATCGATTCCGCGGCATGGACGTCATTCGATAGTCGTTCGACTAGATGCGCTCTGAGCCCGGGATCGGTGATGCCAAGAATCGATACCGTCGCCTCTCGCGTGCGCGCAATAGATTGATGAACGAGTTCAGTTATCGTACCAGTCATTCTGATGGTTTCCTCTAAGTGCATACTGCACTAGAACAGTCTTATAAATCGGTGCATACCAGTCGTTGCGATCAAAGTCCTTCAAGGTTCTGAGCGCATATCTGATAAAGTCTTTGTCTTCGCCGAGCTCTTCTTCTGTGGTCTGACCCAGGGTCAGTGATGCCAAGTAGAGCGGAACAATACTGACCGCTTTGACAAAGGGTGGATGGCTTGAAAAGTCCAACCAGCGAAAATGCGCCTCGTTGGAATTAATCCACTTCACTAACGGCCCCGCGAGTATTTCTGGCCAAGTGCCTTCTCCATGGCTGCGCCTCAAATTCATATGCCAAAACTGATACATCTGCGGCAGGGGCGCCTTTTGTAGTCCTCGCCCACCAATCACAAGTTCTTCGGTAAAGTCTTCAAAGATCGGTATCACGCTGCCCAGTCGGTTTAGTCGTTCAATCAACATGGCATTGATATGTTCTTCTGGAAGGCGAACGAGAGTCCTCATCCACGCGCGATAGGTGTCAATGGCGCTAAGCCAATCGGTATTACGAATACTTTCCCACAGCACTGACATCTCGTTGGATAAGCGCTCCGCAAAGACATGATCAATCTCGAGTCTAAGAACAGCAAACGCAAGGGCTTTTGAGTCAGATACGATCCCTCGCCATGCTTCAAGAGACGCAAGGGGTAGGTGAGAGAGTTCTGACTTCGTGGCACTCATGTAATCCCATCCGGGATTCATTGGGTCCGTCGCCATATCAGCGACAACAGGCTCAAAGGCCAATGGATTCAATTTAGGATGAAAGTTTTTGGACGCTTCACCCATCGTCGTTGCCGGTTCAATTTCATCCACATTAACGGTTTCGAACATATCGCGAGCGAAGAATGAGGGACGAAACTTGAACGCAGATCCGCGCGTCGGATAAATCAACCACGGATCCCCATCTAACATCTGCTCCGTCATTTCAAACCGCCAACCGAAGTGTTCATCATAAGCCGTTGGGCTTAAAACAATCGGTTCAATCGAGAGGTCTGCAAGGGATCTGGCACTGACGTCGGGATACTCATATGCCGATGAGCTGTCTTCTGGTACGAGATTGTATTGCCTTGGCATGTTCCGGTCCGGCCCCATTTGCCCGTTGTACCGTTTGATATCGAGCTGTCTCAGGATTCGACTTGTGGTCTCAATAATCAAACGGGCAGTTAGATCCTGCCTTGGTTCACTACTCAGTAGCGCTGTCACTTCGTCTGTTAACGCACCGAGGGACACAACGACAGGGCGCTGCGATACCTGGTAATAAAATGCTCGCGTCTGCTTGTGCTTAGCGTTGACCAATTCAAGTGTGACGCTAAATTGCTGATGATTCTGACCTGTGGATGTCAGTTCCAGTCGTTTACCCATCAGTTGCTCGATGGTCAGTGAACGATCTTTGATAACGTTTCCCATTTCATCGCTAATTTTGGCGCCTTCGCGAGGGTAGGGAATGCGTAGCGTGAAAGGCTCACCTTTAGGAATGGTGGAAGGAATTGTGATGTCGACCGGCGGTCTAGCGTCACCCGAGTCTTTTGGAAAAACCCCTAGCTCAATGACATCTTCGCGAACATTAACCTCACTTGTGTAGTGGGTTGTATCAATCGTCGGGTTTCGCAAAAGATGGGATCTTAGAAGAATTCGACCGGGTGACTTGGGTGTTTCAGCGAATGCTGTGTAATTAAACCCCGATGGTAGGACGCCAATTGTTTTGCGACCTAGTAACTCACCGAAAGGTCCTTTAGCCGTTATTTCAAATCGACCTGCCACACTGTAAGTTGAATCTCGGTTAATTAACTCGCCGTTGCGGAAAAGCTCACAGGTGACACCATCTCCGTTTGAGTCTACAACACGGATCGTTGGCCAGCCTAGGTAAGTTAGCGTTGGATAGGTTTTCTCTCTATAGAGTTGACCGTTAACTTGGAAGCTCAACTTTCCTTTGGGCTGGTTAAGACGAATACTAAAACGCGTCTCGTCAGATATTAGGTCGAGATCCTGTTTAACCCAATAGAACGAGGCTTTCGATGTCTTTAGAACGACAGAAAGATCTTCAAAATCTGAATTGCTCAATGAGTTGGGTAGTCTAAGAAGCAGATTATCTGCGCCCGTTTGTACCGACATCCAACCAATAACGTTTAAATCTTGTAACCGATTAATATCCTCAAGCTCAAAGGCGACCGGCACATCTGCGGTTGGTATCTCGCTCTCTCGGATTAAGATGCGCTCTAAAGTCTGACCTGATACCAAGAGCGCTACTTCAAGGGTTTGATTGATATTCTGTCTTTCTACCGAAAATGGATCCTTTGGTAGCTGTATTTCTAGCTCTGACCTGTCCGAATTCAGTTTCCCATAAGTGGATCCCAATTTCAGAATGGGTAGGTCACCTTCAACCAAGACCATCTCAACGCGCGATGTGCTGATGGGGCCATCAAGTGTAATTATGTGTGAAGGTGCGAGCGTAATCTCAGTTGCATAACGTTCATGCGGGGACAATGATCTCAGGATATGCTGACAGGTAAAGTAATTCGCTTCGCTGAGTTTAACCTTACGTTCCCGGCGCTGATGCGCCGCATCGCCTAACCATTGATTCACCAAGGCGGCGCCGTTGGATTCCGAGATCGGGAGAGGAAAACGCGATTGCCAACCAGGGCAGAGCGTGTTGAGCTGTTCTGATGGGTTAGTTGAGCCGCTTAAGTCGTACTCCTCGGCAAAATACATCAGCGCTTCAACGATGCTTGCTAGGAGTTGGTATTTTTCTTCCGTCTGAAACGTTTTCGGGAAGTAAACGCCATACTCTCGAATAACGTCTGTGAGGTTGTTAGTTGAGTGAGCCAGTGCATAGTAGCGTTTGAGACCTCCACTGACAGCTCTGGCAAATCCACTTTGCTCAGATTGAATCAGTTTCCAAGATATCCCACCTTCAGAGAACAAAGAACCAAGATAGTCATTGCCGCGAGCATAACGCTGTATTTCACGCTTCCAAAATGTCAGGCCTTTGATCACGAACTCTGCACGATCGGTTGCGGAAAGCTCAAGATTAAGCACGTCTTCAAAGCTCTGCCATTTCCAGACTCTTTGATAATCACGTCGATATTGTTCTGCGACAAAAATGCAAAAAGCCGCTGCCCAGTATCTGCTGTAGGTCGGGCTATACATTGAACGTTTGGACTGCTTCAATGCAGATGGAAGCTTGGAAAACTCCTCTTTAGTAACGTGATAGCTGTACAGTGGTGCACCAGTGGGGCTCTCGAGTGTTCTCGCGTTCAGAAAATCGTTCACCCATGTTTGAACCGGTGAATTGTCTGCCATGACTTACTCCATGTTCAGATGACTACAAGAAATTCAATAAAATTGCTCACGTCTCAGCGTTAACACAAACAACAAATATAACCTGCGCTAGAAACTAGTGCATATAAACTTTACAGTACAATAACTTTACATCATTGTAAACATAAACTACATTGGCCGGAAGCCCAGCAAATATCGAATTGTGATGAGTTTTGATAAACATGAAGTGTTGCTTAGACTGCGCGCCATTGAGTTGCTGGCACTGTGGGAGGGTCGAGTCATCACCAACCACATCGTAGATTGGTTTGGCGTAAGCAGGCAGCAAGCATCGATTGACATCAAAAGGTACATCAACGACCGAAATCCTGGGTCTATGGTGTACAAGCCAAGTGAAAAAGGCTACATCCCAAAACAGGGTTTCAAGCCGGTTCTCACCAATGGGCATGTCAACGACTACCTAGAGTTAATATCTGGAGTCACCAACCAATCGATTGCGGTCACATTGGAAGCCAAAGAGCATTTTAGTGCCGTGCAGTTGCCCGACCGATCGGTTAAACCCGAGGTTCTAAGAAGCTTGCTAAAGGCATGTCGGCTATCGATGGCGATAAAGATTACCTACGCCTCTATGAACAACCCCAACCCACATCAGCGAGTCATCAGTCCTCACGCTTTGATCTACACCGGCTTTAGATGGCATGTAAGAGCATATTGTCATCTCAGAAACCAGTATCGCGACTTCGTGCTGTCGCGCATTACCAGCCCAGCAGAAAGTGACGAGGAGCCTATCAACCGTGATGCTGATAAGCTTTGGAATGAGTCAATTACGATTAAGTTGGTTGCAAACAACAACCTAACGCCGATTCAGCAAAAACTCGTTGAATTGGATTATGCAATGACACAAGGGGCCCTAGAGATCACTGTCAGAAAAGCGCTGGTTCATTACACGCTTCAGCGTTTTCAAGCGGCGATCACCAACGACAATCGTAAAGAAGTACACAAATATCATCTTATGGTCGCGGATGACAGTGTTTTGGCGATTCAAGGATTGCTCTTTTAGTGGGTGCATCAATGGGTAATCAATACAAAATTGGCTTTGCTCGTCCGGCATTGCTTCGAGAAACCGTTTTAGTGGCCCAAGCCTTTGAACGTCATCGTGATTGGAATTTGGTTAACGCGCAAATCAAACGCGACAATCCACTACAAACAAGAACGGCTCGTTCAAGTGAGATCATGGCCGCCGAAATCCTAAAGCGTCTGTCACTATTAAACGACTTACAAATTGAAGTACTCGCTGAAGATCATTATCCAGATGTTAATCAACTGGTCTGGATAGCGCTGTGTAAGCAATACCCCTTTATTGCTGATTTCACGATTGAAGTGTTGGTACCTGCTCACCTCAGCGGTAGGCAAAAAATCGATCACGACGATTATGGATATTTTTTCAATTCGAAAGCAGATTGGCATCCTGAGCTAGAGGCTGTTTCAGATAAAACGCGCTCCAATGCACGCCAAGCGCTTTTTCAGATGATGCGTCAGTGTGACCTGTTAAATGGCACCAATCAGCTTATCCCTCAGATGATTTCGAGCGCCGTTCAAAACTGCTCACCTGAGACAGATTTAGCATTTATACCCGGAGCAATACGTCTATGAGCAAGGCTTCAAATCTTCCCTCACGACTCAATACGGTGTCAGCCAACAACTTGGTCGATTGCCAGGCGCACCTGCTCACCGTGGTATCTAGCCAACGTTTTCTGAAAAACGAAGGCCTCAATAACGAAGTGCCTTTTCACATCTGCCCGTTCGACCCTGAGATTGCAAGTCAAATGGGGTTTGCCGTACGACAGCTCCGCAATGAGTTAAGTGAAAAGGGAATTGTCGTCCTCGAGATCAATCTTTACGATTTGGTCATTGAGATTCTGCGAGAAGAGGGCGATTGGGAGTGGCTGCTAGAGAACGAAACCACGCTCTCTAGAGAGCAATTTAAAGAAGAATTGCAAGGTGTTCTGGACACAGAGACTGTACTGATTCCGGCAATTGTCACCAAAATGAAAAACACTGCCTACGATGTCATCTTTATCACGGGTGTTGGTGAAGTTTTCCCCTACATTCGCTCTCACAACATTCTCAACAACCTCCAGCGTGTTGCCAAAGAGCAGCCCACTTTGATGTTTTTTCCGGGCAAGTATCAACATTCACTGGCGAGCGGCGCCTCACTGCGCCTGTTTGACAAACTGACTGACGACAAATATTACCGCGCGTTCAACATACTTGATCGCGCGAACTGAACTAAGGAATTTCTATGCTATTAGAACAGCTATTTTCGAAGCCTGTAGATCGCACAATTGAAGGCGTGATCAAGGCCGATGATGATGTCAGTCTATATCTAGAGCTCGATGAGTATGTCATCACCAACGAGGTTGCGAAGCGCCTTGATGAGTTCTTGGGCGCTTACCTCAATTATGCCGGGGCAAACGGTGTCTGGGTTTCGGGCTTTTTTGGTTCTGGAAAATCGCATCTTTTAAAAATGCTTGCGCTTTTGCTACAGAACAGTCCAATTGAGGGTACCTATTACCCGCTGGATCTGTTTTTAAACAAACATCCATTCAAAGAGGGTGGCATGGCTGCTGAGGACTTAAAGCGCGCCGTCGCAATTCCCTCGGAGAGCATCCTATTCAACATCGACCAGAAGGCTGATGTCATCTCGAAGAATGAGCTCGATGCGCTTGTAGCTGTATTTGTCAAAGTGTTTGACGAGCACTGTGGCTACTACGGCAAACACCCCTATATCGCTCAATTTGAGCGCGAGCTTGATGTGGATGGTCAATTTGAAAAGTTCAAAACTGTCTTTGCCGAATTGGCATGTCAGGATTGGGAGTCTGGCCGCCGCAGGGCAAAGCGAATGGCACAGCATATCGATCAAGCTTACTGCAAGCTAACCGGCACACCGGTAACAAACATCTTAGACAAATACCGTGATGACTACCGCTTATCGATAGAGGACTTCGCCGATCAGGTCAACGACTATATCCAAACCAAGGGCAGTGATTTTCGCCTCAACTTTTTCGTGGATGAAGTCGGCCAGTACATTGCTGACAACGTCAAACTGATGACCAACCTACAAACTGTCGCAGAATCATTGGCCACCAAGTGCAACGGACGTTCGTGGGTGGTGGTCACGGCGCAAGAGGATATGTCAGCTGTGCTCGGCGATAGCACACAGCAATCAAATGACTTCTCAAAAATTCAAGCGCGTTTTAAAAACCGGATGAAGCTCAACAGTCAGGACGTTGCTGAAGTGATACAGATGCGCTTGCTGGCGAAGCGCAAGGACCATTTGAGCCGCTTAATAGATCTCTATCAACAACAGCAAAACAACTTTAAAACCCTGTTCGATTTTGCCGACGGCTCCGCCTCATACCCAAACTTTAAAGATTGCGATCACTTTGTCCAAAGTTATCCATTTATTCCTTACCAATTCACGCTGTTTCAGTCAGCAATACAAAATCTCTCACGTCATAGCGCCTTTGAGGGTAAACATAGCTCTGTGGGTGAACGTTCCATGCTCGGCGTGTTTCAACAAGTCGCAATAGCGATCAAAGGCCATGAGCTCGGTGACCTCGCAACTTTCGACTTAATGTTCGAGGGTATTCGGACTGCTTTGAAGGGGGCAATCCAATCCTCAATCTTGCGTGCAGAAAAGACACTGACCAACGAATTTGCGCTCAGAGTGCTAAAAGCGCTTTTCCTGGTGAAATACGTCAAAGAATTTAAACCGACGGTGCGCAATATCTGTGTGTTGATGCAAAGCAATTTCAGCACGTCCATTACGGAACTGAAACAAGAGGTCGAGCAAGCGCTCGCCATTCTGGAAAACCAGACGCTGATTCAGCGCAATGGCGAGTTTTACGAATATCTGACCGACGAAGAGCAAGATGTCGAGGCTGAAATCAAAAACACCGAGATCGATACGGATGCCGTTCGTTCTGAACTTGAAAAACTCGTCTTTGAAGGCGTCATTCGAACTCGCAAAATACGCTGGGACGAAAGCGGTCAAGACTACGCCTACACACGCAAGCTTGATGATGCGCAGTTAGGTCGAGTACACGAGCTGGCTATTCACGTGGTGACCTCTTTCAACGATCATCGCGATGCATTTGACAAACACAAGACGGACACCATTTATAACGACGAGCTGAGGGTCATATTGCCTGAAAACGATCGTTTGGTTCGCGACCTCATACTCTACAAAAAAACCGAGAAATACATCTCACATGAAACTCGTGCGACGCAACAAGACTCCATAAAGCGAATTCTGGCCGAGAAAGCCGTGCAAAACGGCGAGCGCTACAACCAACTTAAATCGCTCGTGTCGTCCCTGATGGGCAAAGCAATTTATTACGTCCGCGGAATCGAGATAGAGATTGCAGGAGAAGATGGTCAAACCAAAGTACAGCGAGCCTTTATTGAGTTAGCTAAGCATGCCTATCCGCATCTCAGAATGTTGAGGGGTATACAGTATCAAGAGACCGAGATTTCAAGCATCCTGGCGCAGGGTGCACAGGGTTTGTTTGGCGATGAAACATCGCTACCCGAATCGCTTCAAGAGATGCTGGCGCATATCCAAAGTAACCACCGGGGCGGCATTCGAACCACGGTAAAATCCATTCTAGAAAAGTTTGAACGAAAGCCCTATGGCTGGTCTTACGCTGCCGTTCTTTGCACCCTTGCACACCTGTGTGCACGCGGAAAAATAGAAGTTCGCGAAAGCACAAATCTCTTAGACGATGCAGAGCTGACACGTGCGCTGACGAATTCAAACGTGCAGGGTAATTTGATTCTCGACCCGCAAGTTGAATTCACGCCTGGGCAGGTTAAAAAACTCAAGCAGTTCTTCAACGATTACTTCGACAAAGTGGCGCATGCTACCGAAGCCAAGGCGCTCGCGAATGAAACGAAAGAAGCCTTCGCGAACCAGAAGCAAGAGCTTGAGCGTTTGCATATTCAAGCAGAGCGCTATCCATTTCTAAGGATCCTCACCAGTGTGATAGAGGATTTAACCGAGCTTGAGGGTAAGCCTTATCAGTGGTTTGTCACGGAGCTCTCAAGGGACGAAGATAAGTGGTTAGATGACTATAAAGATCGCATCATCGACCCGATTGTAAGTTTCATGAAAGGCCAGAACAAAGGTCAGCTCGACGACGCGACACGCCTTCTTAATGACCATAAAGCCAACCTAAGCTATATCCAAGCCGATGAGCTTGATGCGATAAAAGCAGCGGTGGTAGATCCGAATATTTATAAAGGCAATGCAATTCAGACGCTTGTGAGCGATATGCAGTCGCTTAAATCCAAGTTGGATTCAGCGATTGAACATGAGAGAACCACAGCAATCACCGGTATCGAGAATCTCGAAAACAAACTCACACAATACGGCGGGTATTTATCACTTGATGATTCCCGTAAATCTGAAGTTCAGGCGGCCTTTGAGGCGGCCAAGCAAAAGGTCAATGCTCAAAGTTTGATTGCAATGATCCGTGATGCGGCGAATAACTTTGAGAACAGCCAATACAGCCTGCTGCTGCAACAAATCGAAGTCTGGAATACACCGGAGCCTGAACCAGCTCCACCTGTAACTCCGGTTTCAGGGGAGGGTGATGGAGACAAACCGGAAGAGCCGCCACACCCTCCGAAACCTGTTGTAGAGATCGTGGGATCACGGGACTTGAAGCCGAACTATAGCAAACCGTTACTGGAATCCGAGGCGGATATTGATGCCTATCTGGACAGCTACAAAAAAGTGCTTCTAGACACGGTCAAACAAGGTAAGAAGGTGCGCGTCTAATGGATACTGCAAAGCTAAAGAAATTCGCGCAAGCGGCACGTCAGGACTTACTCGAGCAGGTCAGCAGCAAACTCGCCTTTGTTTTGAAGCCAGAAAGCCCTGCGCGTCGTGAGTATCCCGGTGTTGTAAACGAGCTTGAGAAAGCCTTATCGGCAACTGGCAAGGCGGGTTTGATTGATCAAGTCGCGTACACCTGGTTCAACCGCTTCTGTGCGCTGCGTTTTATGGATGTGAACGGCTATAACCGTGTGGGTGTGGTATCGCCTGCTGAGGGTCAGGTACAGCCTGAGATCCTCGCAGAAGCAAAATCTGGCGAGATCGACACCGATCAGATCAATACTCGCGTTGTTGAGAAAATCCGTGGTCTCCTAAATGGTTCCATACCAAGCCCAGATGCGCAGAGTGAAGCCTACCGTCTATTAATCGTTGGCTCATGCAATGCATTATATGAGCGCATGCCGTATCTGTTCGAGCGGATACAGGATTTCACTGAGCTGTTGATGCCGGATGACCTTCTTTCAGATAACTCAATTCTGGCGAAGATGCGTGCCGTGATGACCGCTGAAACCTGTCAGGATGTTGAAGTCATTGGCTGGTTGTATCAGTTCTACATCTCTGAGAAGAAAGACGAGGTGTTTGAGGGGCTTAGGAAGAACCAAAAGATTTCCGCTGAGAACATTCCGGCGGCGACACAGCTCTTCACTCCCCACTGGATTGTGCGTTACCTCGTTGAGAACTCACTCGGTCGCTTATGGATGCTGAATCGTCCCAACTCAAAGCTCACCGACCAGATGGAGTATTACATTGCCCCTGAAGAACCTGAGACTGACTTTTTAAAAATCAGCAGTCCAGAAGAGATACGCCTCGCCGATCCCGCAGCGGGTTCAGGGCACATGCTGACCTATGCCTTTGATCTGCTTTATGCCATCTACGAGGAGGAGGGCTACGATCAGTTCGACATCCCGGGGCTGATCCTCAAGAACAACCTCTATGGTATCGAGATTGATGAGCGTGCAGGCGCACTGGCTTCCTTCGCACTTGAAATGAAAGCCGCTGAGAAACTGGGGCGTCGTCGCTTCTTCCGTATGGAGGCTAAGCCGAATGTTTGTGTATTAGAAGATGTGAGCTTCTCTCAATCCGAGATGGATGACGTGATCGCCATCGTAGGTAAAGATCTTTACACAGCCGACCTTCATGAAACACTCACTCAATTCGAGCAGTCCAAGAACTTTGGCTCCTTGATCGTACCGAAGCTCAAAGATCCTGCAGAGACAGCGCGCTTAATTGAAGCCAAGGATTTCTCCGGCGATCTGCTATTGAGTGAATTGTATGAGCGCTTGATTAAAGTGCTGCGCATGGCTGAGTATCTGGCGCCGAAATACCATGTGGTGGTGGCAAACCCACCTTATATGGGCGGTAAAGGAATGAATGGCTATCTTGGAAAGTTTGCAAAGGAGATGTACCCGGATAGTAAAACTGATCTCTTCTCGATGTTTATCGAGCGAGGAATGGCACTGATTCCGAGCAAAGGGTTCAGCGCAATGGTAACAATGCAATCCTGGATGTTCCTTTCATCTTTTGAAAAGCTCCGTTTGAAGCTCGAGAGTCAAGCCGCTATTGAATCTATGATCCACATGGCCAATATGGTTATGGGTATCGCATTCGGGACGAGTGGCACCGTTTGGCAAAAAGGCGGTCGTGCATCCAAAAAAGGAGCTTATTGTTACGTCGAATACGAAAACATCGGCGATAACGGAAAGCCTATTGAGTTTCCGCCGATTAACGGAAGAAATTCAAAGGCGCCGAATGGTCAGTTCTACCGCGCATCCGCCGAGGATTTTGGGAAGATTCCGGGGAGTCCGGTGGCTTATTGGTTGTCCAAGCAAGTTAAGGACGCATTTTTCTCAGGAGAGCCTCTCAAGAGAAGAGGAGACACGAGACAAGGTATGGCAACCAGTGACAACAACCGATTTCTCAGAAGCTGGTGGGAGGTTACGAGGTTCAAGCTTTATCTCGAAGCGACTTGCCGTGAGGATGCGAGGTCATCTGACGGAAAATGGTTTCCTTATAACAAAGGTGGAAGCTTTCGCAAGTGGTATGGAAACGTTGAGCACGTCGTTAACTGGGAGAACGATGGCTTCGAGGTTGTGGGTTACGCTGCCTCGCTGTACGGTAGTGCCACTCGTACAATCAAGAGCATGTCGGAATACTTCAAACCAAGTGTAAGCTGGTCCAAGATCTCAAGCGGAAACTTGGCACTGCGTTATTACCCGAATGGTTTCATATTTGACGTGGCAGGTTGCTGTATCTTCACACCAGATGACGAGCACCGCCTAAAACTCACTGGTTTCATGAACTCTTATACAGCCCGGCGGTTTTTGTCAGCGATTTCTCCAACTCTCAATTTTGAGGTAGGTCACGTAGCGTCACTTCCGATCTTGGAGGCCTTCACATGCGTTCCTACTGCACATATTCAGGCTTCGATTGCGTTGTCGAAATCAGATTGGGATTCAGAAGAAACCTCATGGGATTTCGCCACTCAACCTCTGCTATTACCCGATCACGGCGCTGAGACACTTGAGGGCAGCTACACTGCCCTTCGGACCTATTGGCAGGCAATGACGGACGAAATGCAGGCCTTGGAGGAAGAGAACAATCGCATCTTCATCGAAGCTTATGGCCTACAAGACGAGCTAACACCCGATGTTCCCATCGAAGAGATCACGCTGACCTGTAACCCCGCATATCGTTACGGCATAAAGATCTCTGAACAAGAACGCGAGGCACGCCTAAAAGCCGACACCATGGCGGAATTCTTATCCTATGCTGTAGGCTGTATGTTTGGTCGCTACTCACTGGACGAACCCGGACTAATTCTGGCGAACCAAGGCGAAACCGTAGCCGATTACTTGGCACGTATCCCTGAACCGACATTCATGCCTGACGATGATAACGTCATCCCGATGATCGACTTTGATGGCGACTGGTTTGAGGATGATATTACGGAGCGCTTTAAGCAATTCTTGCGCGTGACCTTTGGTGATGAGCACTACGGCGAAAACGTGGCCTTTATCGAAGACGCACTGGGTAAGAGCCTCCAGAAATACTTCGTCAAAGACTTCTACAACGATCATGTGAAACGCTATAAGAAGCGTCCGATCTACTGGATGTTCTCAAGTCCGAAGGGCACCTTTAACGCGTTGATCTATATGCACCGCTATACACCTTCAACGGTGAGTGTAGTGCTCAACGAATACCTTCGTGAATTCCGCACCAAGCTCGAAGCCCGCCGAGATAGCAATGAACAGATTTCGATTAGTGGCAGCGCCACTCAGAAAGAGAAGACCGATGCACTCAAGATGATCGATAAGCTCAATAAAGCGATTGATGAGGTCAACGACTACGAGCGTGAAGTGCTCTATCCGCTGGCGGGGCAGAATATCGCCATCGATCTGGATGACGGTGTTAAACACAATTACCCCTTGTTCGGCACAGCGCTGAAGAAGATCGTGGGTTTGAGCTAGGACGCCATAACGATGACTGAAAACCGTATCCAACATGCATTAGCTCGACTCTTTGAGCGCCAGCGCATTGTGTTCTGGTATGACGAGAAGAAAGAGTTTCGTGATGCCTTTGAAAACCTAGAAATGGACGGGGTTGAGAAGGCCGAGATTAAATCTAACGAATTCACCCTCAAATACCGCATGCTGCGCGAGGCACCGAAACAAAATTTCCTGCTGTATTGCGAAGGTTCGGAGCCGGAGTACATCAATAATTGGATGCTAGATGTGCAGCTTCATAGCGCTGTATTCCGCACGGATCAATCGGCGATTTGGCTCAGTGAGCTTGAACTGCCGCCGGAGTTTTCTGATGTCGTTGTTGAGCATGAGGCGTTTTTTGATGCTGGACGCGCACCGAAGCAGGCCGAAGCGCGAAAAGAGCGCCTTAAAACTCTGCTGAAGCCTGACGATCTGAAACAACAGATTCGTTTAAAGATGCTGGCTGTGTGCGCGGAATTGTATCAATTAGCCGATGTTCGCCTAGATGTCATTTGCGAAAGCTTATTTGATGAGCTCGTTGAAGAGAGTCAGACACGCTTTGCAATGATTGAACGCTGTAATCTGGCCTCAGTGTTGTGGGAACAGATAGCGCGCCACTATGGATATGTCTCTGAAACGCCCTCGATTAAAGACTTTTCGATTGAGCTGTTTAAGTCCTGCTACGCACTTTCGATTACCAATCCTAAAGCGAGTGATAGAGCATCACTCAATAACGATGCGTTGGTGCTGTTTAAGCGCTGGAAGGATAGCCGCAAGCACGAGAACGTGTTTGAAACGCTATCTGAGGAATATGCCGGCCTTCTCGATATTGAGAGCGATCTAAACAACAGAGATCTGCGCGATGTCATGGAGATAGATTACTTTAAACTGATTGATAGCAAAGTTGTCTATGACCTGGTTCAAGCGGTAAATCAGCAAACCTTATCGGAAGGTGAAGTCACTAAGATTTGCCGCGAGCGCCGTCAGAGCCATTGGTATAAGGACTTTGAAACTCTCTACGCGGCTATTGAGGTAGCTAGCCAGTTCTTATTTAAGCTGGAAACCGCTCAACTTAGTATGTGTAGCAGCTCTGAAGCTGTGCTTGGATACGTGCGTCACTGGTTCAAATTAGATCAGCTCTATCGCAAATTCATACACGCGTTGAAGACGTCTAAGCAAATGACGCTCCTGAGTACGTTGGAAGATACGATTGAAAACTTGTACGTCAATCGATTCCTTAACCCGCTAGCTACCCAGTGGCAGGGGCAAGTCGATGCAATGGATAAGTGGTCCGTGCCGGATGTCACTCCGCAACGCCAGTTCTACAGCCGATACGTTAAGCCGTTCAGTAATCGCGGTACCAAGGTGTGTGTCATCATATCGGATGCATTCCGCTATGAAGCGGCCGAGGAGATGATTGGACGGATTAATCGAGAGAAGGGCTATCAAGCGTCTCTTGACCACATGCTGTCATCTTTACCCAGTTATACGCAATTGGGTATGGCGTCTTTGCTGCCAACTAACGGTGGTGCGTTTTCAATTTCAGAGACCGACGGTTCGGTATCCATCGACGGTGTCTCAACGCAAGGTACAGTTAACCGGGATAAACTGATCAAGGCTGTACTCGGTGAAACCGCCTGCGCGCAACAAGCCAAATCCATCTTGGATATGACGCAGACGGAGGGGCGCGAGCTCTTCAAAAATCATGATGTCATCTATATCTACCATAACCGCATCGACCATGCGGGGGATAAGATGCAGTCTGAAGGCGAGGCATTTGACGCCACCGAGCGTACCTTTGATGACCTGCTGACTTTAATCAAGAAGCTGACCAGCTACAACGCCTCTAATATCGTTATCACTGCTGATCATGGATTCATTTACCAGAACCGCCCGCTAGATGAGAGCGATTTTCTCGTCACCGACACCCAAGGTGATGTGCACTATCACGATCGCCGATTCTTACTTGGTAAAGGGCTCAGTAGCGATGTCAGTATGAAGGTGTTCAGCCCTGAGCAATTAGGCTTGGCGGGCGAGGTGCATGCGGCGATTCCCAAAGGGACACAAAGGCTTCGTCTAAAGGGCTCCGGCAGCCGATTTGTTCACGGTGGGGCAACATTGCAAGAGGTTTTAGTGCCGGTTATTTCAGTCAACAAGCGCCGCCAAGATGACGTTTCGATGGTTGAGGTGGATATTTTGCGAGGTGGCACGAACATCATCTCCACCAGCCAGTTGTCTGTGACCCTTTATCAAACCGAACCCGTGACAGAAAAACTAAAACCGCGAGAGTTACGCTGCGGTATTTATACCGCGGCTGGCGATCTGATCTCAGATACCCATAATCTGATTATGGACTTGACGACTGACAATGCGAGAGAGCGAGAAATGAAGCTGCGATTTGTGCTGACACAAGATGCAGATGCAGCCAATAATCAAGAGGTTAGTCTAAAGCTGGAATCACCAGTGGCTGGGACAAACCAATACACCGAATACAAGCAACTCAAATACACCATTCGCCGATCGTTTAGCAGTGACTTCGATTTTTAAATAGTTGCGAGTGCAATAGATAAAGACACCCCTATGACAGATCTGAATACAAAAATTTGTGAGATTTTCCCCGGCCTTGTCGTGAGAAAAGATCTAGTAAAAGCCGTAAAAGGTAACGCGATCGTTCCGACGTACGTGCTGGAATATTTACTGGGGCAGTACTGCGCAACCAACGATGAGGACAGTATCCAAAGCGGCATCGAGACGGTTAAACAGATACTGGCGAAACATTATGTTCATCGTAATGAGGCAGGCCTTGTACGCTCAACCATTCGCGAAAAGGGAAGACACAAGATCATTGACAAGGTGACAGTCGCCCTCAATGACAAAAAAGACTGCTACGAGACTGAATTTTCAAACTTAGGGATCAAGAAAGTATTGATCGATGCCAGTACGGTGAAACAGCATCCCAAGCTACTTGTTGGCGGTGTTTGGGTGATTGCAGATATTGAATACGAGCATATCGAAGACAAAGACGCAGTGCCATGGATCTTGAGCTCGCTCAAGCCGATTCAGATGTCCCATTTTGACTTTGAAGGTTACTTAGAGGCACGTAAACAGTTCTCTTTGGATGAGTGGATCGATGTTCTGATGCAGAGCATCGGATTTAATCCCGAATATTTTGGTGAACGAAGCAAGCTCACCCAATTGGTCCGACTAATTCCGTTTTGCGAACGGAATTACAACTTGATTGAATTGGGTCCTAAGGGGACCGGTAAATCGCACATTTACTCGGAGTTTTCACCGCATGGTATTTTGATTTCTGGTGGTGAGGTCACGGTTCCAAAGTTATTTGTCAATAATTCCAGTGGAAAAATTGGCCTTGTGGGCTACTGGGATACGGTGGCCTTTGATGAGTTTGCAGGAAAGCAAAAAAAGGTGGATAAAGCGCTCGTCGATATTATGAAAAACTACATGGCTAATAAATCGTTTTCGCGAGGTGTCGAGACGCTCGGCGCGGACGCGTCTATGGCCTTTGTGGGTAATACAGAGCATAGCTTGCCTTACATGCTGAAAAATTCTGATCTCTTCGATGCGCTACCAGATAAGTTCTACGACTCAGCATTTCTCGACCGTCTTCATCATTATATTCCTGGGTGGGAAGTCGATATAATCCGCGGAGAGATGTTTTCGAGTGGCTACGGCTTTGTCGTCGACTATCTTGCAGAGGTGCTGAGGCATCTGCGCAATCAGGATTATTCTGACCAGTACAAAGGGATTTTGGAATTAGATCCAACGCTTGCGACACGTGACAAAGATGCGATTAACAAAACCTTCTCTGGCTTAATGAAGATTCTGTTTCCACAGGGTGGGGCAAGTTCTGAAGAAATCGAGAAAGTGCTTCGTTTGGCGATGGAAGGGCGTAAGCGCGTCAAAGATCAACTTCTTCGCATCGACTCAACTTATACCGCTGTGAATTTCCGATACAGTGATAAATCTGGAAAAGAATTTACTGTATGCACTTTGGAAGAGCTTGAGTTTCCAAAATACTTTCAAACAAATACCGAGTTTGATGACGGTAAGCGACCTGAACTGAATGAAATCATAGATACACCACTACCAGTCGCTCCAACTCCATCACCTGAAAACTCTCGAGACACAACACCTGAGTTAAAAGAACAACACATTGTTGTGATGGAGAATCAGAGGGGGATCAGCTATGACCAGCTATTTGGGCCATACGTTTCAGGTTCTAGGCATATAACAATTACAGATCCATACATTCGCCTGTTCTTTCAAGTGCGCAATCTTATGGAATTACTTGAAATGCTAGTAAGGCACAAGTCTGAGGAGGACGAGATCGTTGTTAGCCTAATTACCGTGGAGGATGAATTTAAAGGTGAGCAACAAAGGGAGTGGCTCAAGCAGATACAGAGCTCGATGCTGACGGTCGGCATTAAGTTTGTCTATTCCTTCGACAACACTGGCGCGCTTCACGCACGCCATATTGTGACCGACACCGGGTGGAAAATATCGTTAGATAGAGGGCTAGATATTTTTCAGCCCTACGATATGAACGATTCGTTCCAGCTGACTAATCGAATGCAAAAACAGAGGCCGTGTAAGGCCTTTGAAGTGACATATATACGGATAGAAAATTAAATCTGCTGTTAACTTTGGAATGCTTCAGCGCTTCGCGGATATCTGAAAATATTGGCCACGCGAACACGCGGATAGAGGTGGATGCCACCCGTTGGACAGCTCTAGGACAAATTTGCCGCCTTTCCAGTTTAATCCTGTGTACTGGCGAATTTATCCTAAGTGCCGGTGTGGATCTTGGCGGCCATGTAATACACGAATAATGTCAACTGTCTCACCATTGAATCTGCAAAACAGTACATGGCTCTGTATTGCTAGGCTTCTACCACTAACGAGGGGCTCTGGTCGCTCCGCGCCCATCAATGGTTGTTCTGTGAGGGACCAAAACTGTTTTTTTAGATTCTCTAGGTAGCAGTCTGCTTAGGCTTGTCCCATTATCGCAGTCCATACTGGTATATGTCTCTAAGGTCGGCTTTGGCCGCCTGAGCAATCACAAGTTGATGTGCAGGCATACGGCTTAAGTTTTAATGTCGTCGAAAAGTCTAGCTAGGGAAGATTTTGATTTGATAGCAATGCCTTCACCTCGATCTAGTTGGTCAGTGCCCACTTTCAGTTGTTCGCGCAGGCGGGCCAATTTCACTTCGTAGATCCAATCTTCGTGTGTGTCCATAAAGCGCAGCGCTTCGCGGATCACTTCGCTGGCATTGTTGTACAAGCCGCTTTCAACTTTGGCCTTCACTCGAGACTCTAGCTCGGCGGTCAGGGAGATATGCATGATGACCTCGAAAATTACGCATTAACGGGATTGATGCTGGGCACATCTACAAACTTTGTCAATCTTTGGAAGAATGTCGCACTGTGCGTGGATGTTGGAATTCGCTCGATTTGTCGAGTTGACTGGAGAGAACACAAAAAAAGGCGAGCCCTGTCGAGCTCGCCTTTTTCAAACAAATTGGTGGAGGTGGCGGGAGTTGAACCCGCGTCCGCAAGTGATTCCCTTTTGGCGCTACATGTTTAGTTTGTCTATGGAGTCACCCATTGAGCGCCGACAAACAGGCTCTCGCAGGGCTAGTGTCTAAGGTTTTAGTGGTTTGGCTCGACACGCGCCTCCCCACGATTCCGTATGCTGCGCCCGGGTACCCTCATCTACGGACAAATTCGGACCCGGTAAGCCGGATTAAGCGGCTAGTGCGTAAGTTTCGTCGTTTGCGACTAAGTTTAAAAGTAGAGTTTTTACGAGGTCCCTACACCTCGACATGCTCCTCCAGCTGCACGACCCACGTCGAAGCCAGAACACCCCCAGATTGTACAAAGAACAGGCGCCGAGGCGCTAAGAGAGCTTATTGTGGGGGCGGTGCCGGTAAAGCTCAAGTGATATCTGGTTTTGAGTGCAACGTTTGACTCTCTGGTCAGTGCAGAAAACCCACAGCAGGGGCGCAGATTAGGTAAAATTTGGCGCTTAATTCGCTGCTAGTTCTATACCCGCATGTATGTATTTGTCGGTGCGCCTGCACTGAGCGCTTTTCGTCTAGAAAAACTCGCCGCCGATCTCGGCACTTCTAATCCCTTAACTGCGCAAACAGTTTACTTTGTCGATGCCGAGTCACTGGATGACAGCGCGATCGATAAATCGCAGCAGTTGTTGGCAGCCACTGTGGTGGGCGAGGCCCCAGCTGGACAATATGTATTGCCGCGTTTGGGCACACTGAGCCCTTGGTCGAGCAAGGCCACTGAGATTTTTAAAAACTGCGGTTTAGAGGGCGTCGAGCGGGTAGAGCAGAGCGTTTGTTTTAATGGCTTGCCGGAAGAGCTCGTCAATACGTCGGCCTTGTTCGATCGCATGACCGAAACCCTGATGGATGGCGCTCCAACTGCTGAGCAGCTGTTTGTATTTGGCGCAGCTAGGCCATTGCAATATGTGGAGCTGGGTGAGGATGGCGTCGCGGCATTGTCGGCGGCCAATAAGCGCATGGGCTTGGCGCTGGCGGAAGATGAAATCGAATACTTGGTTAAGGCGTATGCTGAGCTAGGACGTGATCCGACTGATGCCGAGTTGATGATGTTCGCGCAGGCCAACTCAGAGCATTGTCGCCATAAGGTGTTTAATGCGTCGTGGACGATTGACGGCGTGGATCAAGAAAAATCGCTGTTTGCGATGATTCGCAATACGCACCAGCTCAATCCCGGCGATATTTTATCGGCCTATAGCGACAATGCTGCCGTGCTCACTGGCCATCCGGCCAAGCGTTTGCTGGTCGATGCAGAATCACGCAATTACAAAGAGGTGGAAGAGCCCACTAATATCCAAATTAAGGTGGAAACCCACAATCACCCCACCGCCATTTCGCCATTTCCCGGTGCGGCCACCGGCAGTGGTGGCGAGATTCGCGACGAGGGCGCAACCGGTATTGGCGGCAAGCCCAAGGCGGGGTTGTGCGGTTTTCATGTCTCCAATCTAAACCTGCCTGATGCGCAAGAGCCGTGGGAAGGCAATTATGGCAAACCCGAGCGCATTGCCAGTGCACTCGATATTATGATCGAAGGCCCATTGGGCGCGGCGGCGTTTAACAATGAATTTGGCCGACCCAATTTAACCGGCTATTTCCGCACCTTCGAGCAAGCCACGCAATTTGGCGACACCACCGAGCAGCGCGGCTATCACAAGCCGGTGATGATTGCCGGTGGCCTTGGCAACATGCGCCCGATGCATGTGGATAAGCTTGAAGTTACACCGGGTCATCCGGTGATTGTGCTGGGCGGGCCTGCGATGTTGATCGGACTGGGCGGCGGGGCAGCCAGCTCAGTTGATAGCGGTGCAGGGGATAGCGAGCTGGATTTTGCCTCGGTTCAGCGCGGTAACCCAGAGATGGAGCGACGCTGCCAAGAGGTGCTCGATCGCTGTATTGCGATGGGCAAGTACTCGCCGATCTTGTCCATGCACGATGTGGGCGCAGGCGGCTTGTCCAATGCGCTGCCTGAGCTAATCAACGATGCGGGCATGGGCGCGGAGTTTAATTTGCGCAAGGTGCCGAACGATGCGCCCGATATGTCGCCGATGGAAATTTGGTGCAATGAGTCGCAAGAGCGCTATGTGTTGGCGGTGGATAAAGAACGCCTGCAAACCTTTGCCGATATTTGTGCACGCGAGCGCTGTCCGTTTGCGGTGCTTGGCGACACCACGGCCAAGCGCGACTTAAAGGTATTTGATGAATTGCTGGGCGATAACCCGGTGCATTTGCCGTTGGAAGTGTTGCTTGGCAAAGCACCGCGCATGCACCGCGAGGTGCAATCGCGCGAAATGGCGAGCTCTGATGAACAAAACACGCTAGAGCTCAGCGAGCTGATTCACCGCGTGCTGCGCCATCCAACGGTGGCCAATAAAAACTTCCTTATCACCATTGGCGATCGCACCGTGGGCGGTTTAACGCACCGCGATCAGTTTGTTGGCCCGTGGCAAGTGCCGGTGGCTGATGTAGCGATTACGCTTAACGATTTCCACGGCTATGCCGGTGAAGCCATGGCCATGGGCGAGCGTTCGCCAGTGGCATTGTGCAATCCTGCGGCGTCTGCGCGTTTGGCAGTAGGCGAGTCTTTGACCAACCTGGCTGCCGCGCATATTGGCGAGCTGAGCCAAGTTTCATTGTCCGCTAACTGGATGGCTGCAGTCGGCCATGCGGGTGAGGATAAAGCGCTTTACGATGCAGTGCAGGCGGTGGGTATGGAGCTTTGCCCAGCCTTAGATATTGCGATTCCGGTGGGCAAGGATTCCTTGTCGATGAAGACGGTATGGGACGATGCCGAGCCCAAGGCGGTCACCTCGCCAATGACCTTGGTAGTGACTGCTTTCTCCCGCAGTGCAGATGTACGTCAAAGCAAAACACCGTATTTAGACGAATCGGCATCAGACCAGCTTTATTTGCTGGATCTTGGTTTGCAGCAAAACCGTATGGCGGGCTCGATTGCGCTGGAAGTGCAGAATAAGCTTGGTCTGATCGCACCAGATCTCGACGATGCCGAAACCTTCAAGTCGTTCTTTGCATTGATTCAAGAAGGCTTGAGCCGTGGATTGATTACCGCCTATCACGACCGTAGCGATGGCGGTGCATTGGCGGCATTGGCCGAAATGGCGTTTTGTTCGCGCTGTGGTTTGGATATCGAGTCTGACTCGATGGAGGCGCTGTTCTGTGAAGAACTTGGCGCGGTGGTGCAAGTCCAAGACGACGATGCTTGGCTGGATTTGGTGACGCAATTTGGTTTGGCAGAAGCGCTATTACCCATTGCTAAGCGTCGTTACGATCACCAAATGTCGGTGATTGCGGGCACCACCAAAGTCGAGCAGCCCCTGTCTGAGTGGTTGGCAAGCTGGAACAAGGTGAGCCATGCCATTACCTATTTGCGCGACAACCCAGCCTGCGCAACCGAAGAGAATAGGATCAACAACAGCACCTCAGAGGGTGGTTTGGTGATGGTGCCGACCTTCGAGGTAGCCGATCGTCCGTCTGCGCCCTATATCGCCAAGGGCGTTGAGCCTAAGGTGGCGATCCTGCGCGAGCAGGGCGTCAATGGCCAAATTGAAATGGCGGCGGCGTTCCGTGCAGCGGGCTTTGCAGCAGTCGATGTGCATATGTCTGATTTGGTCAATCAACACGTCGACTTGCGCGAGTTTGCGGGCTTGGCCGCGTGTGGCGGCTTCAGTTATGGCGATGTGTTGGGCGCGGGCGGCGGCTGGGCGAAGAGTATTTTGTTTAACGATCGCTTGAGCGATGAGTTTGCAGCATTTTTCCATCGTGACGACACTTTCACGCTCGGCGTTTGTAATGGTTGCCAGATGGTGTCGCAGCTCAAGCCACTGATCCCCGGTGCAGATCATTTTCAGCCGTTTTTGCGCAACCAATCTGAGCAGTATGAGGCGAGATTGGCTCAGGTAACCGTGGCTGAGAGCAAGTCGGTGCTATTGCAGGATATGGCCGGTAGCACCTTGCCGATTGTGGTGTCGCATGGAGAGGGTAGAGTGGCACACTCCTCTGAGTCGGGTGTGGCATTGAGCTACACCTTGGCAGACCAAAGCATCGCTAGCCAATATCCGCAAAACCCAAATGGCTCAGCCGATGGGATTGCAGGTTTTACCAGTGAAGATGGCCGAGTGACCATTATGATGCCGCATCCGGAGCGGGTGTTTAGACGCGCACAGTTGAGCTATGTGCCGAAGCATTACAACGACGAGTTCTCGCCTTGGATACGGATGTTTGATAACGCTAGAAAATTTGCAGATTAGTCTTGGGAAGTGCGGTGCGTTCGCACCGCCTACCTTCTCGATGCAATGTCGAGCAGAGGTATTGACGCCAATATGGCTGGGCAAGATTCGAACCTATGCTACGCCTAATTTCAGCGTCATCGACGTTTTGCTGCTGGTATCTGCATAGGCGGCTGATGCACCTTGGTTGGCATGCAGCTGGCGATGTAAATCCTCTGTAAAGCCGCCTCGTTTCGCGGCCCAATCCGACATAGTAATCGCTGGTTCCTTTCGCGACTGCTGTTGGTTTGCGGCCTGCTGCTCGGTGGATTTGGACACCACGTAATCCACTTGGCGGGTTTTCGGCGGAATCAGCGCGTTGTATTGATCGGAAAAATTTAGCATGGTTGAAAAAGTGGTTTAGGCCCCTAGAGTCTATAAAGCTTTTGAAATTATTCAACGTATATATTGTTATATTACGGGGACTTAGATGACAGTTATAAAGCACTTTAATAAGTATGACGCAACCGAAAACCAAGTCACCTTAGCAGAGACTTTCTACAGTCGGCGCGCGCTATTGAAAGGGGCGTTGGCCACTGGGTTAACCGCTAGCATTGGGCAATCTGTGGCAAAAGAGGACGAGCTCGTCACGCCAAAAGAATTGGCGTTTTCCTACAATAATTTTTATGAGTTTGGTTTCGACAAAGAGGATCCAGCCAAATATGCCGATCAGCTGGTAACTGATCCTTGGGCGGTGGAGGTAAGCGGCGCATGCGAGCAGCCTGGCAAGTTTGACCTTGCCGATATGATTGCCAAGGCACAAACCGTGGAGCGGATCTACCGCTTACGCTGTGTTGAGGCTTGGTCGATGGTGGTTCCATGGCAGGGCGTTCAATTGGCCGATGTCATCAAAGCCTTAAAGCCCACTAGCGATGCTAAATATGTGTCATTTGAGACCCTTTACCGGCCAGATCAAATGCCTGGACAGCGCACCGGCTCGCTGGATTGGCCCTATCGCGAAGGCTTGCGGATTGACGAAGCGACACATCCATTAACGCTACTTGCCACCGGTGCCTACGGCCAAGATTTACCCAATCAAATGGGCGCTCCGATCCGTTTGGTAGTGCCTTGGAAGTACGGCTTTAAAAGCATTAAATCGATCGTGAAAATTCATTTCACGGAGAACATGCCGGAGACCACTTGGAATCAATCCGCGCCCAATGAATACGGCTTTTTTGCCAACGTCAATCCAGAGGTTGATCACCCGCGCTGGAGTCAGGCGACGGAACGCCGAATCGATGGCAGCGCCACAGGATTTTCAGCGCTGTTTCAGTCGCGGATTCCTACACTGCCGTTCAATGGTTACACGGAAGTCGCGGAGTTGTATCGCGGCATGGATTTGAGGAAGAACTATTGAACAAATTTATCACTCTGTCGCTGGCTGCACTTGCCATGTCAGCCTGTGCCACTACGCCAGTGCCAAGCGGAGATTGGACGCTGGCCGAGATTGACGGTCAAGCGCAAGCGGCAACAGTCATGCAAAGTCTGACATTCGATAGTGCAAATCAACGCGTAAGTGGCACGGGTGGATGCAATCGGTTTATGGGCGGTTACACCATGGAAGGGGCGACGGTCACCTTTGGTGGTTTGGCCACCACTAGGAAAGCCTGCTTGGACAGAGACGTGACCAATGCAGAGGCTAAATATTTGGGGATTTTGAGTGAGAACTCATTTGAACTAACGACCGTGGCGGGGCAATTGATCTTGACCTCCGCCAGCAATCGTTTGGTGTTTAATCAGTAGGGCTTATTTCAAGCCCATTCTGATACCGAAACTGACACCGTCTGTATCAAGACCACTACCTGCATTTGACGAATGATTGTTGTAGCGCAATATGCCTTGCATGCCACTGGTCAATTGGTAGGTGCCGCCCACATAGTATTCGGTGCCTGCCAATGCTTCGCCATTACTGAAATTGATGCCACCTTCGGCAACCAATGCCGGTGAAAGCGCCATCCGCGCTTCTAGTCCGCCGTACATGCCAGACTCTGACTGATCGATGTTGGCAGCGGTGTTATCGTCAATTCGGATTTGTTTCATTCCAGCGGAAAAGCGAAGGTCGGTTGCGTCGTTGAATTTAACGCGATAGCCGACTTCACCGTGTAGTTCGGAGCTCTCGGTACCACTGTCGGTCAGATCGATCATGCCCACGCCGCCCGCGATATCGACAGCAGGTGAATATTGGTAACGGGCCAATGCGCCGATGCGACTACCCTCGGCATCTGTGAGTCGTGTCGTGGCGGTTGTTCGATTGGCCGACAATAAGCTGTAGTTGGCCTCAAAGTAATGGTTGTCCAAGCCGCCTGCAGTGGCGGGGGCTACGACCAGAGCGGTCAGGGCAAATGCAATCAATCTCATGTCAAATCAATACTTTATGTAGAGTAATTAAAGTATAGTCTTGACTCTGAATTTTGGCCAAAAAAAAGCCCGGCAATGCCGAGCTTTTTTCGTCGCGCTAAGATTAAGCGCGGATGTTTTGAACTGAGGTGTTCAGTGCTTTAGCCATCTGGTTTACCGCAGTTGACTCAGCCTGCAACATCGCAGTTGTAGTATTCATTTCGACTTGGTACTTCATCATTTCTGCTTGTGTGTCTTTCATTTCTTTCACAAGTGAAGAAGTTGAGCCGTTTGCAATTTTTGATACATCATTAGCCATGGTTATATTCCTTAAATTTCATAGTTGTTTGGAAGTAATTAGATCGTTTTGTTTCGATCTGGTGCTAATGATAGCGAAGCTGTTTTGACGCGCAATTGCTAGGTTGCAAAACTGAGAAAGCAATCACAATAAATCAACCACCGCCTTTTTGGACGTACAATGAAAACCGGCGCTCAAACTCCGCAAGCGCTTGTTCATCAAGGTTTTTTGCTTCAAACGTAACATCCCAATACGCAAGGGTAATCCCTGCAATTTTTCGGCTTTGCTCTGGGCCGTAGTGGATAATGGCTTGGCCTTCCTCCACCTCTAGCTGGATTTGCTGTGAGGATTCATCGGCCACAACCGCATAACCCAAGCGTGGAAGACGCTGATTAATTTCTGCCCAAGACATACCAAACTGCTTGGGTTTGCCATCAAAGTACTTCATCCGCCTGCCACCGGTGGCCAAATGGCAAGGGTGACACCGTCTTGCAAAACGCCTGAGCGGTCGCGGTCTTCAGGATTGATGTATACGCCATTGATCAATACCAGATGAATCTCTGGAATGGGTACTTTATAGCTCTCGAGCACTTGATGGATGGTTGCGTCGTCGGCAACGGTGATCTGGGCGATGTTACCTTTGGCGTGATTTGGCAAGTAGGGCGCCAGCGTCGCGAACAGTTTTAACGTGATTTGCATGTCAACTTGTTTAGCAATTGGTGTTGAGTGGAGTATGCCTAATGCAACGTCGATTGCAAACTTGTGGTGTAAAAACTCAATTAACAGACGTTTCGAGTCGGTTTTTTCAGGATAGGCAGCAATGAAATCAGACTAATGGACAATGGTCACAGCGGCGCTCAATTCGGACAATCACCGCCATACTAGACAAAGTGCAATCGCCTGTTCGGCTAGACGCACGTTTTGTCAGGTGTATCGAAAAAACCGAAGGAAGAGACTTATGAAGCGTTTTACCCTCGCTGCAGTCGCAGCACTGATCGTCGGCATGCCTGCCTACTCGGCAAATGTCACAGAAGAAGATCTACTTAACGATGCGAATACTACGGGCGACATCCTAACCAACGGCATGGGGCGCCACCAGCAGCGCTACAGCCCTTTGGATATTCTCAACAAAGATAATGTCAAAAACCTCGTGCCAGCTTGGGCGTTTTCGATGGGCGGCGAAAAGCAACGCGGCCAGGAAACTCAGCCATTGGTCCATGACGGCATTATGTATGTCACAGGGTCGTATTCGCGTTTGTTTGCGATTGACGTTAAAACCGGCGAAGAACTTTGGCAGTACGATGCGCGTTTGCCAGAAGGCATTTTGCCTTGCTGTGACGTCATCAACCGTGGTGCTGCGCTCTACGGCGACAAAATCTACTTCGGCACTTTGGATGCAAAAATCGTTGCGTTGGATGCCAAAACGGGTAACACCGTATGGTCAAAGCGCATTGCGGATTACCGCGATGGCTACTCATATACAGCTGCACCCTTGATCGTCAAAGGCTTGGTCATCACCGGCAACTCTGGTGGCGAGTTCGGTATCGTCGGTGAAGTGCAAGCACGTGATGCAGAGACTGGCGAATTGGTTTGGACGCGTCCAGTCATCGAAGGCCATATGGGTACGCTGAACGGTGAAGAGAGCACCATGACCGGTACGCTCAACGCCACATGGCCCGGCGACATGTGGAAAACCGGCGGCGGCGC
>JABXHR010000124.1 GCA_013373515.1 Gammaproteobacteria bacterium | reverse complement strand
TTAACTTCAATAACTTGGTGTTGATCATTTTACTCACCAAAGGCGGCCCCGATATGCCGGGCACTTTAATTCCAGCAGGCCAAACCGACATATTGGCCAGCTTTATGTACCGCATGGCCTTCGACGACAGTGGGCAGCAATTTGGCCTTGCCAGCGCCATTACATTGGTGATTTTTGTGTTGGTCACCGCCATCGCCTACAGCAACTTCCGTGCACTTCGACAAAAGGTCTAATGGGCATATGATCGTTGAACACCCAACTCATCTATTTTGGAAGAAAGTACTCGCACATGGGTTTTTGATCATCTTTTTGGTGATCATCATGTTTCCCTTTTTTATGGTGCTTTCCATTTCATTTAGGGAAGGCAACTTTTCAGTAGGCTCCCTCATTCCCGAAAACCCCACGCTAGAGCACTGGGCTTTGGCCTTGGGAATGGACTACACCCGAGCTGACGGCACGGTGGTGTCACCGCCCTATCCTGTGCTGCTTTGGATGTGGAATTCGGTAAAGATTGCGCTGTTCACCAGCTCTGGCGTGCTGGCGATTTCTACCATTTCTGCCTACGCATTCAGTCGAATTAAATTTTATGGACGCAATGGGTTATTGGATGCATTTTTCATCCTGCAAATGTTCCCAAATGTGCTCTATCTGATCGCGCTATATGCCATTTTTGATGGGTTGGGCGATGTCAGCCCATTGATCGGCTTAGATAGCCAGCTATCGTTGATCTTGGTCTACTTATCCGGGATTTTGATGCATGTATGGACCATCAAAGGCTATTTTGATGGCGTAGACAAAGCTCTCAATAATGCAGCATCCATCGATGGGGCAAGCCCGTGGCAAACCTTCCGCTACATTTTTCTGCCGCTAGCCATCCCCATTATGGCGGTCGTATTTGTGTTGGTGTTTATCGGCGTCATCAATGACTATCCAGTCGCATCGGTGCTTTTGCGCTCGCAGGAAAACCTCACTCTGGCAGTGGGCTCCAGCTACTACTTAAACGATAAAGCCTATCGCTGGGGAGACTTCTCTGCAGCCGCAATCTTGGCAGGCGTACCGATTACCATTGTGTTTTTAATTGCGCAGAAGTATCTGGTCAGCGGGCTATCTGATGGTTCGGTCAAAGGCTAAATTCTAAAACTTCACCTAAGGCAGATAGATCTGCCCAATGAGACACTGCTAAACCCTCAGCTCACCAAGTGTCGCATGGCTTCATCCAAGCCACGCAAGGTCAGCGGATACATGGGCCCGGCCAGTTTTTGCACCATTTGAATGGACTGCGTGTAGCCCCAATAGTCCTTTTTTTCGGGGTTAATCCATGCCACCTTGTCAAAATGATCGACTATGCGTTTTATCCACACCCCACCGGGTTCGGCGTTGACGTGCTCGACACTGCCGCCCGGCACGGCGATTTCATAGGGAGACATTGAGGCATCCCCGACGAAAATCACCTTCACATCACGGCCATAGGTGTGCAGCAAATCATATGTAGCAAGGCTGCTATCGCGACGGCGGCGGTTATCTCGCCAAACGGCCTCGTATGGGCAGTTGTGAAAGTAATAAAACTCTAGGTATTTAAACTCGCTACGCGCGGCGCTAAACAGTGTTTCGACTTGGCGCACATAGGCGTCCATCGAGCCGCCAACGTCCATGAGCAGCAGGAGTTTGACTTCATTTCGTTTGGGTGGGCGCAAGATCAAATCCAGTAGGCCGCCACTGGCAGCAGTTTTGCGGATGGTGTCACTAATGTCCAGCTCATCCGCAGCCCCTGTGCGGGTAAATTTGCGCAGACGCTTTAGCGCGACCTTGATACTGCGACTGGCGAGCGCTTCATCGTGATCGAGGTTTTTATATTGGCGTTGATCCCAAACTTTCACGGCGCGATTGTGCTTGCCCTGCCCGCCTACACGCAACCCTTCGGGGTGATAACCACTGTGGCCGAATGGCGATGTGCCGCCCGTGCCAACCCATTTGTTGCCGCCAGAGTGACGTCCCTCTTGCTCCTCTAGACGTTTTTTGAATTCATCCAACAACTTATCGAGATCGCCAAGGCTCTGCAACTTGGCCTTATCCTCTTCACTCAGCTGTCGAATGATATTTTCGCGCAGCCACTCATTGGGGATATGCGCATCGAACAATTGCTCTAGGTTGTCATAGGCTTGAAAGTAGCTGGAGAACGCGCGATCAAAGCGATCAAATAGCGCCTCGTCTTTGATCAAAATGGCCCGTGACAAGTAATAAAACTGATCCAGATCGCCATAGGCAAAATCGGCCTCCAGCGCGGCGATCAGATCGAGCAGCTCTGTGGGCGTGACCTTCAGACCACAGCGCCGCAGGTGCAGCAAAAAACCAATCAGCACTAGCGACGGCGCTCGATAAAGGCCAAACGTTCGACCAATTGCACATCCTGTTCGTTTTTAATCAGAGCACCGTAGAGCGGCATGACGCCGGACTGGGTGTTTTGCAGCACCTCTTGCGCCACATCGTCGGCCAAGAGCAAACGCAGCCAATCGATAAATTCCGAGGTCGACGGCTTCTTTTTCAGCGCCGGTGTCTCTCGCAGCTCAAAAAAACGTTCCATCGCGGTGGTGAGCAGCTGTTGTTTGATACCCGG
>JABXHR010000194.1 GCA_013373515.1 Gammaproteobacteria bacterium | reverse complement strand
GCTGGGCTCTATAGTTTTTACGAGATGGTTTTGACCATACCGTTCGAGGCGAGCACGCACAGCGTGCGACCTGCGCTCACAAGTGTGAGCGCCATCCCGTCCAAACCAATTCACAAACTCAGCAATGCTGGGCATTTTTAGTTTTTACGAAATGGTTTTGACCATGCTGTCTTCGACGATCAGGCTATCTTTCACTGCGACTGCGACTGCGACTCCGAGTGCCGTGGCCTTGGGTAGGCGGTCGCATAGGGTGTGAATGGTTTTGCAGACAAAAAATGTGAGTACGAATATTTCTAGTCTAGTAATGCACAAGCGGCCTTCACGGCCATATGTATGAGCTGTTTTCTGTCCTTGGGGAACATCGGACTGCCGCCCAAGCGGGTTTGCCAAACAATGAGAATGATTAGCTGCATCGCTTCTTTAATGGCTTGTTCCGCGTCAGCTGCTTTGATTTGGGGGCGATAGTCGGGCAACTGGGCGAGAACTTTGGCAATCATTGGTGTTACCAAGCTCGCTGTGTTCGCACGCGCATGATCACCCGAGCTATTAATTCGATTGGAGGCGCGATACACGCCGAGCCGTCTGTCCATTTCATCGCAGATGGTATTGGCAAGTGACAGCAGCATCGCATCGATGGTGCTGTGAGTTTCGATCGATAAATCTAGCGCGTCGATTTCGTCTTGAGTTTCTTCGATAAAACGGTTGATCAAGCTTTCCGCTAGGGATTGTTTGTCCTTGAAGTGATGATAAAAACTGCCGGTCGAAACCTTCGCCGTTGCAATGACTTCCGTGATTTTGGTGTCTTGGTAGCCACGTTTGGCGAACAATGCTTCAGAAGCCCATAGCAACTGCGCCTCCGTTTGGATGCTGCGCTTTTGTTTCTTTTCAATTCGGCTGACAACGTTATTCATTAATCTTCCAAGACAGATGTTTTCACCCATTCAGTTTAGCGCAAGCGGCCAGGTGTCGCAGAGCAGTGCTCCGCGACGCCTAGAGTGCGGCGATTAATCAAGCTTTTCTTTGTTCGCGATTGAGGATTTCGCCGCGCTCGTCAATTGGCCGTCGTTGTCGTGTTCCAAAAATGCGGCCTTAAATGGCGGTCTCTGGCCGCCGCAAGCCCCAAAACTAATAAACTAGGCATGATCATCAGGTAGACGGAAACTTTATGTGCGCCTAAGAGTGAGCCACCGCCGGTATGTCGCATGAAAATACCGTTGAGCGGTAATCCGGCAATTCATGTGAATGACGCAATGACGATCTCGTTTGAATGTCGTAGTTGCTCAGCTTGGCTAAATCGTTAGTTGGACGGTCTGGATTTAGGCGTGTTGCGATTGACCTGCCAAGCCAGCACGGCACCGGATCCAATGATGGTGACCATGCCGATCGCGGCCCACAGCCCCGGGGTTTCATCAAAAAACAGATAGCCCAAAGCGGCTGCCCAAACAATATGCAGGTAGTTCATCGGCGCAACGATGGAGGCGGGGGCGTAGCGATACGCTTGGCTCAAAAGAAAATGGCCCGTCGTGGCGATCAGGCCGAGCAAAGACATCCAGCCAAGGTCTTGCAAGGTGGGTAGCGCATTGAACGTATCGATCGCGCCTGTGGCTGCAAAGCCAATCACGCCCGCAAGTGTGACGTAGAACAACATCGAGATTGATGATTCTGTGGCAGACAAAACACGGCTCAACAAATGAAACGCTGCGGCACAGCCCGCATTGGCAAGCGCAAATAGGATGCCGTTAGTGCTGGTATTGCCTTCTGGATTGATCACCAGCATCACGCCGCCAAAGCCCAATGAGGCGAGTATCCAATTGGCGGCTGTGAGTTTTTCTCCCAGTAAAGGCACAGCCAGTGCCATCACTGCAAAGGGCGCGAGATAGACAATTGATACGGCTTCGGCCACGGGCATCTAGCGTAGCGATAGCCCCATGGTTAGCGTGGCGACGGACAGCACTGCACCGCGCAGAACCACCATGGCTGTGCGTTGTGTTTGCCAAAGTTTGGGGTAGATAAAAACCACCAGCAGTACAAGGCTACTGAGATCGCGTATAAGCCAGAGGATCGGCACAGGATATTTGGTGGTCATGGATTTGGTGATGATCCACAATTGCGATGCCAAGTAGGGGCTTCGCTACCCTGTATTCACCTCAAGTCGATGCCAAAAGATTTAGAAGAGATGTTCTATGGTATCTCAGCGTTCAGTCGTTTGGTCGTCTGAATGTAAGAGCTCAGATAATTGTTTGGCAGCGGCGTGTAATCGAGGGAGATGCGCAATCGCCATCTAGGTAAACAGCACCGCATGGAACCCACCCATACCCTGGACAAAGTCGCTGATGATTTGTAGAGCGCCCAGCACAGAAAGAATCTGCTGCATCACCAAAGATATCTCGATCAGCGGCGCGAGGATGCCGGTGATTTGCACCTAACGCATGGTGATCGAGGGTAATTCCGAAGGCTCGAAGCCTTTGACGATCAGATATTTTGATACACGCCGCTCTGTGTAGGCTCGGTTTTCAGATGGGCGAACCATGACTTGTTAGATCGGCAGGCTGCTAAACCCCACAGTAATGCAATAGTCAACGGTTGAACCGGCGGCTTCGGTGGGCGAAAACTAAACGGTGTTAATACCCCACAACACCATGCCAATCGCAAAAAATCCAAGCCATGCACCCAGCCCTATTTTGAGCGCTCCTTTTAGATTTAGTGGGATTAGGTGCCCCCGGCCATTGCGGCTGTAGATGACAAAGGCGACGAGTATCATGACCATTCCCATTTAGGGGGCGGAATAATGCAGGCGACTGTTAAGATCTTCAGTCTCGCTTTATTGTGAGCCGCGTTGCAACAAGAACTTGGGGCAGTCGATGGTTATTGATGGGGAAACGAATGGCGTTGAATACGGTAGATTATGTGATTGTTGGCGGCGGATCTGCAGGGTGTGTGCTGGCAAATCGTCTCAGCAGTAAACCCGGTAATCGAGTTGTACTTTTGGAGGCGGGACCTCGTGATTGGAATCCATGGATTCATGTGCCAGTGGGCTACTTCAAAACCATGCATAACCCAAGTGTTGACTGGTGTTACAAAACCGAGCCAGATGTCGGACTCAACGGTCGTCGAATAGACTGGCCAAGGGGAAAGGTGCTGGGTGGGTCGTCATCCCTCAACGGGCTTTTGTATGTTCGTGGCCAAAAGGAGGACTACGACCACTGGGCAGCGCTTGGCAATGAGGGTTGGGGCTGGGATGACGTCTTGCCCTTTTTTAAGCGCTCTGAAGATCAAGAGCGAGGCGCTGATGATTATCACGCCGTCGGCGGTGAGCTGTCGGTGTCCAATGCGCGTATTCAACGCCCCATTTGTGATGCTTGGGTCAAGGCCGCTCAGGCCGAGGGCTATACCTACAATCCAGATTACAATGGCGCTTCTCAAGAGGGTGTGGGTTATTTTCAGCTTACGACGCGAAATGGCCGCCGTTGCAGCGCGTCCGTTGCGTTTCTCAACCCTGCGCGCAAGCGATCAAACCTACAAATTATCACCCATGCAATGGTGGAAAAGGTACTGATCGAAGATGGCCGCGCGGTGGGGGTGCGCTATCGAGATCGTGATGGCGATGCTAAAGACATCCATGCAAACGCAGAAGTGATTTTGTCTGCTGGTGCGATTGGGTCGCCACACATTTTGATGCTGTCGGGGATTGGTGAGCCGGGGCATCTCAAATCTAAGGGCATCGAAGTGACGCACGCGCTCAATGGGGTAGGGCGTGGCTTGCAAGATCACCTGCAAGCGCGTCTGGTATTTAAGTGCAGCGAGCCCACGCTCAACGATGAAGTGCGCTCGTTATTTAACCAAGCCAAGATTGCCGCCAATTACGCATTGTTTCGATCCGGACCGATGACCATGGCTGCCAGCCTTGCAGTGGGGTTTTTAAAGACGTCGGCAGAGGTTGATCGGCCAGATATTCAGTTTCATATTCAGCCTTGGTCTGCGGACAGTCCAGGCGAGGGTGTGCATCCGTTCTCGGCCTTTACCATGTCGGTTTGTCAGCTGCGTCCACAGAGCCGTGGCGAGATTCGATTGGTTGATAAGAATCCGAAAAGCCATCCGGTTATCCATCCCAATTATCTCTCGACGCAGCTCGATTGTGACACCATTGTTAAGGGGGTGAATATCGCCAGGCGCATCGGATGCCAGTCGCCTTTACTTGAGAAAATTGCCGAGGAATTTAGGCCAAGCGCAGAGCTGTCAATGGAGGACTACGAGGGCACGCTTGACTG
>JABXHR010000121.1 GCA_013373515.1 Gammaproteobacteria bacterium | reverse complement strand
TGCCAAGTGACGTTCTTGCCCATGGCGGCCGCTGCAGTTTCGTTGTCACGAATCGCACGCATCATGCGGCCCCAAGGAGATTTGAGTGCCACTTCCGACAGCCAAATCAACACGGCTAGTACGGCTATAAACAGCAGCGCAAAGGCGATCTTTACGAAAAGCGAAGAGGCATCGTCGACGGGAATACCGAGTCGATTGGCCCAGTCTTGGAACCAGAGGGCACCCTGTAAATCGATTTCGTAAGGAACTGGACGGGGCAGGCCGTTGACGTTTTTGACGCCCCGCGTCAGCCATTCCTCATTTTTTAGCACATAAATGACAATCTCAGATATCCCGAGCGTGGCGATGGCCAAATAATCGGATCGTAAACCCAGTGATACCTTACCAATCACCCAAGCCGCGCCGGCCGCGATCAGTGCGCCGACGGGCCAAGCAACCAGCACCGGTAAACCGAAGCCGCCCAAATACCCCGTGGTAGCCGGGTTGACTGCTTCAATCGCGTCCGTGCCAGGATCGACGACATAACGCATGACAAAGTAGCCAATGGCAATGACCAGTGACATGACCCAGTAGCGGCTGCGCTTGTTGTGTTTGACCGCTTTCCAAGTAAATGCTGCGGCGATGACGGTGGCCAGAATGATCAGTGCACCGGCCATAATTGCACCGCCACCGGCTTGCACGGCCTCTGCCACCGGCGGCATGGAGACCAGAATCACCGAGACGCCGCCGAGGGCGGCAAAGCCCATCACGCCGACATTAAATAGCCCGGCATAGCCCCATTGGATGTTGACGCCAAGCGCCATAATGGCCGAAATCAAGCAGAGATTGATCAGTGAGAACGCCACGGACCAGCTTTGCATGACGCCAACGGCAATGATCATGGCCGCCATAATGCCGAACAAAACAGGCGGTGAAAGCCGCGATTGGGTTTGATTAGGACGAGTACTCATAGCGTTTTTCCACTAAATAGTCCGGTGGGTTTTATCACCAGCACAATCACCAAAATAATGAACGACACTGCAATCTTGTAGTCGGTGGACAGCAGTTGCACCAAGCCCTCTGGTTGTACGGCATCGAAGGTGACATAGCTGATAAATTTCTTGTAGGCGAAGGTGATGGTGATCTCGGAAAACGCGATCACAAAGCCGCCTGCAATCGCGCCGAGTGGGTTGCCCACACCGCCGACAATGGCTGAGGCAAAGATCGGCAGCAGCAGTTGCATAAAGGCAAATGGCTTGTAGCTCTTGTCGAGGCCATAAAGCGTACCTGCAATGGTGGCGAGTACGGCGGTGAGGATCCAAGCCACCTTGACTACGCGATCCGGGTCAATGCCAGACAGCAATGCTAGGTTTTCATTGTCCGAGTAGGCGCGCATTGATTTGCCGGTACGGGTTTTGTTGAGAAACCAGAATACTGCGGTCACCACGATGGCGGCGGTGAAGATGGTCACCAATTGGGTGGTGCGCAGTGCCAAGCCTTCGTCGAGCCCGGTGGCTTTTTTGAAGTCGCGTGCGCTGAAGATAAAACGGCTGCCGTCGGCGAAGATTTGATCTTGTGGGCCAATGATAAAGCGCACCAAACCCCCAATCACAAACATCAAGCCAATCGACACAATCAGCAAAATGACGCCGCTGGCATTGTTTTGCCGGTGGAAACGATAGACCCATTTGTCGCAGGCCAGCAGCAATAGCACGGTAACGAAAATGCCGACGGGCAACGCTAATAGCGCGGTGGGAAAGATGCCCAAACTCACGCCTGCACTTTGTAGCTGCCAAGTGACCATGATCGTGATCATGGTGCCAAAGGACATAGTTTCACCGTGTGCGAAGTTTGAAAAGCGCAAGACGCCGTACACCAGCGTGACACCCAGTGCGCCAAGTGCAAGCTGGCTGCCGTAGGTGGCTGCGGGCAGGATAATGTAGTTGGTCAGCAGGACCAGAGCGTTGATGAATTCCATCTCAGCCTCCCAAGAATGCTTTGCGCACTTCGGCGTTGGCCATTAAAGCCTCGCCCGTGTCGGTGAATCGGTTGGCGCCTTGCACCAATACATAGCCTTTATCCGCGATGTTGAGCGCTTGCTTGGCATTTTGCTCCACCATCAAAATGGCAATGCCCGTGCGGGCGATTTCGATGATTTTGTCGAACAGCTCATCCATCACGATAGGCGACACCCCTGCGGTCGGTTCGTCGAGCATCAGTACCTTGGGTTTGGTCATCAGCGCACGGCCGACGGCCACTTGCTGGCGCTGGCCGCCCGATAGCTCACCGGCGGGCTGATTGCGCTTCTCTTTGAGAATGGGGAAGAGGTCGTACACCAGCGTCATGGTGTCGCGAAAATCGTCAGTGCGAATAAATGCGCCCATTTCCAGATTTTCTTCGACGCTCATCGAGGTAAACACATTGTGGGTTTGGGGCACAAAGCCCATGCCTTTGACCACGCGCTCTTCGGGCTTGAGGGCAGTGACATCTTCGCCGTCAAACATGACGCGGCCTTTGCGTAAGGGAAGCATGCCAAAAACGGCCTTCATCGCCGTACTTTTACCTGCGCCATTGGGGCCGACAATGACGGCAATTTCGCCTTGCTCAACGCCGATGGTGCAATCGTGCAGAATGTCGGCGCTTCCGTAGCCGCCGGTCATATTTTCACCAATTAAAAAACTCATCGCGCACCTATTTATTTTTAAGACCGGTACCGAGATAGGCCTCGATCACCTCGTCGTTATTTTTGATTTCTTCGGCGGTGCCTTGCGCCAAGACACTGCCTTCTGCCATCACAATGACTGGATTGCAAAGGCGCGAGATAAATTCCATATCGTGCTCGATCATGCAGAAGGTGTAGCCGCGTTCTTGGTTTAGCCGAATAATCGCGTCGCCGATTTTGTTGAGCAGCGTGCGGTTCACGCCTGCGCCCACTTCATCGAGAAACACGATTTTGGCGTCCACCATCATGGTGCGTCCAAGCTCGAGGAGTTTCTTTTGGCCGCCGGATAAATTGCCCGCCAACTCGTCGGCCACATGGCCAATTTCGAGAAACTCGATTACCTCGTCGGCTTTGCGGCGCACTTCGGCCTCGCCAGCTTTGACTTTGCTGGGTCGCAACCACGTATCGAGTAGGCTTTCACCTGGCTGATTTGGCGGCACCATCATCAAATTTTCACGCACGCTGAGCGTTGAAAATTCGTGGGCGATTTGGAAGGTGCGCAACAGGCCCTTGGAGAACAGTTCGTGAGGCTGAAGACCAGTGATGTCTTCACCATCGAGCAAGATCGTGCCCGATGTGGGCGCATATAGCCCCGCGATCACATTAAAGAGCGTGGTTTTACCCGCACCGTTTGGGCCGACCAGGGCAGTGATCGATCCCGTTTCGATGGTCAATGAGGCGCCATTTACCGCCTTGATCCCACCGAAATGCTTGTGGACGTCATTTACAACAATCATTTGGGGTTTCTTATTCTAGATAAAAAAGAACCCACACCGCTTGCGCAGTGTGGGTTTTCCTACCGCTTATTAACGGTACTGGACAGTGGTGATTTCACCGTTGTCGATCAAGATTTCACGGTAGCTGCCTGATGCTTCGCCGCCGCCAATCATTTCAACTGCAGTGGCACCCACATAGTCGATTTCGCCGCCGTTCTTCAGGATTTCTAGGCCTTTGGCCAGCTCGCCTGGGAAGATTTGCTCACCCGGTGCGTTGGCAACGTCAAAGATTTTGTCTTTGAAGTCCGCGCTGTTTTTAGAGCCAGCAGCCTGCATGGCAAGCAATGTTAGCGCTGCTGCATCGTAAGCTTCGCCAGAGTATGGCGAGGCTTCGAAGCCTGCCGCTTTGGCCATTTCCACGTAAGTGGCTGCGCCATTGCTGTCGGTGCCAGGAACAGAGCCAATTGCGCCGTTGAGGTCTTCGCCGATCGCTTCAACCAGGCTTTCTCCGATCATCGCGTCCGGGAGATAGAAGTCTTCAAACGCGCCTGCGTCGAGCGCAGATTGGATGATGCCTTTACCGCCTTGGTCTAGGTAGCCTGCAACCAACAGTACGTCGCCGCCAGCTTGTGCGAGTGCTGCCACTTCAGCGCCGTAGTCGCCTTTGCCGTCTTCGTGCGCGGCATTGATGGTGACAGTGCCGCCAGCAGCAGTGAAGTTCGCTTCAATGGCGTCAGCGAGGCCTTTGCCGTAGTCGTTATTGGTGTAGGTCATCGCGATAGACTCGATGCCTTTGTCTTTGAGAATGTCGGCAATAACTTGGCCTTGGCGCGCATCTGAAGGCGATGAGCGGAAGAACAAACCATTGTCTTCCATATCAGACAATGCAGGCGAAGTCGCTGAAGGCGAGAACAACACAACGCCTTTTGGCATGGCGACGTTCTGCAAAATGGCGGTGGTTGCACCTGAGCATAGTGCACCGATGAGTGAATCGACTTTCTCAGCGTCAACCAAACGCTCTGCAGCGGCCGTTGCAGCGGCAGCATCAACACAGGTGGAGTCTGCTTCGGTGCTAGATACACTTGCACCGCCCAACAGCAAACCGCTGTCAGAGACTTCTTTCATCGCAAGCTTTGCGCCATTGGCCATGCCAGGCGCCAAAGACTCAGCTGGGCCGGTAAAGCCGAGCAAAATACCAAGTTTTACGTCTTCCGCCATGGCGGTGCCGCTCAACATCGCCGCCATTACAGCGGTCAAAGCGAATTTTTTCATAGTGTTTCCTATGGTGTTGTTAGGTGGGCTCATGCTACCGACTTGTGCAATGTTTGACAATTCAGAGCATATAGATTCAATGTTAACGAATTGAAAATCACTTGGCTATTGGGAAAACGGCGCCAAACGGCGTTTCGTCAATGCTTTTGCCGTAATAGTTCGACCATCGCTCGGAATTCGTCGTCACTAATGTTGTAACGACTCTGCAAGCTTTCGAGGTCGCGCTGCTCCTCTTGGCTAATGATGCCATCGCTGAGCGCCTCTTTGATTTCGGCTTCAAAAATCGCCTTGCGCCGATCAACTTGTTTGGCAAATGCGTTGGCGACAATTCCGGTTAACAATGCGACTGTGCAGACGCCCATAATCGCGGTCAGTGCCCCCAGTAATTTGCCAATGGGCGTGATGGGTGATACATCGCCGTAGCCCACCGTCGTTAGGGTGATGATCGACCACCACATTGCGTCTGGAATTGACGCAAACGCGTCTTGTTGTGCCTCCGACTCGGTGAGATAAATAAGCGTGCTGCTCAAAAACAAACAGATGGCCAGCAGATACAGGGCTGCGATAAACGCCGATGACTCGGAGCGAATGGCGGCCACCAAGTCGTCAATGGCATTGGAATAATGATTGAGCTTCAAGATGCGCAATAAGCGCAGCGCACGAATCCAAGTGAGATCGGTGCCCCCCCAGAAAAGTGCGACCCAAGTTGGGGCAATCGCGACTAAGTCGATTAATCCTTGGAAACTCAATACATAGCGCAAGCGGGCCCGAAACGGCGAAAGCGCCGGTTGTGCCAAGGGTGCGATCCAAATGCGCAGTACATATTCCACTGAGAATATCGCCATAATCACCAACTCGGCCCACATAAAGCCTCGGTCATACTTGGCATTCAGCGACTGCACACTCTCTAGCGATACCAGCACTAGCGACAACAGAATCAGCCCGGCCAACAAGTACTCCACCGGTTTGGACAGTGGATGGCCATCATCTTGTACTTCAAGAATTTGGAATATTTTGTTTTTCAGTGGTTCAGCCATGGCAGGGGTAAGGTTCCTAAGTCACAGAATTTCGGTGAGCGACTCACTCGGCAAATGCAGTGGCCGCAGACATAGTGTCCAACATTACAGTCAAGGTGGTAAACGATGTTCTTTAAAGAATTGATCGATCAAGGTGCAATTGTCGTAGATGTACGCAGCGCTCGCGAATTTCGGACCGGCCATGTGACGGGGTCGAAAAATATTCCGCTCGACATGCTTAACATCCAAATGAGAAATCTCCCAAATGACCGCCCGATTATCACCTGTTGCGCCTCCGGAGCACGCAGTCGAAGTGCGGCAGATATCCTGTTAAGCTCAGGATTTAAAGACGTGGTCAACGGTGGCCCTTGGAATCAAGTGGAGCAACAGCTGCGATGAGCAAATTTAGTGACATCATTGGTCGCGATAGCCTGACACTAGTGGATTTTTACGCCGACTGGTGTGGTCCCTGTAAGACCATGGCCCCCGTGCTCGATCAGCTCAAAGCGCACTACGGCGATCGTTTAACGGTTTTGAAAATCAATATCGACAACA
>JABXHR010000112.1 GCA_013373515.1 Gammaproteobacteria bacterium | reverse complement strand
GGAAGATGACAAAGTTCATCACCCCGGCGAAATTTTCCAGCTGCTTGATCACCGAAGACAGCGCCAAACCAAATGCGCCGAGCAACAAGCCCGTTAAAATCAACACAGGCAGCAATCCCAGTAACCCCCAGCTTGGATCGATCACATCGAGTGCTAAAGCGATTGCCAGGAATGCATAAACCTGCAAAATCGACACAAACACACCACCAAGTAACTTACAAAACAGCAACCAGCTCCGTGGCATGGGCGAGGTCAGTAGTAATCGCATGGTACCCATCTCGCGGTCGTACACCATTGTCAATGAGCTTTGCATACCATTGAACAATTGGATCATGCCGCACAAGCCAGGCACGATATAGGTTTCGTAATTGATGTAGGTTTCGTAAGGCGGTGAGATGGATAATCCCAAGGCCGCACGAAACCCGGCCGCAAAGACGATCAGCCACACCAAGGGGCGTACCAAAGCCGCCACAAACCGCTCTTTTTGTGACACAAACCGAATGGTTTCACGCCAAATAATGGCCTTGAGCACGGTGATATACGCGTTCATACGCCGTCCTCGGTCAGTGCGAGGAAGCGAGTTTTTAAATCGCTATCGCCACTGAAGCCCGATGCAGTGTCTTGAAGGATCATCTCTCCACGGTGCAGAACGCACACCAGATCATCAGGATAGATTTCATCAACCAAGTGTGTCGCCCACAGCACTGTGACACCCGCCTCGCTAGTAAGCGTGTGCACCTGCTCAACGATGGCCTCGCGTGATTTGGCATCCAGCCCGACGGTGGCTTCATCGAGCAATAACAGCGCAGGCCGATGCAGTAAAGCCCGCGCAATCTCTACCCGCCGCCGATGTCCGCCATTGAGCTCTCGGGCTTTGACATGCATTCGATCGGCAATGCGATGACTTTCCAATATTTCCAAAATTCGTGCTTCGGCGTCACGTCCACTGACGCCATGCAGTGCCGCGTAATACCTCAGATTTTGAATTACGGTGAGATCTAGATCCAGCGTGCTCTGCTGAAACACAATCCCCAGATGTCGGAGTGCTGCACGCGGATGGTTGGAAAGACTATGTCCATTGATACGAACATCGCCAGATTGGGCGGCAATAAGACCCGTCAGTATGGCAAGTAAAGTCGATTTTCCAGCACCGTTGGGGCCGAGCAGCGCGCAAAACTTGCCTGCGGACACGTGAAAACTCACGTCCTTGAGTGCTTGCTTCTTGCCGTAGTTAAAGCTCAGCGATTCAATGGCTAGTGCATTCATTCAATGATGATTTTCAAGGTTTGATAGCCGCGTCCTGCTACGCCAAATTCGTATTGACCCGGACGAATGGCGATAAACTCAATTTCCGCGGTGCCCTCCTCGTCAAACTCAATGCTGTCTACCCCGAGTGGCCGTATCTCGATGCCATTGATCACGATCTCGTTGATCCAAATCGCACGGAAAAAGGCCGCACCACTGACGGCCAGCTCCGCAGAACCATCGGCAGTGATTTCCATTTCATAGCGTTTGCCAGACTCCAGCGTCACGGTTTCAACATCGGCAATTGGGGCGCCCGAAGATAACGTCAGCTCAGGAAATTCGCCCTTGTTTGAGGATGAAAACAAGTTTTGTGCAATGGCTGTCGCTGATAACGCCATCAACAAACTGAGTACTGCAAATAAACGTTTCATTTGTTAGTCCTTGATTCTGAGGGCTGCGCCCCAAGGGTAACGCCCGACCTTGATGGTTTTGATGGCCTTGCGCTTTTCAACATCGACGACAGTGACATCGCCAGAGATTCCATTGGTGGTAAACAATAAACGCTTGTCTCGGTTAAACGCCATATGCCAAACACGACGACCCACTAGAATGTAATCCTCCACTTCTAGGGTCGTCGCGTTCACAACCGCAAGATGGTTCGACGGGCCGAGCGCGACAAAGGCGTATTGATCGTCTGGTGTTAATTTAAACCCCACCGGCTGAATCATATCGGGATGTATACCCTTGATTTCAAACGTCACCTGCCCGATCTGGGTCTGATCTTCGACATTAAACAACACAATGTCGCCGCCGATTTCACCCGACACCCAAAGCGTTTTGCCATCGCTGGTAAACTCTGCGTGGCGGGGCCGCTGACCCACCAAACTATTGGCGAATATTTCGTGAGTTTCGGTATCGATCCAGTGTGCCATATTGGTCGTTTCTGAGGTGGTAATCACCATGGAACCATCTGGAGACACCGCCATTCCCTCAGGCTCAACCCCGACATCAATCTGCGCAATCACACGTCGAGTTTCCGTATCTACCACGGTGGTGATGGCGTCGTCCTCGTTGGCGATGTAAAGACGGCGATTATCTGGGTGCAAAATAAACTGCTCTGGATCTTCGCCCGAGGGTAAATCGTGAAGAATTTTGCCGCTTTCTGGGTCGATCACTTGAACGGCATCGCTGTCAGAGGCGCATAGATAGAGCGTGCTGTAGTCCTGGGAGAATGTAATACCGCGGGGGCGCTCTCCAACTTCCAGGGTGCGTGTCACTTCCAGCGTCTCAACATCAATCACACTGATGGTGTTGTCCTTTTCATTGCTGACCCAAATTTCGTCCGCAATAGACGCACTGGCCATAAAACACATGCCGATGATTAAAGACTTCATTTAAAGGCTCCACATTTGCTTTCCGGTTCATCAATACCGAGAGAATCTAATTCATTGCGCTGATGTAAATAACCCGGTAACGGTGCATTAGCTGTCACCGCATGTGCATGGACAAGCGGTATGGGTTGGCGCATCTGGCCATTCCAGTGGCGATAACTGAGCTTACGGCCTTTGAACCCAGCCATGGTGAACTCAGATGACAATAAATAGTCCCGAACCTCCGACGCAGTGCGCGCCTTGCTCCGCAACGTCGCTTCGCCGATGCTTCGAACGGCGAGCCATGCCGCATAGTCCTCTGATCTCATGTCGCGACTGGCCTTGTCTTCAAAACGGCTTTGCAACTGCGCGGCACCCCACTGTTCCACAACATCCGCCCACGCTTTTGGCTCAAGTCCTTCGGTGCCAGCCAAGGGGCGCGGTAGCCAGGTATTAAAATGTATATATCGATCAAAGTCACCGGCCACATCTGCCACCAGCAGCACATCGTACTCGTCGAGTTGCTGGGTAAAGACGGGCAGCTCTGCGCCAGCGGTTCGCCGTAAATCCGCATCGAAAATCCAAGCGCGTTCTTCGTCGATATCGAGGCGGTATTTTTTAGCGGAGCGATGTAGGGCCTCTCGGTAAGCCAAATCATCCTCAAAATTGCCGTAAACCAGGGCCAGTTCGTCCCACTTACGTTGCTTTAAAAATTGAAATAGCGCGTCGGTTTCCATTTGAGTGGATGGGATGGTGTGCAGTACATTTGCACGACAGTTGGTGTCGCGCAGCACGCTGTCTTTGGCAGAGACGTTAAAAACAGTCTGGTTTTTATCGGCGTCGGCCAGTTGCAGAAGGTCTTTGGCAACGGCATCTGCGATCAAAAGCCCGTTCGATTGAAGGGTGGGTGAAATTGTTGACAATTGCTCTGGATCGAGCTCAATCACATTGAGTTCATAGGTCAACCCCATAAACTTACCAGTGGTGTTGTTGTCATCTATGGCGACCGCAGCACCTTGAATACCCAGATCGTCTGGAATCGGGTCTAAGTTACTTAACAGTGGCCGCGTTGGCTTTGCCACTTTAATGTAATCGATCACAATGATCTCGGCCGCCCAAGCCTGCACGGTGGTCACCATCAACGCGATTAAATAGAGTCGGATTACGCTAAACATCCATCGCCAGAAATGATTGAGTTAGGCAAGGGTAACGACCCTGTTATGCCCTGTCCACATACCCTAGATAGTCAAAAGGTCGAATTGTCATATCCTCGCTCGACGTCCAACATTCGCCTCCATTGTTAAACGATGTTTTGTTGAGGCCCTTCAAATGAAAAAATTCCTGGTTGTTGCCATTGCAGCGGCAATTCCAAGCTTGATTCTTGCACATGGCGACGTTACCCCGCAGGCAATGGACACCAGCGCCCTACCCGATGTCGGCGAAGATTGGCACTTTGAAAATCCATATCGTGGTTCAGACACGTTTGACCTTGCCATTAAGGTGGGTGCGTCAGGCTACAACCAAAACTGCGCGCGTTGCCATGGATTGGGCGGTGTCTCTGGCGGACTTGCACCAGATTTAAGAATGCTTGAAGCCAATGAAAGTGGAGATGAGTGGTTTGCCGAGCGTTTTCGCTTTGGTTACACCCAAAATGGCATCACAAAAATGCCTGGTTTCGATCAAATTCTCGATCAGAAAGCCGCATGGGCAATTCGCTCTTATCTAGAAGTCCGTCCCGCAGACGGTGCGCTTGAACCTTTCGACGCTGAGTTAAGGGCCATTCACGAGCAACTCGTCGCGTGGTCTGAAGCTGGGGATTCGGCAGCAGTTCATGGCAACGAAATAGATGCGATTCGAAGCAAGTTATCGGAGATTACTGGGCAAATCAAAACTGCTTCAGGTGCAGAGACAGCAGACTCTGTGGTATCCCAAGCACTGGCCGCGTTGGATGGCAGCGAAAACAGCTTGAAAAACGCCGCTGAAATTATGACAGTAGGCATGTCTGCCGCGAAGTAACAGACCAATGAAGCGATTGTTTCAGCCCTTTCTCGCCGCTGCACTAATTGCAGCGGCCCCACACGTGTATAGTGCCGGTTGTGAGGGCATCGTGTCGGGATTAGACGCCATCGGCACAAAACCGCAAAACACTGCCCCTATCGAGGTAGGCAAAGAGTTGGACGAAATCATCGAACAGGGATTTATCGAGATTGGCGTCTACGAAAGCTTCCCGCCATTTAGTTATAGCGAACAAGGTAAGCTGGTGGGGATTGACGTTGACCTCGCTCAACACATCGCGGCAGAGCTGGGTGTGGAGGCTCGTGTTCGCGCGATTCCAGCGGGTGAAAACGTCGATGCCGACCTTCGCAATTACGTCTGGAAAGGCCCACTAATCGGCGGCAAAGTCGTCAATGTCCTGTTGCATATGCCATACAACAAGGAGCTTGGATGTCGCAACGAGCAAGTGGTGTTGTCGGGGCAATATTTCAACGAACAGTTGGTGATTGCACATCGCAAAGATCGCTTCGATGGCGATCCACCAAAACCGGCATGGTTCCGTTTCGAGCCGGTTGGCGTCGAAAACGATAGCATTGCGGATTTTTATCTTGCCGGTTTCGCTGGTGGTCAATTGCTCAGCAATCTAAAACACTACAAAACCAATTCGCTCGCAATGGAAGCGCTCAAAGCCGGTGAAATTTCCGCAGTGATGGGGCCCCGCACCGAGCTTGAGCCACTGATGGACGATAACATCGGGATTCATCGCCCAGATTATCCGGGCTTGCAAGTGAGTGAATGGACGCTCGGCGTCGCAGTACGCCATACCTTCCGTCCATTGGGCTACACCGTCGATGACATCATTAGAAATGCCGTCAGCGATGGCAAGGTGGAAGCGATATTTGCCAAATATGGGGCTAGCTACACGCCACCGAATTGGTAACTAACTTCGAAGATAGGCCATCATTGAGCGCAGAGCGCGTGGAGAGACGGGTTTGTGCATCATGGCGATACCGTTCTCCTTCGCGTCTAGCGCGATTTGATCGCTGCGATCGGCGGTCATCAGTGCAGCGGGGATTTTTCCATAACGACGACGCAACGATTTGATCGCATCAACACCGGTGCCGTGATCGAGATGGTAATCCGAGAGAATCACATCCGGCGGCATAGATAAAGCGTCGATATGCTGATCGGCTTGCTCAAAATCTGCCGCATCGAGAACTGCTGCATCCCAGCCTTCGAGCAAATCGACGATGGCTTGGCGAACATGTTCGTCATTTTCAATCACCAGCACGATTAGACCATCGAGCGAGCTGCTCTCAGCCATGGAAATGTCACGTGGGTGATCGATGACTTCAGGCGCATGGCACCGAGGCACAGTGACCGCAAACGTTGATCCACGTCCCTCCACCGAATTTACCGTCAATTCATGCCCGAGCAGTTCACAGGCGCGAGCCACGATGGCTAAGCCTAGCCCCATACCAGGGACATGCTGTGCACTATTGAGACGCTTAAATTCGCCAAAAATGGTCTCGATTTCGTCCTCAGCAATCCCTGCCCCCGTATCGTGAACTTCAAGTCTTAGCGCACCTGGTACTCGCCTTACCCCGACCAGAACTTTGCCGTGATTGGTGTAGCGAATCGCGTTGCTAACGAAATTTTGCATAATACGGAGCAAATATGTCGCATCGCTTGATAGGCACAGGTGACTACTGCGCATGTGAAACTCGATATTTTTACGGGCGGCAATCTCGTTAAATTGATTTTGAAGCGTGCGAAATAGCTGATCCACACGAACTTGGGTGCGATTGAGTGATACGGCGCCGGTATCGAGTTTGGAAATATCAAGGAGGGCTTCAAGTATCGACTCGACAGACTCAAACGCCGTTTCAATCCTGGTGACCAAATTTTCACGGTGCGCGTCATCTTTGGTTTGCCTCAATGACGCCAAATACAGCTTCGCCGCGCTAATTGGCTGCAGTAAATCATGGCTGGCCGCGGC
>JABXHR010000267.1 GCA_013373515.1 Gammaproteobacteria bacterium | reverse complement strand
GACAACGGTTCATCAAACAGAAACACATCTGGCTTACGTACGATGGCGCGCCCTACGGCGACACGCTGCCTTTGACCACCGGACATCTCTTTTGGCTTACGATATAGAAGATCGGTAATTTCTAGCTTTTCAGCCGCTTCCTCTACGCGTTGTTTGATTTCTTCTTTTGGTCGCTTTTGCATCTTTAGACCAAACGCCATGTTATCAAACACCGTCTTGTGCGGGTAAAGCGCGTAGTTTTGGAACACCATGGCAATGTCCCGCATCCGAGGCGGTAGGTCATTGACGCTACGATCGGCGATCAAGATCTCTCCACCGCTGATCTCCTCTAGACCCGCAATCATGCGAAGCAAAGTCGACTTTCCACAGCCAGACGGCCCAACCAACACCAAGAACTCACCGTCAATCACCTCTAGATTGATGCTTTCAATGACCTCGACTGAACCGTACTTTTTATTGATGTTATTTATTTTTATAGAACCCATGGTTACCCCTTAACCGCGCCAAACGTCAGGCCCGATACCAAGTGCTTCTGCACTAGGAAAGTTAAAATAATTGCTGGAATCGTAATCAGGACCGCCATTGCACTCATGCCACCCCAGTTGACGCCGAACTCAGCGGTGAAGTCGAGTAGCCCCACCGGCAGTGTCTTTGAGTGAATCGAACGCGTTAGCTGCGAGGCGATGGCAAACTCATTCCAACAGGTGAGGAAGGCGAAGATGCCCGCCGAGGCAATGCCGCTTTTCGCCAGTGGAAACTCCACCTTCCAAAAGGCTTGCCATGGCGTACAGCCATCGATTTGCGCGGCCTGTGACAACTCGATGGGGATTTGACGGAAGAACCCATCAATCAGCCAGATCGTAAATGGAATATTGAGCGCCACATAAACCAGAATGACCCCAAAATGCGTATCGATGATGCCAAGCTTGGCCATGATCATAAACAGCGGCAGCGATAAGGCGATGCCAGGCACCGTGCGCGTCAGCATGAGCCCCAAGAACCAGTGGCGTTTGCCTTTGAAATGAGTGCGCGCAAAAGCATAGCCCCCGGCCAAACCGATCAGCAGCGCGATGAGCGTAGAAGACAACGAAATAATCAACGAGTTTCGAAAGTACTTCAATACCGGTACGCCACCCGATCCAACCGGATCAAACATCGCTTTGTAGTGATCAAAGGACAGCGACTGCGGAATCCATACCGGCGGCTTTGCCATAATTTCGTTGATGGGGCGCAGCGAGTTTAAAAATACCCACAACCCCGGCAGCAAAATAATCATTAGCGTCACCGCCAAGATCAAGATATACGCCACCTTGCCAACGCGCTTTAGGGTGCGTTGATAGACATTAGATTGCGCAAAATTCATAGCCCGACCCCCAATTGATGGCGTGCTTGATTGAGTTTTCTAAAGAAGAACACGGTGAAGAAAATCGACAGCAAAATGGCCACATAACTCATGGCATTGGCCATGCCCATTTTGGCGTCCACATAACCCGTTCGCGCGATCATGGTCCACAGCAGCTCGGTGCGCTGGGCAGGCCCGCCGCCGGTCATGATCTGCACAATGTCGTAAGCGCGTGCGATATCGAGCGACCGAATCGTCATCGCGATATAGAGAAACGGCATTAGATACGGCAGCGTCACGTGTCGAAAAGTTTGCCACTTGGTGCAGCCGTCGACCTCTGCCGCCTCGAGCGGATCTTTGGGTAAGGACATCAGGCCCGCCAAGATCAAGATGGCAAAGACAGAGGTTGAGTTCCAAATCTCGGCCACACAAATCGAGAAAATAGCCAGGTATTTATCGACCAACCAAGGAATGGCTTCCTGAGTAATGCCCAACGATTGCAACGCGTTGTTCACCACACCAATGTTGTCGTTAAACATAAAGCGAAACTGAAACCCCACCAAGATGGGCGAGAACATCATGGGAAACATCATGATGGTTCTAAGGGTTTTCTGTGCCATGGTGGCCCGATTGACCAACAACGCCAAGCCAAGACCGAGAAGCATTTCCAAATTAAGCGCGATGGTGAGCACCACGATGGTGCGAACAAAGGCCGCCCAAAAATCTTCATCACCGAATATCCGCACGTAATTGCGAAACCCAATAAATTGATTGATCGAATCTGGGCGCGTCAGCTTAAACGGCGTAAAGCTGGAGTAGAGTGAGAAGATCAGCGGCCCTAAAATCACCATCACCAAAACAATGATCGCTGGGCTCAGTAAAAGCAGTGTAGTTTTTTGTTTAGTATCTATCATTTTTGACCACGCAATATGCCCATGGGCTGAAACACTGTATTAATTCAGGCGGTGAAAACCTGTCAGTGTCAGAGGGGCGAGATGCGCCCCTCTGCAGTGGAACCTCAGTAGTAACCCGCGTCCATGAGAACCTCTTCGATCTCTTTAGCTGCGTCGTCCAAGGCTTCTTGCGCTGTCTTCTCGCCCACGATAGCTGCTTGCAGCTCTGGGAAAAGTACATTGCTCGCTTCAATCCACTCGGCAATCGAGGGCACCGGGAACGCATGTTGCGCGGCCTCAGAGAAGGTGGCGAGAACGCCTTTGCGATAGTCGCTATCGGCTGTATTGATCACATGCTCCCAAACCGCGGTGCGCGTAGGCAATGAGCCACCAGCACTCTCATGCTTCTGGCTGTCTTCGTTGGTGAGGAACCAGACCAACGAGGCCGCCGCTTCAGGGTTGGCACAGTCGCTGGTGACCGAGAAACCATGGTGACCAGACCAACCTGTGCGAATGCCAGCGCTGCCTTTTGGCTGCACCACTACACCCACGTTATTGGCGACTTTTGAGGCCTCTGGATCGTTGAAGTAACCCGCCCAACCTGGCCAATCGAGATTGATGGCAACATTGCCAGAGGCAAAGCCAGCGCCGAGTTCATCCCACAAATAACTGGTTGTCCCCTTTGGAACCGCACCAGACTCGTACATATCCACAAACCAGTTGAGCGCACGAACACCGGCTTCGCTGTTGAACGTCGGCTTGAGTGCTTCATCGAACATGGCCCCGCCCTCGGCGATTAGCATTTCGTAGAAACGACCACTTAAACCCTCGTCTTTGCCCGCGAACTGTGTGCCATAGAAGTTTGGTGGATCGGTGAAGAATTTGGCTTGATCGGAGACCTGAGCCCAAGTTTCAGCGGGCTTTAAATCGTAGCCATACTTTTCTTTGAATTTGGCCTGATTGTCGGCATCTTCGAAGAGGCTCTTTTGGTAGTACAACGCAGATACATCAAACTGCGCGCGCGGCAACATAATCAACTCGCCACCGACCTTAGATGCCCCAATAATGGCCGGCACATAGGCGTCGATATCAGCCCCTGCTAGGAGCGGTACTAGGTCTTGATATAAACCAATATATTGCGGCGCAAATGAGCTGTGGTTTGAGCCTACACACCAATCAGTGGTGCCTGCGGCCATATCGGATTTGATTTCTTTGTCGATTTCAAAGTGACTTTTCTTCGAAATGACTTCGACCTTCGCCCCAGTGGCCGCTTCCCAATCGGCGATCCTTGAATACAGCGCTTCGTATTGTTGGCCGCCAATGAGCTTGGCTTGTAATGTGACGCCATCGTATTTGCCCGGCAAGTCTGCGTGCGCAGCCCCTGCCAGTAGCAATGCGATGGAGTAAGTTAATGATTTTACCTTCATAATGCATCCTCTCATGTTGACATCTATAAGCGAGTGGCTAGCTGCCAGCCCGGTTAATCGTTAATTTCTAATCCTTCTGCCTCGATCAAGCCTTGCTCGATCAACGCCTTCCAAAACTCGGTATCAATGGGTTCTTTTGACCATGCCAGCGAGGTCTTTAGTTGCTCAGCACTGCGTGCGCCCAGCAAGACAGAGCAGACGATTGGATTCAGTCCACAGAACTGCGTAGCCGCAGCCTGCAGCGATACCCCATGCGCCTCACAAACGGCTTCTAGACGCTGGACTTTTTGCAAAATCGGCTCTGGCACCGAGCCGTAGTTGTAATGCGCATCGAGGGCGCGACTGCCCTTAGCCAAAATGCCAGAGTTGTAGATCCCCCCAGCGACGATACGAACATTGCGCGGGGCAAGTTGTGCAAACAGGGGCAATGCCTCTTGCTGTTCGAGCAAGCTATAACGGCCTGCCAGCAGCACCACATCTAGCGAGGCATGCTCAATAAACTGGCTGACAATCTTGGTTTCATTGACCCCCAAGCCATAGGCTCCGATAACCCCCTGCGACTTCAGTGTCTCTAGGGCCTTGACCCCGCCATCGAGCGCTTGGCGCAGGTAACGCTCAGCGTCAGTGCCGTGCGTCAGTTCGCCCAGATCATGCAAAAACACCAGGTCAAAATGATCTGTGCCCAAACGCGCCATCGAGGAATCGATCGAGCGCATCACGCCATCAAAGCTGTAGTCAAATTCACGGGTGAACGGCAGTGCGTCAACAAAGCCCTCTTGGGTGGTACTTTGCGCGCCAGCGTGCAAGCGACGTCCGACCTTGGTCGACAGCACTAAGCGTTCACGGCCAACCTCTCTAATCAGCCCGCCGACTCTAAGTTCGCTCAGCCCGGCACCGTAGTGTGGTGCCGTGTCGACATAACTGAGATCGTGGTCGAAGGCATAGCGCAAAGTCTCGCGAGACTGTTCTTCTGTTACCACTGAGAACAAATTGCCCATCGAGGCTGCGCCAAAAGCATATTTCGGAAGGGCTGTAAGATCGCTCAGAACCATCAACTTTCGTCTGTGTTACTTAACTTGGACACAATATTCTCATATAAAATACAATTTTGTAAATAAAATTTTATTAATATTTTGTATTGATCGAATTGAAGCGTTATCGCATCATTACCAGCACTTAGCATCCTCAGAGATTGAGAACGACATTGACAGATAAGGAATCCGCAAGCTCGCCCAACTACCGCGTACCCGCGCTAGACAAGGCGTTAGACATCATTGAGTTGCTATCAAACAGCGATCAGCGCCATTCCATGGTTGAAATCGCGCGGCAGCTGAATTTGGGCAGTACACAGATTTTTCGCATTCTTCGGGTGCTAGAGGAGCGCGGTTATATCCATCGAGAGAGTGATGAAACCTACCAGCTCACCAATCGACTGTTTAATTTGGCGATGAACCAACCTCACATCAAAGATCTATTGAGTGCGGCGCGCCAAACCATGCTGGAACTGAGCCAATCACTGATCAATAGCACACACTTATGCGTCATCAGCGATGGCTCAATTGTGGTGATTTACGTGCAGCCAAGTGCCGGTGAGTTTAGTTTCTCGGTCAAGCTCGGCCATCATCGGCCTTTACATCGCTCGACATCGGGCATGGCGTTGATGGCGTTCCAGTCACCGAAGCGCCAAGCCGAGTTGCTAAGACTGTCTAAGCTCGCCGCGACCAAGCCTGCCGATGACGACAAGATCAAGGCCGAATTACAACAAGTGTTAGAAGAAGGCGTGTGCGCGCGGCCCAGCCGTATATTGGAGGGGATTATTGATTATTCCGTGCCCATCCTAAACCATGAAGGGCAAGCGGTGGCAGCACTGGGATGTCCGGCGCTGACACACGTGGCCAACGACACGCCCACGCCCGAGCACATCAAGTCAGCGCTCAAATTAGCGGCAAGCCAAATTTCAAACAATTTGAATCACGCTGTCTAAAGCCGATAGATTGCGCGTGCATTGTCACGCGCAATGGCTTGCGCACTGGCAGGTGGCAGGGTTTGCAACCACTGCTGCGTGATATCCAACCAACTCTCCAAACCATCTCCCATCAATACCACCGGATAATCACTGCCCCAAACCAAACGCTCTGAACCAAACACATTCAAGGCATGATCTAGATAGGGCCGCAATCCCGCGAAGTTTCGCTGCTCAGCATTGCAGTAGGCGGTAATGCCAGAGACCTTCACCGCTAGATTAGGATATTGCGCCAGAGCACTCATCGACTGCGCCCAGCCCTCATAATCGCCACCGGCAATATCGGGCACCCCGAGGTGGTTGAGGATAAATTGGGTTTTGCTGGCCGAGCGCAACAACTCGGGCGCGAGCCCCAATTGCGCCTGCGACAGGATCAAGTCAAAGCTCAGACCCGCCTCGCCCAAGGCGCACAAATTGCGCTTGAACACGTCGGTTTGCGACAGAGAATCGGGCTCGACATGCAAGACCCGTCGTACACCACAGAAGCCAGCCTTGACGCATTGCAACAGCCAAGCCTCAAAATCCTCTCGCTCTGGCCGCGCAGAGGCGATCACCCCAGCAAGCCTGCCGTCCTCTTTGGCCACAATCGACGATATCTCGAGCGCCTCGCGCGCATAATCGCCCTCGTCGACGGCGACCTCCATAAAAATCGCCGATTCAACCTCGCCACCACTGGCCGCAAGATAATCCTGATAGCCAAAGGATCGCCCTTCTAGTACATCGATTCCCTTGGTCCAGCTATAGCCAAAATGTTCTGGGTAAATCAGGTGTAGATGCGTGTCGATAAGCTTGGTTTTCATTGATTGGACCATCCACCGTCTATGATGTGTGCAACGCCCGATGTATAAGCGCTCTCGTCCGAGGCAAGGTATACCACCAGCGCTGCAATTTCTTCGGGCGTTCCAATTCTACCCATCGGCTGGCGGGCAATAAAGGCGGCACGCGCGGCATCAACATCGCCAGTATCGGCAAGACGCTGCTGCAGTGATGGGCTTTCAACAGTGCCAGGACAAATCGCATTACAACGGATACCCTCGGCAATGTAATCAGCCGCAATCGACTTGGTCATGCCAATCACCGCCGCCTTGGTGGTGCCATAGACAAAACGATTAGGCGCGGCGATAACCGAAGAGGCCACCGATGACATATTGACAATGCTGCCACCCCCAATCTGCAGCATGCCCGGCAAAAACGCGCGGCACATGCGATACATCGCAGTGACATTGAGATCTAGCGAAAACTGCCATTGTTCTTCTTCGCAGTCCAACAGCGCACCGTGGGCCACATAACCTGCACAATTAAACAGCACATTGATGTCGGGATATTGCGCCGCCATGCTTTGAATGGCCGATTTATCGAGCACATTTAGGGTAGCGGTGGTCGCGCCCATTGCCTCTAGATCTTCGAGCGCAGCAGGGTTGACGTCGGTGGCGATCACCTTGGCACCCTCGTTCAACATTGCCAGCACACTTGCACGGCCAATGCCCTGCCCCGCGGCGGTAATTAGTGCGGTTTTTCCAACTAAGCGTCCCATTTAACTCTCCAAAAATTCAGCAATTTGTGCCTTGTGATTCGTTTGATTCAAAATATTTATACGTCAGGATAAATTCACGATGCCCAAGCGCCTCCGACTTGGTCTCTGCACCCTCGGCCACGGCAATGATGGTTTCGACAATCTGCTGACCCACCTCAACGAGCGTAGTTTGGCCACTGAGAATGGAACCCGCATTGATGTCCATATCGCCACTGAGCCGCTCGTACATCTGCGGGTTGGCCGCGATTTTAATCACCGGCGAAATCGCCGAGCCAACCACCGAGCCCCGCCCAGTCACAAACAAGGTCATGTGGGCACCGCAGGCAATCATTTCGACAATCTCAGCGTTGTCGGAAATATTGGGAAAGCCAAACCGCACCTCGCCATCGGGGACGACATCCAGCAGATACAACCCCGATTCAACTGGAAAGTCGCCTGGCTTGAGTAAGCCCGTGATCGGTCGACTGCCGCTTTTGGCATAGGCGCCCAAAGACTTTTCTTCGATGGTGGTCAATCCCCCGTCTGCATTGCCAGGCGCGAAACTGCCATAGCCCAAAGTGGCGTAGTAACGCGCCGCCTTTTTGACCGATTCATCTAATGCCTTGGCCAATATGGGATTGACTGCACGACTGGCCAGGTGCGACTCACAGCCAATCAGCTCGCCGGTCTCTTCAAAAATGCAGCGTGCCCCTTGATCGACCAGAGCATCGAAGGCCAGCCCCACCGCAGGATTGCCCGTAATACCGCTCGTGCCATCAGAGCCGCCACAGACCGTACCGATGACCAAATCCGATACCGCCATATCAACCCTAGGTGTATCTCGGAGCTGGATTTGGGCCTCTTGCACCCATTGACGACCTTGCGCAATGGTGTCGAGCGTGCCACCGACCTGTTGTATCACCATGGTCGATACTGGTCGGCCAGAGGACTCGACAACCGCGTGCAGCCGTTGACGGTCGAAGCTCTCACAACCCAAGGAGACGACTAGAACCGCACCCACATTGGGATGGGTACAGAGTTTTTCCATCATGTTTTGTGCATAGCGATTGGGAAAACATCCGGGAAAACCAATGCACTGCACCTCGCCCTCAGATTGCTCAACAATCTGCCGGGCCACATGGTGGGCACACTCGACCAAGTAGACCACCGCAACCGCGTTGCGAATGCCTTTGCGACCGTCTTCGCGCAGATAACCTCTAATCATTGTTGTCTCCATCGCGTTGGTGAGAGGCGGTGTACAAACTGGCCAAGCAGTGAGAGTGCACATGCGCCAGCGGCTCGATGTCCTGTGTGGCCACACCGATTTGCATACCCAGCTTGACGACGGCGGCACCTTTGCCAATCGCACGCCGCGCAAGCTTGTGCCCGATCCCCAGCGGTGCCGCCACCGAGGCTTGCTCGCCTTCGTAGCGCACGATGTCACCGGCTTCGAGTGCCTTGATGACCACCAGCACATTGTCAGCGTCGTCTAGCAGCAACACGCTACTGGCTGTGTCCTTTGACCGCATCGGCACCTCAATTACTTCATTTATAAAATGTCATTTTATTTGGAAAATTTATTTTCACAAGTGTTATTCACTGCTGCCCACAATCATTCCTAGCGCTTGAATCCAATGGCACAAATCGCATTCCGATTTACAACTCTTTAAATTTGGCGCTCAAGGCTCTACTACTCTTTGCATCAACATCAACACAACAGGATTTGCGATGAAAGGCTTTGCATTCATATTTATCAGTGCGCTTTATCTCAGTGCACCCACCATTGGCCTTGCCCATGAAGGCTCAGAACTGGTCGGCGTTTTCGAGGAAATGAAGGATGAGTTTCGCTCGCTCAAACGCGCGGATACGCACGATGATCGAGTGGCGCTACTCGAGAGAATGAAGGTCTATGCCGAGAAAGCCAAAACCCTGACCCCACACGACGACCCCAATTACGACAAGCTGCCAGAATTTCGCGACGGCATGAGCAAGTTCATCGCCAAAATCGACGAGCTAATCGCAGCGGACGAAGCAACCGTGGCCGAGGCGTTTGGCACTTTGAATAGTATTCGTAAGCGCGCCCACGACTTCCACGATGTCGACTGAGTCGAGCGGCCGTTGGGACATTGTTACCCGAGCAGGCCATTGGCTCGTTGCGGGGTTGTTTCTGGCCAATCAATTTTTCACCGATCCCGAGGAATCCTGGCATCACTACTTTGGCTATAGCATCGTGGCCATTGTGTTGCTGCGTCTAATATGGGGGCTTACATTTGCGCGCGGCCCCAATCGACTATCATGCTTTATCCCGTCAAAAACGGCGATTACGGAACACCTCAGGGCACTACGCCAGCGCGAGCCATACGACACGGTCGGCCATAACCCCTTTGGTGCAATGGCCATCTATTTGATGTGGGCGGGATTGTTATTGCTGGCCTTGACTGGCTGGATTGAATACTACGCAATCGCCAATTTCATTGATTTTGCCGATCTGCACGAGGTGCTCGGTGAAGGCTTACTGCTGTTGGTGGGCGTCCATGTCAGTGCCGTGATCGCGATGTCGCTGTATCAACGTGTCAACTTGATTCGGGCCATGATCTTTGGGCGTTTTCGCTAAG
>JABXHR010000223.1 GCA_013373515.1 Gammaproteobacteria bacterium | reverse complement strand
TTGATGTATCTCAAGCAGCATCGAGATACCGGAAAAATTGCGCTGTTTAGAGACATGCTGGGATTGCATGTCGTCGAGGCATTGAGGCAGCAACAGCAGGCATTTATTGATGCGTTTTAAAGCTACGGTACACGTGAGAGCGCTTTGAAGATTGCTCGAAATGGAAAGGCATCGAGGGCACCTATCGACCCAAATTCTGTAATTTGTCGTCGATAAGACCGGTAGCACAAGCTGTCAAATATCATAGCCTTATGGATGACTGCTAGGCTTGATAGTACCGTGATAGACTGAGTTTGACCCATCTGAATATGACTTCGATTGGACGGCTCGGGAGGACTTTGCATGCGACAGCATTCGGCTCATATTATGGAGATAGAATCGGTTCTGGCAGGAGAGGCTTCGAATCGGGATGACCTGGTGGTTGAATCATGGAAACGCTGCGTGGGCGAGCACCGGCTAGATCCTGAGCGCCCAACTGAAGCCTATATTGTTCCCGATACACTGCTGCGTGAGCATCGAGAGCGCAGCGAGCGCTTGATTGGTATTGCACGAGAGTCGGTCGAAGATTTGTTTAGGCAGATCGCCGGGCAAAACTATGTCTTATTGCTGACAGATGAGTTCGGTATCACGGTCGACTATTTTGGTGATCACGCATTCACCCAAGAGCTGAAACGTGCTGGTTTGTACCTCGGGGCAGAGTGGTCTGAGGCGCGTGCAGGCACCTGTGGGGTTGGCTCCTGTATCGCAACTGGCAAAGCGTTAACGGTGCACCAGAGTGATCATTTTGATACGACCCACACGCCATTGAGCTGCACGGCCTCGCCAATCTACAACAGCTTAGGCCAGCTCTCTGCGGTGCTTGATATTTCCCTTCTGCGCTCGCCTTCGCCCAAGGTGAGTCAAAATCTGGCGCTGCATCTGGTGCAGGGGGCGACGCGCCGAATTGAGCACGCTGGCCTGATCAATGACATGCGCAGCGAGTGGGTACTGTGCTTGTCGCGCTCGCCGGCCATGGTGGATGTTGATCCGGAGGCTTCATTGGCACTGGACGGCGCTGGTCGGATTATTGGTATGACACACTCTGCCGCACGTATTTTGTCGGAGCAGACCGGAGACACATGGCGTCGTCCGCAAATGCTGTTGGGCAAAAAGCTGCAGCAGTTCTTTTTTGCCACGGTCGATGATTTACCGCATTGGACACGTATTTTTCCTGCGCAGCAACGTCGCATTGTTACGCTGGACAACACCGTTTGGTATGCCCATGCCATTGATCCCGCACGTTGTCGAAACATTGATAGCCAGACGCTGCGCTTGGCCACGCAGCCAACGCCAAGCACGAAGACAACGCTCCCTGCTGCGCTTGCCAAACTCCACGGTGGTGACAAGGTATTGGCAAAATTGTTAAAGGGGGTGGCCAAGCTCAGCAAATCTCAGTTGCCCATTTTGATACAGGGTGAAACGGGCAGTGGCAAAGAATATTTGGCGAAGGCAATTCATAAGAGCTGTCGTCCAGATGGCCCCTTCATTGCGATTAATTGTGCTGCCATTCCCGAGAGCTTAATCGAGGGTGAGCTGTTTGGTCATGCGGCCGGTGCCTATACCGGGGCGTCACGCCATGGGCGCATGGGTTTAATCGAATCCGCCGACGGTGGCACTTTGTTTCTCGACGAAATAGGCGATATGCCTTTGGCCCTGCAAGCTCGGCTGCTAAGGTTTTTATCGGAGGGCGAAGTCACCAGAGTGGGTGCCGTGAAGCCGAGAAAGGTCGATGTTAGAGTGCTGGCGGCCTCGCTACACGATTTGCAAAATATGGTGCAAAGCAACTTATTCAGATCAGATCTATACTTCCGACTTAGCGGTGCAGAACTCACACTACCGCCGCTGCGACAACGCGACGATTTCTCATTCTTGGTGCAGCAGATTATCGTAAAACACTCGCCAGAGGCTGGCATTAGTAGTGATGCTTTGCGGGCTTTGATGCGCTACCAGTGGCCGGGAAATTTGCGCGAACTGGACAATGTACTGCAGCTTGCGCTGGCGGTAAAAGACTTCGATACCATCGAGTTGAGTGACTTGCCAGAGAAGATCCGAAGCGCTCAACCGGTGTTCGCCACAGCCATGGCCAGACAACAATTGCAACCAGCTCAATTCCCTACCGAAAACCCTCCGCTTGGGTATGCCGATGAGTGGGCGCAATTGCAGTCGGTTATCCAAGCCAGTGGTGGCAATATTAGCCGCGCCGCAAGGGTTTTGGGTATCAATCGTTCTACCCTCTATCGCCGCTTAAATCGTCTACAAAATTTAGCGTAATGGGTACGCTGTATCCACCAAGCTGTCGCAGCTGTGGTGTTGCATTCACTGTTGCATGCAACAGATACTGCAACACTTTTTTCGTTTGCACTGATGGCTGAGTCTTCTTATCTGTTTGATATTAAACGAAATAATATCAGGCCATATTGTTGGCACTGGCATTGCCCCTCTTAGGGGGTTACTTGAAAAAAGTAACGTTCCAAGCGGTGTTCCGGGTTTGAGTACAAGACGGACTTAGACCGCACCGCCAAGCTATCACTAAGAGGAGACCACATATGACAGAGTTAACCGCAACCGAAAAAGCGACGCAATTTCTGCAGCGCTTCGAGAGCGCGCTGGGTAGCAAAGATATCGATGCCGCTACCGCGCTCTTTGCCGATGAGTGTTATTGGCGCGACTTGGTTTCGTTTACTTGGAACATCAAAACGGTTGAAGGTCGTGATCAGGTGAAAGATATGCTCGAGCACCAGTTGGCGTCGATAGAGCCCTGCAATTGGCGACTCAACACCGATGAGCAAGTGAGCGAGGCTGACGGGGTGCTGGAGGCATGGTTTCATTTTGAAACCAAACTCGGTCGAGGCTATGGTTTGGTGCGCCTACGAGATGGACTTATTTGGACGCTGCTGACCACGTTGGTTGAGTTGAAAGGGTATGAAGAGCCGATCTTTGGCAATCGCCCTTTGGGGGCCAAGCACGGTACCGATAAGCATCTGACGACTTGGACGGAAGACCTAGAAAAAGAGCGCGCAGAATTAGGGTACACCAAACAGCCCTATTGCCTGATCGTGGGTGGCGGACAAGGGGGAATCGCGCTAGCGGCGCGAATGCGACAGCTCAATGTGCCGACAATCGTGATCGAGAAAAATCCACGTGCGGGTGACTCATGGCGCAACCGTTACAAATCTCTATGCTTGCACGATCCGGTCTGGTACGACCACCTTCCGTATATGAAATTTCCCGATAACTGGCCCGTGTTTGCGCCCAAAGACAAGATCGGCGATTGGCTAGAGATGTACACCCGCATCATGGAGCTCAACTACTGGAGTAGCACCACATGCGAGAGCGCCAGTTATGATGAAGCCAGCGGTGAATGGACAGTCGAGGTACTGCGTGAGGGTAAAGCGATCACGCTGAAGCCTAAGCAGCTCGTGTTGGCCACTGGTATGTCGGGTAAGGCCAATGTGCCGACCATCCCCGGCCAAGAGAGTTTCAAAGGCGAGCAGCACCATTCCTCAAAGCATCCTGGCCCAGATCAATACAAAGGCAAAAAGGTTGTCGTGATTGGCTCCAACAACTCGGCACATGATATCTGCGCGGCGCTTTGGCAAAACGATGTGGACGTCACAATGGTGCAGCGCTCCACAACGCATATTGTCAGGTCAGATTCATTGATGGAGATCGGCTTGGGCTCGCTTTACTCAGAAGAGGCTGTGCAGTCGGGAATGACCACCGACAAAGCCGATTTGATTTTTGCCTCGCTGCCGTACCGCATCATGCATCAGTTCCAAATCCCAATTTACGAGGCCATCAAAGAAAGAGACGCCGAATTTTACGACAGACTAGAAAAAGCGGGATTTAAGCTCGACTGGGGTGCGGATGGCTCGGGACTGTTTATGAAGTATCTGCGCCGCGGCTCTGGTTATTACATCGATATTGGCGCGAGCGAACTGATTGCCAATGGTTCGATCAAACTCGCCCACGGACAGACCGAACGCCTGACGGAAAACGCAGTGGTCTTGGACGATGGCACCGAAATACCAGCCGACGTGGTGGTCTACGCGACGGGCTATGGCTCGATGAACGGCTGGGCGGCGGATTTGATTTCGCAGGAAGTTGCCGACAAAGTGGGCAAGTGCTGGGGGCTCGGTTCCGACACACCAAAGGACCCTGGTCCCTGGGAGGGCGAACAGCGCAATATGTGGAAACCGACGCAGCAAGCGGCACTGTGGTTTCACGGCGGAAATCTACACCAATCGCGGCACTACAGTCAGTTTCTCTCCTTGCAGATCAAAGCACGGATGGAAGGCTTGGATACGCCGGTGTATGGTTTGCAAGAAACGCATCATGTAGGTTGAGCGTCAGTTGATTAACCACTGAAAAAACAACGGTAGCGATTAGATGGCATGGCCTCCTTCGATGGAGGCCTCTTCTATTACCTTAAATGTCATCCATTACTAAACCGTCTTTGCTTACTTCCAGCTCGTCTACCTCCATACCGGCTATTGAGCCTCGGTGGTGGCCATCACTAACCCAAGCGGCAAAGTGATCGAGCGCACCCATTACAGCGCTTGGGGCGAACCACTCAAGCTCAGCGCGTCTTTAACCGTCAGTTGGGCCAATCGCGTCACCAGTCAAACCGGCTTTACCCAACACCAAATGCTGGAAGAGCTCCAGCTGGTGCATATGAACGCACGGGTTTATGATCCAAGAACCGGGCGTATGTTGGCGGCGGATACCATACTGGGTGGGTCTGCGTTTGATGGGCAGAGTTATTCGCGCTATGCGTATGTGGGGAATAATCCGCTGGGGTATTGGGATCCGACTGGGCGTGAGCCAGACAGTGCGCAGGAAAAATTTTATGAGGAGATGAAGCAGGTACGGGAAGACAATGATGATTCGAATGATTCGAGTCCTTCGGACAATGCAAACAAGAGTGGTTTGGTGCAACTTGTTGTGCTTACTCACAATGATAAAGAAAGGAAAAAATACTACTTTTACGATGAGCAGCTTTATTATGAAGAATCATATTTTGAGAATAGAGTCGTAGACGAAAGGAGCTATCCGCTAATGGGCGAAAAGTCTTACTCTGATTTTGTCGATCTCTCCAGACTAAATAAAGTGAAAGAAGATATATTATGGCCAAATGCTCGAAAAAATCCTGTGGAGTGGCATTCAATTGGAATGGTATATGATGGTGATGGGTCAGCGGTTTCAACTACTGGGGTTATTAGTGTCGAAGTGCGCAGCGTTTCCGGCATTGGACTGCATTTGGATCAGGAGAGATATGAAGTATCTATCAGTCACTACGATAAGAATGGAGATTACATGCCTGGTACTACTCCTATATCAACTCTGAACGCCGCAAGTTTGGGTAGTTCAGGAACCAAATTCACTTTGAGCTCCCATGTAAAGCAGGGGGAAAAAGTAGTCTTTTCTTTCAAAAACTTGCCGAGCCCTTATGATTGTGATAATTGCGGCGGAAATGTATTACTCATAAGAGAGCTCAGAGTAGTAGAATAATTTAAATGAAAAAATCTAAGTTGCTGTCTGTGTTCTTGCTATTGTTGTCCGTTTCGTCATGCAGCAATGCAAAACCAATTAAGTCAGAATGTATATTTAAGATCGAAGT
>JABXHR010000183.1 GCA_013373515.1 Gammaproteobacteria bacterium | reverse complement strand
GCACGTACCCGTAAGGGCCCACGTCGCGCCGTTAGAAAATAATTTTTGAGGTTCCCAGCCGATGGCCGTACAAGGTAAGAAAAAAGTTAAAAAGACAGTGACAGAGGGCATTGCTCATGTTCACGCGTCTTTTAACAACACCATCGTCATGATCACTGACCGCCAAGGCAATGCATTGTCTTGGGCGACAGCTGGTGGATCCGGTTTCCGCGGTTCTCGCAAATCTACGCCCTATGCGGCGCAGGTTGCAGCAGAGCGTGCGGGAGAAAAAGCCAAAGAATATGGCGTCAAGAATCTTGACGTTCGTGTTAAAGGCCCCGGTCCCGGTCGTGACTCCGCCGTTCGTTCTCTGAACAACGTCGGTTTTAAGATCAATCACATCGAAGACGTGACGCCAATCCCGCACAACGGATGCCGTCCTCCAAAACGTCGTCGCGTATAAAGTAGGGGTACTTAAACATGGCACGTTATATTGGCCCAAAATGTAAGTTGGCTCGCCGCGAAGGTACCGATCTCTTTCTGAAATCAGGTGCGCGTGGTCTAGACACAAAATGTAAGCATGAAACACCTCCTGGTCAGCATGGCGCGAAACGCGGCAAATTGTCTGACTACGGTGTGCAATTGCGTGAAAAGCAGAAAGTTCGTCGTATCTACGGCTTGCTTGAGCGTCAATTTCACAACTACTACAAGAAAGCGTCACAGAAAAAAGGCTCAACAGGATTGAACTTGCTGCACCTTTTGGAATCACGCTTGGATAACGTGGTTTATCGTATGGGTCTTGCATCGACACGTGCTGAAGCCCGTCAATTGGTCTCGCACAAGGCAATTTTGGTTGATGGCCAAGTGGTCAACATCCCATCTTTTCAAGTGAAGCCTAATCAAGTGATTGCGGTTCGTGAAAAGGCTCGCAAGCAAACTCGTATCGCTGAGGCGTTACAGTTGGCAGCGAATCGTGGCGATTGCAGCTGGATTAGTTTTGACGCGTCTAAGTTCGAAGGCGTTTTCAAGGCGCTTCCTGATCGTGCTGAACTCAGCCAAGAGATCAACGAAAACCTAATCGTCGAACTTTACTCAAAGTAAGGGGGCCGCATGAGCGACTTTTACAGCGACTTTTTAAAGCCGCGAATCGTAGACGTAGACCGCGACAATGTTTATCGCGCTCGCGTTGTACTCGAACCACTAGAGCGTGGTTTCGGTCACACGTTGGGCAATGCATTGCGTCGCATTTTGTTGTCGTCTATGCCGGGTGCTGCAATTGTTGAAGCCGAGATTGATGGCGTTCTCCACGAGTACACCACCATTGAAGGTGTTCAAGAGGATGTGCTTGAGATTCTGTTGAACCTCAAAGGCGTTGCCTTGAAATTGCACGATCGCACTCATGCCACTCTGACTTTATCTAAGAAAGGTCCTGGTGCTGTGACTGCAGGTGATATTTCTGCAGAGCATGACATTGAAGTATCTAACCCTGATCATGTGATCTGCACATTGACTCGCGATGTTGAGATTTCAATGACATTGCGTGCGCAGTCGGGTCGTGGTTATGAGCCAGTTGCTCAGCGCAACATTGGCGACACTGAGTCCCGTCCGGTTGGGTCACTCCAGTTGGATGCAACCTACAGCCCAGTCCAGAAAGTATCTTACTCAGTTGAGCGTGCTCGTGTAGAGCAACGTACAGACTTGGACAAATTGATCATCGACATTACCACTGACGGTACGATCGATGCAGAAGAGGCCATCCGCAAGGCGGCTACCATTCTTCAAGATCAATTGTCTGTGTTTGTTGAGCTCAAAGCCGAGCCTGTGCAGAAAGTTGAAGAGAAACCATCTGACGTTGATCCTGTGTTGCTACGTCCTGTGGATGATCTTGAGCTCACTGTCCGCTCTGCGAATTGCTTGAAAGCTGAGAACATTTACTACATTGGTGATTTGATTCAGCGCACAGAAGTTGAGCTGTTGAAGACACCTAACTTGGGTAAAAAGTCTCTTACTGAAATCAAAGACGTTTTGGCACAGCACGGTTTGGGTTTAGGCATGCGCCTAGACAACTGGCCACCTGCCGAAATTGCTAGCCAGCTCGAAGGGCTGGGTTAATAAAGGAAAGTCACGATGAGACATCGTAAATCCGGTAGAAAACTTAATCGTAATTCTAGCCACCGCAAAGCTATGTTCAAAAACATGTCTGCTTCGTTGCTAGAGCACGAAATTATTCGTACTACTTTGCCAAAAGCAAAGGAACTGCGTCGCGTTGTTGAGCCAATGATTACTTTGGCTAAAACCGACAGCGTTGCCAATCGTCGTTTAGCATTTGCGCGTTTGCGTGACGATGCGATGGTTGCAAAGCTGTTCACTGACGTTGGTCCTCGTTATGCTTCGCGTCCAGGCGGTTACACTCGCATTTTGAAATGTGGTTTCCGTGCAGGTGACAAGGCGCCGATGGCATACATTGAGTTGGTTGATCGCCCAGGCGCGCCTGAGTAATTTAGCTCTCTCTAGAGAAACGCCTCTATCGCTTGCGATGAGGCGTTTTTTTTGGTCTTCAGTTTTATAAGGTGCCGTCGTGCAAACGCAACATAATCAAACTGCCATTCGTTTGTTAACACTGTCTATGGCCTTATTTGCCATAGAAGATATGTTTATTAAGCTGGCTTCGACTCAGTTGAATATTGGTCAACTGATACTTAGCATTGCCGTGTTTTATTTTGTCTTCTACTTTGGTGTTGCGCGATTTAAAAGAGTTGATATTCAATGGCGACGGATGGCTGATAAGCCAGTTTTGATCCGTAACTTTGGTGATGGTGTGGCATCGGTGGGTTTTGTCGGCGCGTTTTCTTATGGGCAGATTACCCAAGCGACAGCGATTTTGCAGGCAGCACCCCTACTAACGACATTAGGTGCGGTGCTGTTTCTCGGTGATTCAGTCGGTCCGCGTAGGTGGCTAGCCATCCTGTTGGGGTTGTTTGGGGTTTTATTGATTGTGCAACCGTGGGGGAGTGCGTTTGATCCAATCAGTCTACTCGCTGTGGTGGGTGTGTTTGGAATCGCGCTTAGGGATATGATTTCACGGTCGGTTGATGTCAATGTTAACAGTTACACAGTGACCATATCGATGACTTTATTTTCAGTGCCACTTAGTTTGGGTGTGATGTTACTGCTAGGTGGCTGGCAATGGCCGGATGGAAATACTTGGTTGTTTTTAGTGTTGGCAGCTTCTGTCGGAGCGGTGGCAAATTATTTGATACTTAGTGCTTTTCGCTTGGGCGAAACGGCAGTGGTGGCACCGTTTCGTTATTCTCGGATGGTGTTTGTTTTGTTGATTGGGTATTTTGTGTTTAAGGAAATCCCTTCGTTGTGGATGCTAGTTGGCTCTGCCGTCGTCATCGGTACTGGTTGGTATACCTTTCACCGTGAGCGAATTACAAGAGGCGTTTAAGTCATGTATCCAATCGATATGCAGTTTGTATGTGCACTTCAAGTTGAACTTGGGCCGGTCACTGAGATGGGCGAGGGGCGAGGGGCCACACGTCGAATTGTGCCGATTATTGGCGGTAAATTTGAGGGCCCTCTGCTAAAAGGGAAGGTACTCTCGGTCGGTGCCGATTGGCAATCGGTTTATACAGATGGTTTGGCTTTTTTGGATACACGTTATGCACTTCAGACAGATGATGGCGCTGTGATAGAAATCATTAACCAGGGGTTTCGGCATGGTCCGCAAGGTGTGTTAGCTCGTCTAGTGGCTGGAGAGGATGTCGATTCAAGCCTATATTACATGCGTACTTGTGCGCGCCTAGAGACCGGCGACCCACGTTACGATTGGGTGAATCGACACATTTTCGTAGGGCGGGGTAAGCGATTGGCAAATGCAGTTAAAGTGGAGCTTTTTCAGCTGTTGTAGTGTCGGATCCTACCCTTCTGGAGACTGTTATGTCTTCTGGGCGTTAAGTTCTCGGTTGATCTGTTTGTTTAGTTGGTGATTCAGCGCTTTGTAGGCTATTCTCAACATGACATAAGTGGATAGCGTAAATGGACTTAGCTAGACTCTCTGTTCCTACCTTAGATTACTTTGAAGATTTTCTCGGCAATGAAAATCTGACCGATGACGATTGTTTTCGTTTGTTGGATATCGTGAATGCACACGATATCAATGACCTCGATCGATTGGTACCCCTAGTTTGTGTCATCAAAGCGAAGTCTATCGTTGGTCTTACCACCGGTGTCGCTGAGTTATGCGAGCAGGCTTGTCAGCTTGTCGGTTCTGATTCACCTCAGCTAGCCATGCTCAATTTGTTTCGCGCGATGTCGGATCATGAAATTCGAATGATGTCGACAGTCAGTGTTGGCGCATTGGTGAAGTTTGAGACGATGGCAAGAACTTCCCATGCGCGCGAATACAGTTTTGATGCAAGGTTCTTGCGCCTGCGAATTTCGATGGGAGATACATCAAAGGAGTTTATCGAACAAGAACTCGAAGTCTGTGCAAACTTCTTTAAGGAAAAGAAAATGTGGTTGCGCTTGGCGATGGTGCGCAACAGCCAGTTTTTACACTTCAATGGATCTTCTGATCAGAGCGACCCAGAAAAGGCACACCGTTATGCCTTGCTGGCCTTACGCGCTGCGAGAAAAGGGCGTTTGGTGCATCATTATGCACTGACATTGGTCAATCTAGCGGACGCCCTGATTAGCGCAGGAGCTTTGCAAAGGGCAGAGCGGGTGTTGGCCAGGGTCATACGCCACATCCGTAAGCATCGCATTTCTCGAGACAGCATTGCCTTCGCCCTGTATTTGAGCAATCGAGCCTATTTGTTTACGATGCGGGGAAATCGCAGGCGCTATGTGGCGCAATATTATCGCGGAATTCGTGCGGCTCGTCGCGTTGAAAATAACCTTCTAGCTTTTAATGTTCACAAGGAGTTCACTGAGCGTACTGAAGCACTGGGTGATACAGCGGAGCTGATCGAAGCCCACAAGGCCATGGCCGAGTTTCAGCAGCAACTCTCGAGGCTCAGGCTAGACCAAGCGCGAAAGTCGGTGCAGTTGAGCGAGCTGATCTCTAAGAATGAAACGCACTGGGTACGTCGTGGCATGGCAGTGGGGGCAAATGTAGATCCGTTGACTCAGTTGAATTCCCGTGCAGCACTGGATGATCATTTGAAGGCCTTCTGCCAGTTAGAGGGTCAGCGCGTGCTGGCATTTATCGATTTAAATGATTTTAAGGAAATTAACGATTCACTCTCACATTTTGCGGGGGATGCCGCGCTTAGAATTTTTGCAAGCCGATTGGTACAGCAAATCGGGGATATCGGTACGGTCTATCGATGGGGTGGGGATGAATTCTTTTTTGTGTCCTCAGATCAGATTGCACCAGAGTTGGTTCGAAAGCGCCTTGCTACCTGTCAGGTCATCGTTGGTAGTGATTGGACGCATGACAGCATTACCAGTCGGCTGTCGGCACGTGTAGGTACTGTTGAATACCCAAGGGACGCTCGTGACCCCGCCACACTTACTAGGTATGCCGCGATCGCGTTGCGTGAGGCCAAAAAGAGTCAGACTCACTTAGAGCATTACAAAGCGGCGCATCTTGCACACATGGACCGTTACTTTCGCATCAAGCGTGAACTGCGTAATGCGGTTATTGCAGACGCCTTTACGGTTCATTTTCAACCGATCGTGCGGCTGTCAGACTGTCAAGTGGTTGGCAGTGAGGCACTGTCGCGTTGGCAAATGTTTGGGCATATTGCAGTGTCGCCGCAAGAGTTTATGCCGGTGTTGATCGGGCTACGTCGAGAACGCGACTTGGTGGCGTTTTTGTTGGCCGAGAGTATCAAGCATTTGAGTCGTGCTGATTCGACGTCAGATGTCCAGCCTTATGTGTCGATCAATATCAGTCCGTCGCTGTTCTGTGATGAAGATTTTGCCGAGTTGGTATTTCAAGAACTGTCGCCGCATTCGGATGACTATCGGCAACGTTTGGTGCTGGAGGTCCTAGAAAGTGAAATTCTCGATCAATCAATCGCAGCGCAGCACAATGCACAGCAGCTTCAAGCTGCGGGTATCCGATTGGCGATCGATGATTTTGGCGCGGGGTTCAGTACGCTAGAACAACTGGCAAAGCTTCCCTTTGATATTTTGAAAATTGATAAAAGTTTTGGATTAAAGCTCGCCGAGGACCGAATGACTGAAATTATCTTCAAAAACATGGTTCGCTTAGCCGAGGATACCGAAAAGTCTGTCATTGCCGAAGGGATTGAAACTCAGGCGCAGTTCGACAAAGCCAGGGCTTTGGGCGCATGCTATGGGCAGGGTTTTTTATTCGATCGCTTGCCTCTGCGTCATTAGATTTTTATCGGCTTAGTATGGACTTGAGATAGTGTCCAGTGATTGATTCGTTGGCGTTGGCGATTTCTTCGGGTGTGCCTGTGGCCACCACAAGTCCGCCGCCAGCACCGCCCTCGGGGCCCATGTCGATAATGTGATCTGCACATTTGATGACGTCGAGGTTGTGCTCGATGACCACTAGCGTGTTTCCGTGCTCGGTAAGGCGTTGAAGAATCTCCAGCAACAAGCGCACGTCCTCAAAGTGAAGACCAGTGGTAGGCTCATCGAGGATATATAAATTTTTACCAGATTCGCGCCGCGATAGTTCTTTCGATAGCTTGATGCGCTGAGCCTCGCCGCCAGACAGAGTGGTTGCACTTTGGCCAAGTCTGATATAACTCAGCCCAACGTCTCGCAACGTATCTAGGCGGCGTGCCACCAGAGGGACCGCGGCAAAAAACTCACAGGCTTCTTCGACAGTCAAGTTGAGCACATCGTGAATATTTAACCCGCGATAAAGCACCTCAAGGGTTTCGCGGTTGTAGCGTTTACCGCCGCATTGCTCGCAGGGCACATAGACATCCGGTAAAAAGTGCATCTCGACTTTAATCAGCCCGTCGCCTTGGCAGGATTCACAACGTCCCCCTTTGACATTAAAGCTGAATCGGCCGCCTTGGTAGCCTCTGGCACGTGCCTCTTGTGTTTCGGCGAATAAGTCGCGAATGAGGGTGAAAATGCCCGTGTATGTGGCGGGGTTAGAACGCGGGGTACGGCCAATTGGGCTCTGATCAATGCGGACGACGCTATCAAAGCGTTCGAGTCCGCTAATGTTGCCGTAAGGCGCGGGCTGCGCCTCCGCGCCATTGAGATCTCGCGCGGCAATCTTCCCAAGCGTTTCATTGATTAAGGTGGATTTTCCGGAGCCCGAAACGCCAGTTATACAGGTCATAACGCCCGTTGGAATCGCAATATCGACGGATTGCAGGTTATTGCCATCTGCGCCTTTGAGTTCAATCCAGCCGCTGGCAGGACGGCGCGACGTCGGTGTACTAATTTGCTTGCGGGCGGCCAAGTAATCGCCAGTTAGCGACTCTGGATGGTTGGCAATGTCATCCGGTTTGCCTTGTGCCACGACGTGTCCGCCCAGGCGACCCGCGCCGGGGCCAATGTCGATCACATAGTCTGAGGCTCGAATCGTGTCTTCATCATGCTCGACCACAATGACGGTATTACCTAGGTCGCGCAAAGTACGCAGCGTTTCCAGCAAGCGGTCATTGTCGCGTTGGTGCAGTCCGATGGAAGGTTCGTCCAGTACGTACATCACGCCAGTAAGGCCGCTACCGATCTGACTGGCAAGCCGGATGCGTTGTGCCTCACCGCCGGACAAACTGCCAGCGGTTCGACTCAGGGAGAGATAAGTTAGACCAACGTTGTTTAGAAAGCTCAAGCGCTTGCCCAATTCCAACAAGATCGGGGCGGCGATGGTGTTGGATTGATCGTCCAGATTTAGCCCGTCGACAGCCTGCGCGGACTCCAAAATAGACAGCGCAGTTAGGCGAGGCAATGTCCAGTCGCCCACTTTGACATGGCGCGCGGTTGAATTCAGGCGAGCACCGTGGCAGCTGGGGCAGGCCGATTCGATCATTAGTTTGCCCAGCTCTTCGCGCACTGCGCTGCTTTGGGTTTCTTGAAAGCGCCGCTTGAGATTATTGACCACCCCTTCAAACGGCTTGGAGGTGGTGCGCATTGCGCCTTTGTCGTTGATAAATCGATGCTCAACATCGATATCGCCGGTGCCGTACAGCAAGTAGTCTTGGTAGGTTTTGTCGAGCTGGGCAAAGGGTGTATCTAGATCAAAATCGAAATGCTTGGCGACGGCTTGCAGCATCTGGAAATAGTAGCCGTTTCGTCGGTCCCAGCCGCGAATGGCCCCCTCGTTGACCGACAGATTGCGATCCGAGACGATCCGATCAATCGAAAAGTCCGATTTAAGTCCCAGCCCAGAGCAGTCTGCGCATGCGCCGTGTGGATTGTTGAACGAGAACAGCTTGGGCTCGAGTCGTTCTGCGGTAAAGCCACACTCTGGACAGGCGTAGCGCGTGTTGAAGCGGTGCTCGGTCTCGTCTTCCATCGAGGCCAGAATGAGGCGGCCGTCGGCGATACTGCTAGCCGCTTCAAGTGACTCGTTCAAACGCTGACGCAAATCTTCGCGAATACGGAATCGATCGATGACCACTTCAACCTTTTTTGATGCGGCGATGGCGTCATTGTCGAGCTCCTCGAGCTCGTGCATTTGTCCATCGACGCGCAAGCGCATAAATCCCTGCATCGCCAATCCGCCCTGCCAGTACTCTTGGCTGCGAATCTCGGTTGATATGGGCGCCAGCAGCATCCAGCGCGTGCCGCTTTCTAAATTCATGATCTCATCGGTCACTTGCGTAAGCGTTTGCGCTTTTAAGGCGTGACCGTGCGTAGGGCAGTGCGGAACGCCCACGCGGGCAAACAGCAATCTTAAGTAATCGTAGATTTCGGTGATGGTACCGACGGTAGAGCGAGGATTGTGTGACGTGCTTTTTTGCTCAATTGCAATGGCCGGAGATAGGCCATCAATGGCGTCTACTTCGGGTTTGTCCATCACGCTCAAGAACTGGCGTGCGTAAGCGCTTAACGATTCCACATAGCGACGTTGGCCTTCAGCAAAAATAGTGTCAAATGCCAGTGAAGACTTGCCTGAGCCGGACAGCCCCGTGATCACCACCAGCTGATTTTTGGGGATGTCGAGGGAGATGTTCTTTAAGTTATGCGTCCGCGCTCTACGGATTTTGATGTGATCGAGCATTAATGCGAGTCTGTCACAAGGCCAAACTGCTACTATACGCAGTTTGGTCAGGATATCTCCACCAAAAATGACAAATTTTGAAACGGTGTCCCCCACAAACGACATGGCAACGACGAGAAAATTCAATTCGACCGAATGGAGATCTATCTCTGGACTGTCGCTGATCTATGGTGTCCGCATGTTGGGGCTGTTTATGGTGTTGCCACTGTTGGCGACCTACGGTGCAAACTACACCGACAGTACGCCCGCGCTGCTTGGTCTCGCGGTGGGGATATATGGTCTGTCTCAAGCCGTACTGCAAATTTTATATGGCGCGGCGTCCGATATATTGGGCCGAAAGCGCGTCATCGCCTTTGGTCTGTTGGTATTCGTTGTGGGCTCATTGCTTGCAGGATTGGCCACGTCTATCGAAGGGCTAATTATCGGCCGTGCCTTGCAGGGCGCGGGCGCTGTTGCCTCTGCCATCACGGCGCTGCTGGCCGATCAAACACGCGATAGCAATCGCACCTTTGCCATGGCAATTGTTGGCGCGTCGATTGGCTTGTCGTTTATCGTTTCAATCTTGCTCGGGCCATTTTTGGCAGACATTGTGGGCTTGTCTGGTGTGTTCTATACCGCTGCAGCGCTCGGTTTGGTGGCGATCGGCTTGCTGTATGTATGGATACCAGCAGAGGCCGCCGAGCGTATCAACAGTAAACCTTCAATCGCCGAATTTTCGCAAGTCTTCAAAATGGCCGACCTTTGGCGGCTCGATTTTGGCATTTTTGCCTTACATGCCACGTTGACAGGTTTGTTTGTGGTCATTCCATTGGTCGCGGGCAGTGACTTGACCCAAGTGTATTTGTACATGGTGCTTGGTGGCGTTTTGCTGGCTGTGCCTGCCATTGGGCTCGCCGAGGCAAAGCAGCTGACTAAGCCGGTGTTTATGGTGGCAATTGCTGGGTTGCTGGCGGCCTGTGTTGTGATGTGGTTTGGTTGGTTGCCGGTTGGGCATTGGTTCGCGCTAGCGCTGTTCTTCGGTAGCTTTATGGTGCTAGAGTCCATGCTGCCTTCGATTATCTCGCGCATCGCGCCTGCCAAGGTCAAGGGTGCGGCGCTTGGTGTCTACTCGACGGGGCAGTTTTTGGGCGCATTTATTGGGGCGACAGTGTCGGGATTTTTGTATCAGCATTACAGCGCTAGTGCGGCGTTTGGCTTCTTCGGCGGCCTATTGCTACTTTGGATGGTGATTTCAATCGGACTGAGCATTCCAAAGCGAACCCGGGGTCGCGGAACCGAAGCCGCCTAGGTTAGAATGATGCGTTAGCAAGCATAGATTGCAGATTCAGAACATAGGAAAATTTATGGCACGCGGTATTAATAAAGTGATTTTGGTGGGCAATCTAGGCGCAGACCCTGATGTAAGGTACATGCCAAGCGGTGGGGCAGTGGCCAATCTCAGCATCGCAACAACTGAGCAGTGGCGTGATAAGCAAACCGGTGAAACCAAAGATCGTACTGAATGGCACCGTGTGGTGTTGTTCAATCGTCTGGGCGAAATTGCAGGTGAATACCTTAAGAAGGGCGCACAAGTCTATATTGAGGGAAAGCTACAAACTCGGAAGTGGCAGGATCAAAGTGGACAAGATCGCTACTCAACAGAAATCGTCGGCAGCGAAATGCAGATGCTCGGCGGCGGTAGCATGCGTGGCGGAAGCGCTCCGTTTGAGGCGGGCGGACAACCGGCACCGCCACCAATGCCTTCGAATCGCCCCGCGCAAGCCCCACAGGCACCAGCGCCTAATGCGTTTCCAGACTTTGACGACGATATTCCGTTTTAGTTGAAGTCCGTTCGAAATTCTTCCTCAGAGTATTCTCCATGCCAGCAGAATTTATGGTGTCCGAGTTGTGCGCTTTAGCGAGAGCCGCTTCAGATAAGAAGCTAGAAAATACTTCAAGCAATCTGACAAGGAAGAATACTAATGAATAAATTTAAAGAAGATTTTGTTTGGGGAGTTGCAGCCTCTTCTTATCAGATTGAAGGGGCCGCCGAGCAAGACGGTCGCAGCGATAGCGTATGGGATATGTTTTGTCGTGAGCCAGGCAAAATAAAAGACAGTAGTGACGGGCGTATTGCCTGTGATCATTACAACCGCTATCAGGACGACGTTCGCATGATCGCGGATCTCAATGTTAAGGCCTATCGCTTATCCACCGCTTGGCCGCGAATTATTCCCGATGGCTATGGCAAGGTGAATGAGAAGGGTTTGGCCTTTTACGACAAGCTTGTTGATGAGCTGCTTGCAGCAGGGGTGACACCATGGATCACCTTGTATCACTGGGACATGCCCACGTGTCTGTTTGATCAAGGCGGTTGGCTAAATCCAGCAAGCTCCGATTGGTTTGCAGACTATGCCCGCGTGGTGACAGAGCGCTTATCAGATCGAGTGACCAACTGGTTCACCCTAAACGAACCGCAGGTGTTTTTGGGCTTGGGCCATCAGGTGGGCGAGCATGCTCCCGGGCTACAATTGCCGTTTGAAAAGGTTTTGTTGGCCTCACACAACAGCTTGCTAGCACACGGCAAAGCCGTACAAGTGATGCGCGCTGTCGCGAAGCAGCCGCTCAAAATCGGCGCTGCGCCGGTTGGGGTGGTGAATTTTCCCACCAGCGATGACCCAGCGCTGGTTGAGGCGGCACGCAAGTCGACATTCTCGGTCTCTGGCGTGAACTGCTTTAGCAACACTTGGTACGCCGATCCAATGCTCAAAGGCGAATACCCAGAAGATGGGCTTGAGTTGTTTGAGCACTATCTACCCAAATTTGGCGCGGATGACATGAAGCAGATCTGTCAGCCCTTGGATATGTACGCTGCCAATATTTATGCCGGTACACCGCTTGAGTTCAACGATAAGGGCGAGGTGGTCACGGCAGAGTCCAGCTTGCTCGGTTGCGGACGCACCACCATGGATTGGAATGTCACGCCCGACTGCCTGTATTGGGGGCCAAAATTCTTATATGAGCGCTACGGCTTACCCATCGTGGTCACTGAGAACGGACTTGCCAGCTGCGACTGGGTACACGTCAATGGTGAAGTCGACGATGCAGGGCGAGTTGATTATGTGCAGCGCCATCTCAGAGCATTGCGCCAAGCTGCCGCTGATGGCACCGACGTGGCTGGCTACTTCTACTGGTCGATTATGGACAATTTTGAGTGGGGCTTTGGCTATCAGCAACGCTTCGGCATGGTCCATGTGGATTATCACACCCAAAAACGTACCCCCAAGCGCTCGGCGTACTGGTATCGCGATGTGATCAATAGCAACGGAGAGATCTTGTGAAAACAAATTTAAAGAAAACCAAATTAGTCGGCCTTACTCAACATTGAACCGTAACAACAGAGTTGTCTAACTCAATACCTTCGTAGTCTAACCCCCTGAGTTCTCATCTTATGCTCAATATTGCAAATGCGACACTCAGCCTCAAGAGTGCACCTACGCAAACACATCATCATCTAACGCTCGAAGATCGAGCCGTAATCGAAGTGATCGTACCCAGCAATGTCGGACACCAAGAAGTGTTTTATTCTAGACACAAACTGAGGTGTGCCCATGAGTAAAAAGTCAATCGACCGTCCAAGGTGGCGTGAGTGCTGTAATAGTGAGGCACTAACCCTAGCCGAGCAAGTGGGGGTTGCCAAAGCTGCGAAGGAACTGGGTGTTTACGAGTCGCAAATTTATCAGTGGCACTCAAAAGCGGCCGCAGTGGCTGATGGCAGTTAGCGTGAAAATGAACTTCTGACCGAAAATGCCAAACAGAAGCGCGAGTTAGCTCGCCTCAAAGAGGAGGTTAAGATCCTAAAAAGGCCGCAAGGGAGCGGCCTTCCGCTACTTTGCGAAGCACCAATCGTGAAGTAAGCATTTATCCAAGAAAACCTGAGTACTACTGGCTTTGCGCACTCACCTATGCACTGAGTGTGTCACGCTCGGGCTACTATCACTGGGCCAATCGTTCGACTAGCAAACGATCGGTCGAGCGAGCTCAATGCGACCGACTGGTGCGAGAGCAATTTGATCGTTTCGAGCAGTGCTATGGTGCACCACGCTTGGTCGTTGAGCTGCGAGAAAATCAGCACCACTACAATGTAAAGACGATTGCTAACAGCCTTCGCCGCCAAGGACTGCGAGCCGTTGCAGCGCAGAAATTCACGCCAAAGACAACGGACTCCAATCATCGACTGCCCGTATATGAGAACGTTCTGGAGCAAGATTTTACTGCCGATGCACCAGATCAAAAATGGGTGCAAGACATTACGTACACCAAAACAGATGAAGGGTGGTTGTATTTGGCAGTAGTCATCGATCTGTACTCGCGCTTAGTGATCGGCTGGGCGATGAGCCAAAGGATCGATGCCAGTTTGGTCTGTGAAGCGCTGAACAATGCCATTGCACGCCGAGGCAGGCCAAAAGGCGTGGTTGTGCACAGTGATCGAGGAAGCCAATATTGCTCAAGCGCCTATCGTAAAATCATCGAGCGATACGAGCTGACCGGCAGCATGAGCGCAAAAGGCTGCCGGAACGCCGGCCCGGTGCTACGACAACGCCTGTGTGGAGAGCTTTTTCCACAGCTTAAAAGTTGAAAAATTGCACCGGTACCGGTACGAGACACGCCAACAAATGCGCCAAGCGGTATTTCATATATCGAGGCATTTTACAATCGAAAGCGCCGACACAGTGCCTGTGGCTATCTCAGTCCAGAGCAATACGAAAATCGGCAAGCTGCATGACTTCAAAGCGTCCGAATGTCGCGGGTAGGATCATTTGGCTGCAGACGATATCAGGGTGCCAGAGCACATTAGCGTGGTTGGGTTTGATGATATCGAGGTCGCAGAGCAGATCGTACCTTCTTTGTCGACGCTACGTGCGCCGGTTGAGGAGATTGCTCGCTTGGCTTTTGCCGAGCTAATGGCACAAAAAGACGCCAACGACGCAATGCCACAACACCATTCGGTGCAGGCCGAACTCGTTATGCGCCAAACAACCAAAACGCTCTCAACCGCACCTGCAGCGGAAGGACGGCTAAATAGAGCTGTTGGCAATCGCTGATCATCGGCATTATCGACAGGTGCTTTCCTGGAAACCTTGTGTTGATCCTCAGAAGTGCTACCTAGGCTCTATTTGGCAGGCCTATTCGGGCTACAATCCCCGCCAATTCATTCGAGCATGACCCGGAGAACTCATGGCATTGGCCGATAAAAACCCACTTTGGCGTCCGCCTGCGCACCATTTGGATATGGATAAATCGCACGATCATGTGCACTGGATGGAGCTGTTCTACGATCTGGTGCATGTGGTGATGGTCTTCCTCTTGGGCAACTATTTGTCGGAGCAAATGCATCACGGGCATGGCGTTGCTGGTTTTATTGCGTTCTTTCTGTTGTTTTCCGCGATGTGGTTGGCGTGGGGCGAAACCTCTATCTACAACTCACTGTATGTGAGTACCGATTGGGTCTACCGGCTGTCTACGGCCTTTCAAACCTTGTCGGTGATGTTTATGGCTGCCTCGATTTCATCGATCTCGCCGTCGATCACTGATCCTGGTAAGGGGTTTTCGTATTTTGCTGCGGCCTATGGGATGAATCGCTTGATATTGGCGTCGATGTACTATCGGGTTAAGCACCATGGCATTGAGTCGACAAGTTTGTCGGCTGAGCAGGCGGTTAGGTTCTTCGGGCTTGGGCTTTGGTTTATGGCCTCGGCTGCCGCACCGAACTCTGTGGGAGTTTGGATGTTTATCACTGGCGTGGTGGCCACGCAGGCATTCTATATGTTTCCTTCATTGACCATCATGCGCCTGCCCCGATTTGTGCCACGCATGGGGCATATTACTGAACGGTTTGCGTTGTTGCTGTTGATAGTCAATGGCGAGGGCTTCTTCAAGCTCTGTGTGACGCTGTCGGAAAAGGGCATCTACAAGGTGCATTGGCAGACTTTGGTCAACCTCAGTATTGGTGGTTTGGCGATTTTTGCACTGACGTGGGTTTATTTTGACTTTGTCGCCAATGGCACGCCGAAGCAGGATCGCAAAAGCGGGTACACGGTGTGGCTGGCACATTTGACCTTGATGGCCTCGGCGATCATGATGGGGGTGTCCATGGCTGGCGAAGTGTATGTTGGCTTTTTTGAGCCCTTCCCAACAGGCTATGGGATTCTGGGCTGCACGGGTTTGGCGATCTACTTCCTTAGCATTTATGCCATTCAAAAATCGATAGAGCCCACTGCAGCGCATCGTTTTGCAACGCCTAAAATCTTGCTGACAGGTGTCGTGCTGGCGTTAATTTGTTTGGTGAGTTTTCCCTACTTCCCTGCGATTGTCGGCAATGCCGTCTGGGCCAGTGGACTGTTTGTGGTGTTGATGATACCGATCCGCCGAGCTTATAAGACCTTGTCGGTTGAGGAAGCGGATTGATGCCGCTTCCTGCGTATAAACGGCGATGTTTTAAGCGGCCATAAATGCCTTTGGCCGCGCCACTTCGATAAAAATACGGCGAACGTTTTGGTCCTTTGCCGGTCGAACCCCTACTGCGTGGGTCAATGCCGGGAATAGGGTGCAATGCCCGGCAACGGGCGGCAGAGCCAGATGTTGGCGTTTGAACCAAAGCTCGCCCGTGGGTGAGGTGTCTAAATCGATGGCGATTACATACTCACAGCCCATGACTTTGGGGGCGAAATAACCCTCGTGATAGCCCGTCAAATGGGGCCGCGCAGTGCCCTCCGTTTCTTTGTTCCAAGATTTACCTTTTAATGCCCAGCGTGAAATGGCAATTTCGTGCAAAAAACTCACGCGGAGTTCTTCGATAAAGTCGCGGGCTTTGCTGTCTTTGTGTTGAAGCGATTGATAGAGCTGCTCAAATTGCCGTATGCCCTGCGCACTGAGTAGGGGAAAGCGGAAAATTTCACGCGAGGGACGGTCGATAACCAGAGATGCCTGATGATCGCGGATGGCGCTACTGAGGTTTTCGCGCTGCCAGGTTTCATTGAGCGTGTAATTCTGAGCGGGTGGTGCGGCTGTGGCGCTGTTGCCCCCGGTAATGGTGCTCACATGCGATCGGCGCTGACCGACGACTTGTGGGTCAAAGGCGAGCGCTTTGAGCGTGGGCTTGATGAACGCGAGATCTTGTCGTGGGTGTTGCTGATGAATCGCAGAGAGGTACTCATCATAGGGAATTATGGCTTGCTGCAGCTCGCCATTAGCGATTTTTTCGATGCCTGCACGGTTGAGGAGATAGGCATGAGAATTGTAGCTGTAGCCCGGCTGGACAAGATTGTCACTGACTTTACGGACATCATCGCGTACGCGATTGCGACCTAAATAAATCAGATCCCACGGCTCGTCGGCGTCAAACGGGCTTTGCGCGAAATCGCGGCGATGATCGAAGTCTTCTTCGAGCACTAAAATGCGTCGATATCCTTTGGCTAAGGCATCTTTGGCCACACTGAGGTGAGAGAGCGAGCAGCCGATTTCACCGGGTAGCAGCGGGCGGTTGTACCAAGTGTTTTTGCTTTTGGGTAGACACCAGCCTGCATAGGGCGCGTAGTCAAATTCCACGCTCGGATGTTTGCCATCAATGGCCTTGAAAATGGTCAGCGGCGCGCTGAATCCGATTTTTTTGTATTCCTCGATATAGTGCTTGGCGCGTTCTGGCTTGGTGGTGATCACATAGGCCATATCGGGGCGTAGTTGCTTGACGGTATCATTTGGCATAGGGGGCTTTTCGCGAACAAAACGACACAATGATGTAGCGGGTGCCTTTGGTGGTGGGGCGTCCGCCATGCGGATGGGTAATCGACGGGAACAAGGTGGCATATCCGCCGCGAGGGTTACCCAGAATTTCTTGGTGGGGGAAGTAGGTGCCGCCCCCTTCGAAGTCGGTGTTGAGTCCCACGGTAAACGTGTATTCGGCATAATCGTGATGCACCGACAGGTGCTGCTGATCTTGCGCGCGATAGCGGGCCATAAAGTTCTCTTCGCGAATGTCGGAGATCCATGAAGGATCTTCCAATCCCCATACCCACCTTGCCACGGGGTGGGCGAATTCGGCCAATATTTTGCTGTAAAGCGCGTCTAATCCCAGCTCTTTTAGCGTCACGTCGGTGGTTGGGTAAAACTTGTGACGGTCGGTCGTCCATTTCTCTTGCTTTTCGGCAAACCGAATCATGTCCTCTGAGAAGGCTTCGGTGACGAGGGGAAAGCTAAACACATCCTCACCTAAGGTTTCGACGACCAAATCAAATTGCTTCTCGCGCAGTCCGGGGGCGATGTACTTCTCGGTCCAGGCATTCCAGTCTTTTTGCCATGAGGAAAATGTCACTGGCCGACTCGCTTTGGCTTTGAGTAGGGCTGTCATGTCTCATTCTTAAGGTTTGTATACCGATTAGATCGGCAGCAACCCGCGAAATATGACCCCAGATTTGCACATTTGCAAAGTGAGTCGCAGAGCAAAATTCAAAGTGGCTATCGCTCGTTCCAACCTTTGCCCTCAAGAATTTTGGGTTTGGCTTTTTCGATGCGGTTTTGACGGGTTTGACTTTGTTTTGCCGCACTAAAATGGAGCAGCCAGCTACGCTGCCGACCTGGGGTCAAACTTTCAAAGGTTTTTTTAAATTCAGGGTCTTGGTCAAACATCGTGATCAACTCGGTTGGGCTTGCGGGGGCGGTCGTCACCGGTTTCTTGGCGCTCTGGACGTCATTCGATAGTGCTTGGGTGAGGAAGTCATCGATTTGATCCCGATTTTGATCGATATCATCCAGAGAGAAAAACCGCTGGTAGCGCACATGGTTCGAATGCTCGCCGGGCTTTTCGAGTTGTTGATTGGGGTCGGAAAATTGTGCACCGGCAAGCCATGACAAAGCGATGCTTTGCTTGAGGACCGCAATGATCACAATGTTTTGGCCATTGTGCGTGTAGCAGGGTTGGCTCCATTTCAGTTGCTCGTCCAAGGCACTCTTGCACAATATCTCGCGCAAGGCTTTGATTTCTGCTGTCCAGTGATGAACCTTGCAACCCGGCGTGCCGCCCAGTTTGCAGCGGCCGCATCCCGTGGCAATAAAGTCATCAATCGAGGTGGGTTTGATCGTCATGGTGTTCAAACAAAGTGTGTTTGAACACAGTGTAGCTGGTACTTTTCTCAGGCGCTGACAATCAACGCTTTCAAGTCGCAGCTGGGACGAGCGCCCATTTGGCTGATGGTTTCACCCGCGACCAAATTGCCGTAGTGCGCACAAGTCGCCAGTGGCTCAGATTGGCAAAGGCCATGCAAAAAGCCAGCAGCAAATAAGTCGCCAGCGCCGGTGGCGTCAACGCGTGTTCTAGGGGCGGCAGGGGAGGTGACCGTTTCTGTTTTGGTGATCACCATCGAGCCCTGAGGGCCAAGCGTGATTGCCGCCATTGGCACGTCTGCACGGAGAAAGGCCATTGCTTGATCAACGTCTTCGGTTTGATACAGCGAGCACAGCTCGTGATGATTGCCAAAGACAAGATCCACTTGGCCTGAACGTATCAATTCTAGAAAGCTATCGCGATGGCGCTCGACACAGAACGGGTCAGACAGTGATAGCGCGGCCTTGCCGCCAGCGGCTTTGCAGCGCTCAATACCGGTGCGAATCGCCGCCTTTTGGGCTTCGGTATCCCAGAGATAGCCTTCGACATAGATCCACTTCGTTTGACTGAGCAATGTTTCATCCATGTCGTCGGTGGTTACTTCTGGCGCAACACCGAGATAGGTGTTCATTGAGCGCTCGCCATCTGGCGTGACCAATACGAAGCTTCGAGCGGTGGCCAGTGGATGCGTCTCCGGTGCGGGTGCGGTGTCGAATTGCGCACCGAGCGCGCGCATGTCGTGTGTAAAAATCTCGCCCAGTTGGTCTTGCTTCACTTTGCCGATATAGGCCACGCGGCTGCCAAGATTCGCGAGACCAGCTGCGGTATTGCCCGCGGAGCCGCCGGATGATTCAGTCGCCGGGCCCATGGCCGCGTAAATCTCCTTTGCACGCTCTGTGTCGATCAGCTGCATGATCCCTTTTTCGACCCCAAGTCGTTGCAAAAATTCGTCCTCCACTCGGCCGAGTACATCGACGATCGCGTTGCCGACCGTCACCACATCGATGGGCTTGTTCACACACACTCCTAAGTTTACTGTGCAGTAATTATGTTAAAAATTTTATATAAAGATATCTTTATATTTGATTGCGATGGCCGCTATACTACTCGAATATTTAATCTGTTGCTTGGAAGCACCATGCGAAATAACTACATTTTTACCTCTGAGTCTGTCTCCGAGGGGCATCCAGACAAAATGGCCGATCAGATCTCTGATGCGGTCCTCGACGCCATTCTAGAACAGGACAAACATGCTCGTGTGGCCTGCGAGACTATGGTCAAAACCGGCATGGTCATCGTCGCGGGTGAGATTACCACCTCTGCATGGGTAGATCTGGAAGACTTGGTGCGCCAAAAAGTGTGCGAAATCGGATTTACTAGCTCTGAAGTGGGCTTTGATGGCAACACTTGCGCGGTGCTAAACGCCATCGGCAAACAGTCGCCGGATATCGCTCAAGGTGTTGATCGCGAGCGCGATGAAGACCAAGGCGCTGGCGATCAGGGCTTGATGTTTGGCTACGCTAGCAATGAGACCGACGTGCTGATGCCAGCACCGATTACCTATGCACACCGCTTGGTGCAGCAGCAATCCAGTGTGCGCCGTGATGGCACCTTGCCTTGGTTGCGCCCAGATGCTAAGAGCCAAGTCACGCTGCGTTATGTGGACGGCAAGCCCGCTGGCATCGATGCGGTCGTGCTTTCGACGCAGCACGATCCGGAGATTAAGCTCTCGGATTTGCAAGAAGCGGTGCGCGAGCACATCCTAAAACCAGTGCTTCCGGCACAGTGGCTTGACCACTGCCCCAGCCATAAAATTCATATCAACCCAACCGGCCAATTCATTATCGGTGGCCCGGTAGGGGATGCGGGTCTGACCGGCCGCAAGATTATTGTCGATACCTACGGTGGTATGGCACGTCATGGCGGCG
>JABXHR010000221.1 GCA_013373515.1 Gammaproteobacteria bacterium | reverse complement strand
GCCATGCCGCCGTCGATCACGCGCACCAGATCAAGTCGGCCCTCTGCTAAGGGCGCTTGCAGCCAGTGGGCTTTTTGGATGTGATCTACGCCGGCGCCAAGATTGAACAGCGCTTTGACATTGGGCGCACGCTCGAATAAGTCTTCCGGTGGCAGCCAGCCCGCAAAGTATTGGATGTCCTCTGGTGCACAGTCCGGTGATTTCCCGGTTTTGACTGAAAACTCAGGCAGATGTTTGTTGAATGCGTCAGTGTAGGCTGGAATCTCGTCACGGCTACAGCGCAGCCAAATTACGTTTGGGGTCATGGTTTTGGATCAGTCAAAGGGGACAAAAGCACAGTATCGATAAGGAGACTTTGCCTTGTCAAAGCCATTTGGTTTTCAGGAACTAGGTAATCTTGCGGATGAATGAGGACATGGGGCGGGTTACACTTTGGCCAATCCATCATAAAAGAGTACCGATGTTCACCAAAACAACTCAATATCTTCTGAGTCTTGCTGTCTTGTCCGGGACAGCGATCGCCGATCAAGCCGCTTTCGATCAATTGAGCCAAGACGCCAAAGACCAAACCGTGTATTTCCATGCATGGGGCGGTGCCGATTCGATCAATCAATATATCCAGTGGGCAGCGGATGAAGTTGAGTCGCGCTATGGGGTCACAGTAGAACACGTCAAGATCGACGATGCTGCAGCGGTTGTCAGCCGCCTCTTGGTGGAAAAGCAAGCCGACAAATCCGAAGGCGGCGACGTCGATTTGATGTGGGTCAACGGTGAGAACTTCCATACCTTGCAGCGTGAAGGGCTACTGGCGGACGGTTGGACACACAAACTTCCCAACATGCAATTTACCGATCCGGATGACTTATCGCTGTCTTTTGATTTTGGCGTTAAGGTCGAGCAGCAAGAGGCACCGTGGGGACGGGCGCAATTGGTCTTTTTTGCCGACCCAACGGCCACGCCTGATTTGCCGACGTCAGCTGCAGAATTGCTGGCATACGCAGAAGCCAACCCCGGACGTGTGTCGTACCCCAGGCCGCCGCAATTTCATGGCACCACGTTTCTAAAGCAGATGCTGTCAGAGCTGATCGATGATCGCAGCGTGCTCAATCAGCCCGCTGATACTGTTGATGCAGCGGCAATTACTGCACCGCTATGGGGTTACTTGGATCAGCTTCACCCGCATTTATGGCAGCAGGCTGATAGCTTTCCTCAAGATGCTGGGGCAATGCTGCAGATGCTTGATGATGGCGTCTTAGATATTGCTTTGTCGTTTAACCCAAGTGAGGCCAGCCAAGCCATCGCAGATGGCCGTTTAAACCCTGATGTACGCAGTTATGTGCACTCTGCCGGCACGATTGGTAATACGCATTTTGTGGCCATTCCCTTCAACGCGAATGCGCCAGAGGGTGCCAAGGTGTTTGCCAATTTCCTGATGAGCCCAGAGGCCCAAGCACGCAAGGCAGATCCGAATGTGTGGGGCGATCCCACTGTGCTCGATATTGAGCGCTTGAGCGCCGAAGACCAAGCGCGCTTTGCTGCCTTGGAGCAGGGCGTTGCCACGCTATCACCCGCCGAGCTTGGACGGCCATTGCCAGAGCCGCATCCCAGTTGGGTGCCAGTCTTGGAGCGCCTGTGGGCCGAGCGCTATCAGCCTTAGTTGGCGCTAGCCTTATAGGAGGGCCAGTGATACTGGCCCTTTTGCTTTGTGCCTGGTTGCTATGGCAACAGGGTCTCAGCAGTGCGCTGGTGCTTGGTGATATTCCGGGGTTGTGGCGCAGTGTGTGGCTCAGCGGTTTCACGGGGCTTTTATCCACAGTGCTCGCTGCGTTGCTCGCAGTATATTGGGTGCAAGTTGGACAGCGTTTCGCGTGGTTGGTGGGCGTGCCCCATTTGGCGTTAGCGGTAGGGCTAGCGCAGATTTGGTCGCCGAGCGGCCTTTGGGGGCATTGGAGTGTGGCCTCTGGATTGCTCGCGCAAGTACCGCAATTTCCCAATCTACGCGACGATAACGGGCTGTTTATGGTGTTTGCCTTGATGCTCAAGGAGGCGGCGTTTTTGGCGATTGTGTTTGGCAGCCAAAGCACTGCGGAAGATGGTCAGCGAGTTATCTTGGCGCGGAGTCTGGGCTGTAATCGAGCGCAGGCGTATTGGCGAGTACATGTGCCGATGATGCTCGCTCGAGGTCGATATGCCATATGGCTTGCGTTGACCTATGCAGTGACTCAGGTGGAAGTGGCCTCGGTGCTGTCGCCGCAACGGCCACCCACGCTGGCGTTAATGATTATCGAGCGACTTAACGATGCGCGCCCAGAAGCCTGGACGCAGGCGATTTGGCTGGTGTTGGCATTGGTGGTTCTGGTGATGCTGACCATTGTCACATTTGAATTGTTGCTAAAACCCTTGCTGGTACACCGCGCATTTGGCGAAACATTGGCGCAACGATGTTTATCTGGATTTTCCCGGTTTGCCGCATTGCATATTGTGTTGAGCATTGTCATCTTGACGGTCTTGGCTGTGAGTAAGCGTTGGCCGAGTGGGCAGTGGCTCCCAAGCGGCTGGCACATCGACACGCTTTCGCGCGTGCTAAGTGGCGATGTGTTCTTAAATACACTAATGCTTGGATTGACAGCCAGTTTGCTTGGAATATTAATCGCCCTGACGCTACTGCATTTTGGGTGGCGTTTCGCTGGAGCATCGCGGATCTGGGTGGTTGCCGCATTGGGTCTGCCATCGCTCTTAACCGTGCTTGGCCTCTATTGGCTGAGTGTACAAACCCAGCTGCCCTCAATATTGGTGCTGCTTTGGGGTCATGGTTTTGTGGTTTTGGCTTACCAACTTCTATTGTTGGCACCTGCTTGGCAGAAGCTTCCCAAGCCGCTGTGCGATCAAGCTGCGAGTTTGGGGATGCGGCCTTGGCAAGTCACTTCGCGGGTACGGCTGCCGTTGATGAGTCGCGTCATCGCGACCGCTGTGGCCATCGGATTTTCAGTCAGTGTGGCGCAGTATGTGTCCACGTTGGTACTGACAGGGGGGCGCGTGCAAACCCTTGGCATCGAGGTCGTCATCGCCGCCGGCAGTGGTCAACGCAACTATTTGGCAGCCAGTGCACTGATGCTGGCAAGCCTACCCGCAGTGGTGTTTTGGATCAGTCACGCTGCACCGAATTGGCTGTGGCGAACGCGAAAGGGGATGCAGATTGTTGACTAAATTGGCGTTCGGTTTTGATGAGCTTCGCAACGGCGAATTCGTACTTGGGCCGCTGCAGGCAGAGGTAGCCACGGGCGAAGTTCTGGTGCTGTGGGGGCCAAGTGGATCAGGTAAAAGCACACTGTTGCAATGGCTAGTGGGTGCCTCGTCGGCTGAGGTGAAAAACGGCTACATACGGATGGCAGTCCAAGACTTACTGGCTCTGCCGATTGAGCAACGCCAGTTGGGCTGGATGCAACAACAGCCTTTGCTGTTTCCACACCTGTCCGTGATACGAAATGCCGCCTTTGCGACAGGGGACTTAGTCGCTGCTCGCCAAGCCTTGGCTGAAGTCGGCTTGAGCGCATATGCAGAGGCGGACCCCGCAACCTTATCGGGCGGACAGCAGGCTCGAGTTGCGTTGGTACGTGCTTTGGCCTCCAAACCCCGTGCGCTGTTGCTCGATGAGCCATTTTCGTCACTAGACCCCAAACTGCGCCAGTCGGTGCGCGAACTGGTTTGGAAGCAAATTCGCGATGTGCACATACCCGCAATATTAGTCACCCACGACCCAGCTGATATTCCGCAAAATTTACCCGTTACACAACTGGACTTGAGTCATGCTTGATCGTTTCACCATGCCCAATATCGATCGCTGGGTGAGCGTGCCTGCTGACTGGTTAGCGGTGCGCAAAGTCTCACCGGATTTGATTACCGTGGCGGGGTTCTTGTTTGGCCTTGCATGCGTGGTGTCGATTGTCTACTCACAGTTTGCGCTGGCGCTATCTGCGCTAGCGATCAACCGTTTGGCCGATGGTTTGGACGGTGCCGTCGCGCGACGCTCTTCTCGAACAGCCGCAGCCGCCAAGGCCGGTGGCTATCTCGATATCTGCTTGGATTTTTTGTTCTACGCGGGCTTTGTACTGGCCTTTGCGCTACAAAACCCCGACGACAATGCATTGATAGCCGCGGTTGTTCTGGCCTGCTATATCGGCACGGGGAGTTCATTTTTAGCCTTTGCCGCTGCCGGGGGAGATGATCCTCGCGCAGATTTGCCAAAGAAGACTTTCTACTACTTGCAAGGGTTGGCCGAGGGCACTGAGACGGTGATTTTTATGTTGCTTTGCCTTATGCTGCCCACTTGGTTTACCCAGTTTGCGCTTGTGTTTGCGCTAATGTGCAGCGTGACGCTTTCGACTCGTATTTACAGCGGCTACCGGCGTTTGCTTACGTTAGAATAGCGACGATTAACGTCTAGTAGTCGACCCATGTCCGATACCACTGATAAAGCCCAAGCCTTGTTGGATAGCATGCCCTATGCAGGTGACTCCCAAAACGGCGCACTCGTGCTGACCATTTTGCTGTCGTATTTGATTGGCGCTGTTTTGACCTATCTTGGGTACAAGGGTAAGCAGATGTGGCTACTAACTTGGAGTGTCGGGTTGATGATCGCCACAACCGTGTTTGGCGTGGCATTTTTTCTCTGAGAAGCGACTGCACCCTGCCAACCGAATGGGCTGGCAGGATTTAACGCACGCTTATTTGTCGCCGAGCATCGATAGCAGCGGTGCTGATTTCTCGGTCAATCCAAGTGCGCCGTTCTTGGCGTAGATGTGCAGCTTGTCGCGCGTGTCGGCGATGTCGAGATTGCGCATGGTGAGCTGACCGATACGATCGGCCGGGCTGAACACGCTATCTTCGTTTTTCTCCATGGTGAGCTTTTCGGCCGCATAGGTGAGATTTGGGCTCACCGTGTTGAGAATCGAATAGTCATTGCCGCGACGCAGTTCTAGCGTTACTTCTCCGGTCACTGCGCTGGCCACCCATTGCTGGGCGCTCTGGCGCAGCATCATGGCTTGCGAGTCGAACCAACGACCTTGATATAACAAACGACCCAAACGCAGGCCGTTGATGCGGTATTGCTCGATGGTGTCTTCGTTGTGAATGCCGCACAACAAGCGCTCGTAGGCGATGTGCAATAGCATCATGGCTGGGGCTTCATAGATGCCTCGACTCTTGGCTTCGATAATGCGGTTTTCAATTTGATCAGACATACCAAGGCCATGGCGACCGCCGATTTTGTTGGCTTCTTCGAACAACGCCACCGCTGAGCCAAAGGTTTGGCCATTAATGGTGGTCGGCACACCGTCTTCAAAGCCGATGCGCACTTGCTCGGCTTCGACAGCGACTTTGCTGTCCCAAAAGCGCACGCCCATGATTGGTTGAACGATGTTGATACCGTTTTCCAAGAACTCCAAGTCTTTGGCCTCGTGTGTCGCACCAAGCAGGTTTGAGTCGGTGGAATAGGCCTTTTCGACGCTCATTTTGTAGTCGAAGCCGTTGGCAATCAAAAACTCAGACATTTCAGTGCGTCCACCGAGTTCATCGATAAAGCGCTGATCGAGCCATGGTTTGTAGATACGCAAATTTGGATTGGCTAGCAACCCATAGCGATAGAAACGCTCGATATCGTTGCCTTTGTAGGTGCTGCCATCGCCCCAGATATGGACGCCATCTTCGCGCATTGCATTGACCAACATGGTGCCGGTGACTGCGCGGCCAAGTGGCGTGGTGTTGAAATAGGTGGCGCCCGCCGAGGTGATGTGGAAAGCACCTGATTGGATTGCGGCAATGCCCTCGGCGACGAGCTGTGGGCGGCATTCGACCAGACGTGCGATTTCTGCACCATAATGCTTGGCTTTTCTAGGGATCTCGTCGTAATCGCTTTCATCGGGCTGGCCCAAATGCGCGGTATAGCAGCAGGGAACAGCGCCATTGTGTCGCATCCAAAGTACAGCTGCGCTGGTATCTAGACCGCCGGAAAACGCGACACCGACGCGTTCACCTTTCGGTAAATCTTGCAAAATGGTCTGGCCCATAGTGTCCTCAAAAAGCCTAGCGATAAAAACCGCTAATCATACCACGGTGTCGAGCACAGGTTGTAGGTCGCAAGAAATCAAAGCAGTTGAAAACGAGTTTTGTTACGCTTCGTCCTAATTCAACCGATGCGTATTTGCCTTGCCAAATCCACATGCTATTGCCGTCATGCTGCTCACCGTAGTGGCGCTTGCGCTGTTTTCCCGTAATCGATTTCCGCTCGAGACGTCGTCTCTGATGGTCTTGATGTTGCTGGTGCTCGGATTTCACTTTTTTCCCTATTACGACAATGGCGTCAAGCTTGAGTCAATGTCGTTTTTTGTGGGATTTGGCCACGAAGCATTGATCGCCGTATGTGCGCTGATGATTATGGGGCAGGGCTTGGTGCGTACCGGTGCACTGGAGCCTTTGGGCCGCTTTTTAAGCCGTTATTGGAGCCGCTGGCCAAAGCTCTCGCTGTTCGGAACCTTGGTGATGGCAGGCATGCTCAGTGGTTTTGTGAATAACACGCCGATTGTGGTGTTGATTTTGCCGGTATTGGCGACGGTGGCGGCAAAAAGCAATACCAGCGCGTCATCGATGCTATTGCCGGTTGGGTTGGCCACATTGGTCGGCGGCATGTCGACCACCATCGGCACGTCTACCAATTTATTGGTGGTGTCGGTGGCAAGCGATCTTGGTGTAGAGCCGTTTGGCTTGTTTGACTTCTTCATGCTTGCAACATTAGCCGGTGCGTTTGCGTATCTGTATTTGTGGTTGATTGCGCCACTGCTGTTGGCTGACCGCAAGCCAGCGATGAGCGATTTCTCACCACGGGTATTTATGGCGCAGCTCAAGGTGCCCGAGTATGAAGATGGCACGCCGCCGAGCTTGTCAGACATTATCGCCATGACGGAAGGCGAACTGGTGGTGCGCGGCGTTAAGCGTGGCGATCATACCTTGATTCCATTTCCTGATATGGCGTTGCGCTCAGGCGATTTGTTGGTGGTGCGTGACACGCCTAATCGCCTTAAGGAGTTCGAGCGCAGCACCCAGCTTGTTCTGTACAGCGATGGGTTGCAGGTCGGTGATGAAAACCCGCTGTCTGAAAAAGAACAACAAATGGCAGAGATTGTCATTGTCGAGGGCTCGCCACTGGTGGGTCGTCGCGCGTCGGTCATCAATCGTGCACGCAACATTGATATGACCTTCGTGGCACTGCACCGCGCGGGACCGAGCCCCGATGTGCGTAAGTCCAAGCTCGGCAACATTCGCTTGGCCGTGGGCGATATTTTGCTGGTACAGGCCTCGCGCGACGAACTCAAGCGCCTGAAAACCGATGAAAATCTTTTGGTGTTAGACGCGAGTACCGATATCCCCACCACCTCCAAAGCGCCGCTGGCGCTGGGGATTATGGCGGCTGTGATTTTATCGGCTGCAGTTGGGCTGATTCCTATCGCCGAGGCCGCAATGGTGGGCAGTTTGGCGATGTTGCTGACCAATGTTCTGGTTTGGCGTGAAGTCACACAGGCGCTGTCGGTGCAGGTTGTGATGATTGTGGTGGTTTCACTGGCACTTGGTTTGGCGCTGACCACCACTGGCGCGACCCAGTGGCTTGCCGATGGGTATTTGCGGATGATGGAGGGTAGCAGTCCGCGTCTGGTCTTGGCAGGTTTAATCACCATGATGGCCGTGTTGACAAATATTGTCTCGAATAACGCTGCGGCGGTCATTGGTACACCCATTGCGATTTCGATTGCCTCTTCACTCGGGCTTGCGCCGCAGCCGTTTATCTTGGCGGTGCTGTTCGGTGCGAACATGTCTTACGCCACGCCGATGGCCTATAAAACCAATCTTCTGGTAATGAACGCCGGTGGATATCAATTCTCTGATTTTGTCAAAGTGGGCGTTCCACTGATGATCATGATGGTATTGATACTCAGCTGGATGTTGCCGATGTTCTACGGATTCTAAGGCGCTATCTCTGCAAACTCACCTACATAGGTGAGTTTCACCCGCTTAATAAAGCGATCTCCACGCTGAATTGTTGAGGGATTGGCATAACTTTACACTTTTGCTTAAGCTATCGTCAGCCGCACGGGTGAGAAGCCCATTTTGGGTGCGGATAGACTTTATTGGAGTGTGGGATTTTGAAACTAAAACAAAAAATGAAGGGCGAGAGTGCGCTGGGTCTTATCTTGGCAATCGTCGCTGTGGCCGCGATCGTCTGGGCACTTTACGACAAAGGCGCGCTGCGCTACGACGGCGAGTCGGAGAAGTTCTTGGCAGCAAAGGCAGAATTACAAAAAGCCTCTGTGGAGATTGACGGTTTAACCGCACAGCTTGATGACAAAATGAATGCCATTTCGTCGATAAAAACAGAACTGGACGCGGCCAAAACGCAATGGGCGCAAACCAAAGCGAAGCTCGCTGAAAAAGAGGGCATTATCCAAACCATCCAAGGTGCATTGGATCGCGCGGAAATGGGCTGGGAGCAGGCCAAGGACCAAATCAAAGCACAGACCGAGGAAATCGGCCGCCTCAGCACAGAGTTGAGCGAGAAAACTCAGCAAGTGGAAACGCTGACGGCAACGCTCGATGAGAAGACCGCAGAGATCCAGTCACTGGGTGTTGAAATCTCCAATAAAACCAAAGCGTTGTTTGAATCGAATGCTTCAATTGATGCACTCAAAACCAACTTGGCTGACGCAGAAGTTGCGCTGTCCGAGGCAGCTGAACAGACGGTAGACCTTGGCACAGTGCTCGACTCAAACGAAGTCAAAGCCGCGATTGATGAAGCGCTGGGTGATCAAGCAGCCCAATTCAATGCAGACATTGCAGCCCTGCAGACAGCGCACCAATCGGCATTGCAAGCCTTGGACGAGGAGTGGCAAGCCAAATTGAATAGCGCGAGCGCAGAGTTGGAAGGCAAACTCAGTGCACTCACAGCAGAGCGCGATGCACTCAACGAAGAGTGGGCACAGAAACTTGCCGAGGCCAATGACGCGCTAACTGCAAAGGTCGCTGCCTCAAGTCCAGAGGGCGAGGTCGTCGTCAAGCCACAAAATGATGAAACCTTACAGGCGCTTCGTTTAGAGCGCGATCAAATGGCGGAGCAAGTCCGCGAATTGCAGCGTTCAGAGACTGCACTTGTCGAAGCGCACCAGCGTGAAATCGCCGATTTAAGCGCTGCGCTCGAGGAGCTGAGCGGCAAACAAGAGGTGAACCAAGAGCAGGCTGCAGAGCTTGCTGCGGAGCTGGAAGCCGCAGGTCAGCGTATCGACGAATACCGGCAGGCGCTTGCGCAGCGTGAAGTGCGTACCTCAGAGCTGCGGGGCTTACTCGATCAAAGCCTCAGCAAAGTCGGCCTTAGCGGTCAGCTCAATCAGGAAGTGGGCGATTTGATCGCATTTCCACTGAGTAACACCTTGTTATTCCGCTCGGGTAGCGCGGTCATTACCGATCAAGGTCGTCAGCTGCTGTCAGACTTGGGTCAGGTGCTCGCTGGATTTGCTGAGTTCGATATCGTGGTAGAAGGCCATACCGATGACCAACCGCTGTTAGGACAAGGCAATAAAACCAACTGGGAGTTGTCAACAGAGCGCGCCGTGGCAGCGGTGCGTGAAATTGAGCGACTCGGTGGTGTGGATTCTGCACGGCTGAGTGCCGTTGGCTTTGGCGAATATCGCCCCGTGGCTGACAATGAAACTGCTGAAGGCCGCGCGGCTAATCGACGTGTTGAATTGCGCATACAGGCGCGGCCATAAAACAACAAAAAAGCCGGCGACCGCCGGCTTTTTTTAAGCCTGATTGATTAGGGTGGCAGACAATGCGATCAGCCAGGTGGCCAGTGATGAAGTAGCCAGCACTTTGCCGACAGGCGTGTTTAAGACTTCCTCGACCAACTGGGTCTGCAGTAAATCTCGAATTGCAGATCGCGTGCTTGAATGGTGTTTCAGTGCGTAGCCAATGGCATAAGCAGCCAGTGCCGCTGTGGCTGCAATGCTAATCACCAACAGAAAATTTGCCATACCGCGTCTCCTTTGGGTATGTGGGCTCAGCCCATTGCAAGTCTCAGCGCAAAGCTGATGAACAGCAGGCCCACAATGCTATTAGTAAGCGTCGCCAGCCAGCGCTTTTGCGCAAAATAAGCCGACAACCGACTCCCTGCATAGATCAATGTACAGAGGTATATGATTGACGCAATTTGTAGCGTCAGGATCAATATCCCAAAAGCGAGGGTGGTGTTGTCAAAATTTGGGTCTACGAATTGCACAAAAAAGGACAAAAAGAAGAAGATCGCCTTTGGGTTGAGCAAGCTCACCACAAATGCCCGAGCAAATGCATTTTCATTGCCGACCTTGATCGAGGGCTCAGCGGGTTGCTCTGGCGTGCTTTGCCGCCAGCGCTGAACGGCGGCGCGAATCAGTTGAAGGCCGAGATAGCCCAAATACAGCCCGCCGACGATTCGGATCGCCAAAAATACTGCAGGAAAGGCTTTGAGTATGGAGGCGGCGCCAAGCGCTGTGGCCAACATCAGGATGAGATCACCAATGACGATGGCAGAGGCCGCGCACAGCCCTTGAGACATCCCACGACGACCGGCCACCGAGAGCACATAGAGCGAATTTGGGCCAGGTAACAGGATGATTAAAATGACGCCAGTGACATAGGTGCTGTAGTTGATGACGCCGTAGGCTTCCATGGCAAGTCGGTCTCTGAAAACCGCTATTTAGCCTGTTATTGCGGGCTGGATCAAGTGTTGTCAGCGCGCTGGCTGCGCCATTTGTTGAGCGCGATGCGTCATGATTTGAGTGAGGACATCTCGCCAACTGATCACACCAACAGGCCTTTGCGCGTCATCCACCACGGGCAAAATAGACACGCGCTTCTCGAGCATCAATTCAATGGCTTCAAACACGGACCATTCTGGTGCCACAGTGATGAGGTTGCGCGTCATCATTTGATGAGCGCGGATTTTCTGAGTGGCGGTATCTTTGTCGGTTTCGCGAACGGTGCCAATCCAAGGGCTGAGCCGCTTGAGAATATCGCGATCAGACACAATGCCAACCAAGCGGTCGTAGTCCACCACCAACAAATGATGAAACTTTTGTGCTTCAAGTATGGTCACCATCTCTTCGAGGGTGGTGTCCAGACCAATGGTGTAGGGGGGGCGTTTGATCAGAGCTTGTACAGCGAGTTGTGACATGACGCTCGGTTGTTGTGATGGTCATCGAAGCTAGCGGCCAATTTGTGACAAGCCTTACCTTCAGTGTGCCGCAGACACATCTAATGCTTCATCCTCAGGTGTGCCCTCAATTGCCGGACTGCCACCAGAAACGTGGCTAGAAATTCATGCAATAAAAATGCTACTTTTGATGCGGCAACAATGGCCAAAATAGTAACGGTTTGTGGCTTAGAATTCATATTCAAGTTCACTGAATTTGCTAACCTGAACGAAATAATTTCCCAACAGACCCTATGAATGCAGACGAACTAAGGCAAGCCGTCGAAAAAGGCATCATCACCGAAGAGCAAGCCCGCAAACTTGCACAAGGTGAAAATGCCGAAAATGGCGAGCAGCTGCGGTTTATCCGTAGCTTTGGCGACTTCTTTATTGCCATTGGCGTTTTGATCGTCGCTTTCGCGGCACACGCCATGACGCAATCGCAAATGGGCTATTTTGGTTGGGCCGCTGCATTTGTGTTGATGGCCGAGTTCTTGGTCAAGCGCAAACGCTTGGTGTTGCCGGGCATGGTCATCCTGATCACCATCCTTTCGCTTTTGCAGTCTGCGCTCGATTACGCACTGCAAACCGAGTTTGGATCGCCGCAAGCTTGGGTGGCCATGGCGGCGGCGAGCGCTGCATTCTACTGGCGCTATCGTCTACCGTTTGCAGTGATGACCATTGTTGTCAGCGTGGCAGCGGGCATATTTGCAAGCATTCTTGACAGCGGGTTTTCCAGCCAAACTTACAGCATTGTGCTGGTGCTGCTCGGGGTGATTGTGTTTGGTATTGGTGTTTGGTTTGACTCGCAGGATTTGCTGCGCCAAACCCGTTACTCCGATACGGCATTTTGGTTGCATTTGGCTGCAGCGCCCATGATGACGCATGGCGTTATGTTCACATACATTATTGCTACCGAGTCTTTTGGTGGCTTGCTACCGGTACTGTTTTATCTGCTGTTTTTCTCAATGGCGATGATTGTCGATCGACGAGCACTGGTCGTCTCTGGTATGGGCTATATGTTGGTCACCTTGGTGATCAATGCGGTCGATTTTGATCTGCTAAGTGCCAGTAATTTCGTGTGGATATTTGTGGGCCTCGGTTTCGCAGCCATTTTGCTTGGCGTGTACTGGTATCGAGTGCGTAGCATTGCGTTTTCTTGGGTCGCACAAACGCCAATCGCGCGCTTTGTGCCTCCCTTCGAATCGAGCTAAATTAACCGCGCGGCGTTCCGTCGGCGACAGTTATCGCAAACGCGACCTCTCTATGACGTATCGGGCACGTTCAATGTCGCCTAGCTCTGACTATGCTGAATCAACGCTAGGAGGACGAATATGCACCACGCCGACCATCGCAAAATTGACCCCGCGCGCCGCAAACCCGATGGCTCGCCAGATGATAACAACCGCATTGAAATAGGCCCCACCCAGCTCGCATTCGACGAATGGGCAGCGGCCGGACTGCAAGCGCCCAATCTCGACCGTCTGCGTGCTTATCGCCTGCAACGTATTGTCGACACGCTTGCTGCCCAAAACGTGGATGCAGTGCTGCTATTCGATCCGCTCAATATTCGCTATGCCACCGACTCCACCAGCATGCAGCTGTGGAATACCCACAACCCATTTCGCGCCTGCTTGGTCTGCGCCAACGGCTATATGGTGCTGTGGGATTACAAAAACTCGCCTTTCTTGGCCGAGTTTAATCCGCTGGTACGTGAAGTGCGCTCTGGTGCGTCGATGTTTTATTTCGCCACTGGCGATCGCTCGGAAGAGGCTGCGGCGGCATTTGCAGGTCAGATTGTCGAGCTGGCGCAAACCCATATCGGGGCAGGCCGCCGTTTGGCTGTGGACAAAATCATGATGCACGGTTTGCGCGCATTGGAGGGGGCAGGGTTTGAGGTGCACGATGGTGAGCGTGTGATGGAGCACGCCCGCGTCATCAAAGGGCCAGATGAAATCCTTGCTATGCGCTGTGCTGTCTATGCTTGCGAGCAAGCGGTGCGCGAAATGGAACGCCAAGCCGCGCCGGGAATGACTGAAGACGACATTTGGGCGGTATTGCACGCCGAGAATATCAAACGCGGTGGCGAGTGGATCGAAACCCGCCTGCTGGCCAGCGGCCCGCGCACCAACCCCTGGTTCCAAGAGTGCGGTCCTCGAGTGGTGCAAAACAACGAAATCCTCGCCTTCGACACCGATCTAATTGGGGTGTACGGCTTGTGCTGCGATATCTCGCGCACCTGGTTTTTGGGCGATGGCGAGCCGACCCAAGCCATGAAAGACGACTACCGTCTGGCGCTCGATCACATCCAAGAGAACCAACAATTGGTCAAGCCCGGTACCACCTTCCGCGAGCTGGTGTTTGAAGGCCATCAATTGCCCGAACTCTACGAAAGGCAAAAATACAGCTGTCGATTTCACGGGGTCGGGCTTTGTGACGAATGGCCGATGATTACCTATCCCTCTGACTACCTAGAGGGCGCGTTTGAAGGCGAACTTCAGCCCGGGATGATGCTGTGCGTCGAAGCGCTGGTTTCGCGTGAGGGCGGCGACTTCTCGATCAAGCTCGAGGATCAATTGCTGGTCACCGAGGACGGTGTGGAAAACCTGACCCGTTATCCCTTCGACGAGAAGTTTCTGAGCTAAAGTCGAAGCGGTTACAATTGATCAACCCAACCGCGCCCAAATGCCATGTTGCCCAATTTCTTCAACGACCTTTTCACTGCCGCTTTATTTCTCCTGATCTGGCAAGGCTACGAATGGCGGGCACGCCGCCTACGTTCGGTGAATTCACTTAGTGGCCTAATGGATCAGATGCGCACCCAATGGATGCGCACCATGCTCAAACGCAGCCCACGCATCATGGACGCCCAGCTGCAATCGGCGCTGTTGACCGGGGTGGGGTTCTTCGCCTCCACCACCATCGTCGCCATCGGGGGCTTGCTGGCCATGATCGGCAATATCGAACGCCTCTCCGAGGTGCTCGAAGGCATGGGCCTGCACTCCGGCATTCCGTGGACCTACAAACTCGTCGCCATCGCCATGGTTTTTGTATACGCATTCTTTCAGTTTGCGTGGGCCTATCGTCTGTTTAACTATCTCGTCATTATGATGGGTGCCCAGCCCGACCCCATTGATGCAGACAAACTCGACCTCACCGCCAACCGCCTAGGCCGCATGCACGCCGTCGCTGCATTGCATTTCTCCTCGGGCCTGCGCGCGTTCTATTTCGCCATTGCACTGATCTCTTGGCTGGCGGGGGACGTGGCGCTGATTGTGGTGACGTTGATGATTACGCTATTGCTCTATTGGCGTGATGATAAAACACCGTTTTTGGTGGTTTTGCGGGAGTTTGATCATGAATGATCTTCGTTTGTCTTTGAGTCTTCTAAAAATAACGCTCCAATAACGCTATTGATATGGTTAGAGGACTGATAACACAGTTAAACTCAATCTCGCGAGTAACCGTACGAATGGCAAACTTCGATGGTTGGGCAAAGACTCGCGAGTGGGTAGATGGAACTACCAAAACACTTGTTAAGGCGGGGATGACCGCCTTTTTTTTGCCTGCACGATTCTACTTGGGTTGATTCTTGAGCTCGATCCAGCGCGACATAAACTTGTGATAGCCGTGATTTTGGTGACGCAGCATGTCGCCGATAAAATCCTGTTGGCGGCGGCTGCTTAGGTTGCTTTTGGCTTGGTCAAGGGCGCTGAGTAGTGCCGTTTGGTGCTGATGGCTGGAGAAGTGGGTTTGTAGCAATGTTTGAGCGCGTTGCTGTGCGTGCTGCCAGTGTTCGGCATTACGGTATAAACGCACCGCTGCCTCGATCATCTCTTGGTCGGTATCGGCGATGCCACCCGGGAAGCCTTCAATGGCAGCAATACCTTCGGCACCAATTGTTGTGGTGACAGCGGGTGTACCGGTGGCCATCGCGTCTAGAAATTTTCCTTTGAGGCCAGCGCCATAACGCAGGGGCGCCAGCATGACGCGGTGCTTGGCGATGGCGGCTTGCGCATCGTCCACCGGACCGATGATGTGGAAGCCTTGCTTGGGCTTGTGCAGTTGCATGGCGCGATGATCGGCGTATGCACCGTAGATGTATAGATTGGCCTCTGGCAGCTTTGCGCGTATGGCGGGCCAAAGCTCACTGAGCCAGCGAACGCTGTCGGCGTTGGGCGGGTGCTTGAAATTGCCGATGGTGGTGAATCCTTCGCGGGCCTCGAAGCTCGGCGGGTTGGCGATCGGTGTTCGGGTGAGCGGGTGATAATGGAGTTTCTGGGATGGAATGCCGAAAGTCTGCTGCAGCCATCGCTGCTCGTGCAGGCTGATAATTAGGCTGATGTCGCAGCGGTAGATGGCGGCAATCTCGCGCAATGCGGTGGCGTGATCGAAGGCGGTGTCTTTTTGGCGGCCCAAACGCAGGCAATGAATATCTTCGCTGTCCAGCACCGTCAGTGCATCGGGGCAAGCCTCTCGCACTCGCCAGCCAAATTGCTCCTCCACCATAAAGCGGTCGAAAATCACGATATCGGGATTAAGGGCGATTAGCCACGAATCGACAGAAGAATCATTTAGCGCAATGGTATGACATTGCATACCGAGTGCGCTTAAATCGGCTTGGCGCACAGACGGTGCTGCGGCGGATGTAAAGTGAACTTCGTAGTGCTGTGTCAGCGTTTGAAGGATATTGATTAGGTTCCAGCCTGCCGCAGACGAGGTGGGCTCGGGCCAGACTTGGCCGATCACTAGAGCTTTAGACATGGCGTAGTCCGCGCCAAGCGAGCACGATGGCTGCAAACACCCAAAGCGCCATCAATGGAAACTGCGCCGCGAGACTTATGCCGCTGTCCATGGCGAGGCCGCTTATGGCCGGGCCCGCGGCTGAGCCAATGACCATCAATACCATGCCAAGAACCTTATTGGCACCGAGATGTTTGGTGCCAAATAGCTCTGCCCACATGGCGGTGAGCACAGTCGCTGCGCCGCCTTGCATTAGTGCCATCAGCATCAGTCCAATCAGTGCGTGACTCAGCGAGGTGGCCATCGAAAACATCAACAGGCCAAACACCATCGGCCAGCTAAACCAAGGAATCAGTCGGCGCGCGGTATAGCGATCGACCAAATAGCCCCACACAAGCGCGCTGGCAACAGCGGTCAGCGTAAACAGTGGAATTAGCGTGGTCCATTCGATCAATGTCCAGCCCTTGCTTTGAACGAAGGCAATTTGATGGAAAAACAAGGTGGTGTTGAAGGCACCGGGTGCCATCAATAACGGCACCAATAACCAAAACCCCTTGCTGTGCATGACCTCGCGGCGAGTCCAGCTGCGGGTTGCGGTGGCGGAAGTGTCCTCGGTGGGGCCGTGATCGGGTTTGCGTTCGTGCTTGAGGAGTAGTTGCACGGCGACAATCGCACACAGCGCAAAACTCGCCGCCCAGAGCCACAAGGTGGTGAAGCTATGGCTGAGCTTTAGATGGGCGATGATTTTTGGCAGGGTGGCTTCGCCGAGAGAAAACCCAAGTCCTGCAATGGCAATTGCACGTCCGCGGTTGGCACTAAACCAACGCCCCATTGCCACCATGGCGGTATGGGTGGACAGTCCTTGGCCGAAGAGCCTGAGGCAGAAAATAACCGCAATCAGCAGGGTCGCGTTTTGGTTGTAAGCCATAAAACAGGCGGCGAGTGCCAGGGCAAAAAATACCGCGCTGGCCATGGTTCGAATCGCCAGTCGATCGATCACTGACCCGAGCCAAAACATGGCGAATGACGATAACAGCGTGCCCGCCGCGTAGATGCTGCCCCATTGGCCATCGCTGAGTTGGTACTGAGCTTTGATGTCATCGGCAAACAGCGAAATAAAGTAGGTTTGACCGATGCTAGAGGTGAGGGTGAGCAGCGCACCTGTCGCGAGCCATCGCCAGTTTTGCGTGAAAAAGGAGTGCAAATCGTGCTCGCCGCAAAAGGAGTGAGTTTAGCACCGCAGCAAATAAAAAGCGCCGAACAAGGTCGGCGCTAAGGGAGGAGTGAGTTCAGAAAAAAACTATGCAGCCTTGTGGTCGATGACGGCTTTGGCAGTGCCGCCGATTTCAATTTGCCGTGGTTTCATGGCCTCGGGAATTTCCCGAACTAGGTTAACCACTAGCACGCCGTTTTCCATATCCGCATCGACAACTTCGACATGGTCGGCTAGGTTGAATTTGCGCTCAAAACTACGATTGGCGATGCCCTTATGCAGGAACTTGCGCTCAGTATTGTCGTCGGCTTTTTTGCCGCGCACTGTGAGCACGTTGCGCTCCACTGAAATTTCGAGATCGTCCTTGCTAAACCCAGCCAGCGCGATCGAAATGGCGTAGCGATCTTCGCCCGTTACTTCGATATTGTAGGGAGGGTAGCTGTTGGATGCCGTGTCGGCATTGAGGGCGGTGTTGAGCATTTGAGCCATGCGGTCAAAGCCAACGCTGGTACGATACAAAGGTGTCAAATCAAAATTAGTCATTGCAAATTCTCCATTGAGCAATTTGGGTTAAAATGAGGCGTTCTCTTCGAGACCCGCCTGACACAGAAATTTGGGGCTCACGATTAAAAATCAAGCGTAAAAAAATGCAAACAAAACAACCGTCAGAACAACAACTTGCCGATTGGATCGAGCAAGTGCACAACTACCTCTTATCGCCATGGACCTTAATCTGGCGAAATTTTGTCGCCGGTGTCTTTAGGGGGCTGGGCGCGGCAGTTGGCGCAACATTGGTGTTGTCGCTGTTGGTTTGGGCCATTGCGAAGATGGCGTCATTGCCACTTGTCGGTGAGTATCTCGGGGGGATGAAAGAGCAGTTGACTGCGTATGCTGAGAAGACCAATTACACCGATGAGTTTGAGCGGTTGGAGGCAGAGTTGGTGAGATTAAATGAAGTCGTTCAGGGTGGAAGGGACTTGCAGTAGTGGCGATTGAGAAAGTGGCGGCCAAAGTAAATATTATCGGCAGGAGCAATGGGGTAGGTCTCGATCAAGATGTGATCGTACTACAGAAGGCTCTTGAGAGTGTTAATGTGACTTCACAGTTTTCACACTCTAGATCGATTTCGCTATGGAATTGTTTTGTCAAGTCCCAAAATAGCTGCCTTGTCAATATTCATCTGGAGCGCATACATAGACGTTGGTTAAACACTGCGCCTGTTAATTTATTGATCCCTAACCAAGAGCGGTTTCCAAAGCGTCAAATTCGCTTGCTTGGTTCGATCGATAAGGTTTTATGTAAAACTAAGGAGGCAAAGCGAATATTTACCGGTTTAAACTGTCCAACTGATTATATTGGTTTCTCATCAGTCGATTTTTTTGACGAAAACGTTGTGCGCAGAAGGCAATTTATACATCTTGCAGGTCGAAGTACTTTGAAGGGAACAGATAAAGTTATTGCAGCTTGGAAGCGTCGGCCTGATTGGCCAGAGTTACTTGTCATCATGCATGGCGTTGAAACTCGAATGGAGGGGAATATTTTTTGGCGAGGGGATTATATTTCGCAAGATGAACTTCAGATGCTGTGCAACGAATATGTTTATCATTTGTGCCCTTCAGAATCAGAAGGGTGGGGGCACTATATCAATCAAGCAATGTCAGTGTCTGCTTTGGTTGTTACCACCAATGCTCCTCCTATGAATGAAATTGTTTGTGCAGAGGCGGGCTTATTGGTTGATGTTGAGAGCAGCTATTCGCGTAATTTGGGGGAATGTTATATAGTTGATTCAGGTTCTTTGGAGAAAACAATCGATCTTGCACTGGACCTAGATGATCAGAAACTTAATGCGTATCGTGCGTTTGCCCGCGATCGATTCAATTCATTTGAAATGAACTTGTCCTTGAATTTACTTAATTCGCTTAAAGATTACATTTGATTGCTGTTTTGGCTGTGAAAGACCATGGTCAGTCCAAATTTTATTTTGATTGATCGTCTCCTCTAGCAATTTTATGTTGGTGTTTAGCCCCTCTGAACGGCTGTTTATTTTGTGATGCATGTGTAACGCAATGCCAGCGGCTCGTAGATCATACCGTCGAACTCCCGAGTTAATTAATCGACATATCAGTTCAGTGTCTTCGAGTCCCCATCCTTTAAATTGCTCGTCGAAACCATTTACTGCTAAAAAGTCAGATTTATGTACACTGAAATTACAACCTCTTGTTCCTTTTCTTACGCTTCTTCTGCTCTCATAAGCAAACCCTCCATGGCTTATTGAGTTTATGGCGCTAGATATGAAAGGGAATCGGGGCTCTTTTTTGAGGTTGAGTATGCGTGCTGTTTGACGACTGTTAAGCATGAATCTCCCTCCCTGTAAGTATCTTCCGGTATGCATATGTCTCATGTGATCTTCGATAAACTTCGGGTGCACGAGGATGTCCCCGTCAATAAAAATCAGATATTCACCGCTTGCACATCGAGCTGCTCTGTTCAATATTCTTGTTTTTCTAAAACCTAGGTCTTTTTGCGTTAAATGCAAAATAGAGTTGAATCTACTTTTGAAGCTTTGAGTAACTTTTGCGTTTTCAGCGAAGTCGGAGTCCTCGGCTATTATTAATTCGAAGTCACTGCACGTCTGTAGTGATAGCTGCTGCAGAACGCATGACAGCGCTTGGCTCCAGTTGTAAGTTGAAACTATTACTGATGCAGTGTTATTTGTTACCATCTCGATCTGCTTTTTATTTGAGAAGCCAATACTGCCATTAAAAACGAAAAAAGACCAACGCCAGAGGCGTGGTGGTGGAAGGATTGTGTTAGCGAAAATATTGAGAATGATGCTACCAAAACCAGTCCAAGTGTGGGTATGTCTGGTTCCATGGATTTATCCATTGAGCGGAAAAAAATTGTTGCCATTGCTAAGTGGAGTAGTATAAATGTAATTATACCTGCTAAACCGGTGTAGGCTAGGTGATCGAAATAATCGCTGTGTGAATGTGTAAAGCGTAAGACTTCTAGTTTTATTTTGCCTGCTTCCACGATTGCCGAGTGTGTTGTCGGCAGAGATTCTCTAGAGTGTCCTGATATTGGATTTTCTAAGAAGGATAACCAAGCAAGTCTCCACATTTCGAGTCTGGCCCCAACAGAGGATAGTTTTCCATCGCTCATGTAAGCCGTAGCTTGATTGTAAGCGATATCTACCCTGGTTTTTAACGGTGTAGAGTATGAGTAAAGTGCAAAAATTATCGCAATCATTCCCAAAAAAATCATTGTGAATTTTGTTGCTGAAATTCGCTTTAGGTTTGTGGCCAGAAGTACTAGTATGAGAAAAATAACAGGCGGTACAGACAGCCAAGCACCTCGAGTTAACGAAGTGATCGAGGCATAGTATGCGCAGATTGAAGATAAGCACAGTAGCGCTCGGTATCTTATTTTCCATTTGTTATTTACTATTGAAAACGTTAAGGCCAAGCTTCCAAATAATGTGGCAGCATTTCCATAGTTTATCGCATTGATGCCACCGTTTGAGCGGCCTATTTTTAAGAAATTAATCTCATAAAAAGATATTGCGCCATAAATAAAGGCTGTTATGCCGATGTATATTGCAAGCAATTTTGTTTCGATTTTTACATTAATTAGGCCCTTGTATATGACTATCGAAATGACCCAGTGCTGGATTGAAAGGTGGAATGGTGAATCGCCTCTATGGATTGCTGTGAATGCTATTATAGTGGTTGTGTAGATCAAAATCGGCCAAATTAGGCTCAAATCGTTTTTGTCAAAGTATGGTTCTATTTTTTGCTTCGTTAGAAGCACCAAAATAAGTATTGCATATACTATTTGAAGGGCGTACCCTTGTTCGGGGTACATTATTATTGTGCTTCCAAGAAGTAATTTTACTGTATGATCGTCATTAATTAGATTTTGGACTCTTGAGTGAAGTTTGGGCATGTTAGATTTTTGAGTTTTTGTATGTGACAGATCAACGCGAGTAATTTATCATTTTAATCCTTTCATTACTAGCTCGAGCATGCCAGAAATCTCCTTCCAACTCACCCCTGCAGATAACCTTCGCCTCTCGGCGCTGCTAGGGCCGTTCAATGAACATATTCGTCACATCGAGAAGCGCTTGCGCGTTGAGGTGAGGCAGAGCGCCTTTGATTTTGCGGTGGGCGGCGAGGGCAATCAACCGGAGCTTGCCAAGGCGGCAATTGAGATGCTCTATCGTGATACAGAGTCATCGGATATCACCGCAGATCATGTGCATATGACCATTCAATCGGTGATTAGCCGGTTTGAGTCGGGAGCAGAGTCTTCTGACGACGCGTCGAATGCGAGCCTCCAGATAAAGCTTGGGCGCACGCAGCTAGAGTGTCGGAACCTTCGCCAAATTGAGTACATCAAGCAGATTCGCCGTTCAGATTTAACCTTTGGTGTCGGCCCTGCGGGAACGGGCAAAACTTATCTTGCGGTGGCGGCGGCGGTGGAGATGCTGCTCAATGAGCAGGTTCGCCGGTTGGTGTTGGTGCGTCCTGCGGTAGAAGCTGGAGAGAAGCTCGGTTTCTTGCCAGGGGATATGGCGCAGAAAGTTGATCCCTATTTGCGGCCAATTTATGACGCGTTATACGAGTTTATGGGTTTCGACAAAGTGGCAAAGCTGATCGAGCGTCAGGTGATCGAAATCGCGCCTTTGGCCTTTATGCGTGGGCGTACACTCAATCATGCCGCGATTTTGATGGATGAGGCGCAAAACACCACGGTCGAGCAGATGAAAATGTTTCTGACGCGCATCGGCTTTGGCTCTAAGGCCATTGTTACCGGCGATGTGTCGCAGGTTGATTTGCCTAAGCACATCCGCTCTGGACTGGCGCATGCCCTCGAATTTTTGCCCAATGTTGAAGGGGTCGAAGTGACGCGTTTTCAAGCGGTCGATGTGGTGCGCCACAACTTAGTCCAGCGCATCGTTCAGGCCTACGATCGCATTGAGGCCGAGAAGCGCCGTGACGATTGAATTGATTGTTGCGGATGGTGTTCCATCTGAAGATATTCCTGAAGAGTCGCTGTTTGCTCGCTGGGTGACCATCGCGCAGGCGGCCCTTGCCGTTGAGGGCGAGGTGTGCATCCAAATTGTCAGTTCGAATGAAAGCCAAGCGCTCAACCGTGATTATCGCAGCAAGGACTATCCCACCAATGTGCTTTCATTTCCGGCAGATTTGCCGGTCGAATTTGGTGTCATGGGCGATTTGGCGATTTGCTGGGATGTGGTGCTTCGCGAAGCCGCCGAGCAATCGAAAACCGTCAATGATCATTTGGCACATATGGTGGTGCATGGCGTGTTACACCTTGCTGGGCTCGATCATCTTGAGGATGAACAAGCCGAGGCGATGGAGCAAATTGAGCGCGATGTATTGGCTCAGTTTGACATTGCAGACCCCTACCTGACGCCAAAAGGCGACTAGCGCTGCGTGTTGTCGACCTCCAGATTCCCAAGCGTGATTCGTTTACACAAACTAAAAATTTTCACAATGAAAATCGGCGTGAATTTCGCTAGTATTGGAGGGGTATCAATTTAGGAGTGTCGTTTAGACTTATGAACGACGATTCGTCGGACGGAAGTTCGGGACAAAAATCATTTTTCGATCGTCTGATTCAGGTATTTGGATCAGAGCCACAATCCAGAGCAGAATTGCTCGAAATCTTACGCGATGCACATCAGCGCCAGCTGGTTGATCAAGACTCAATGTCGATGATCGAAGGTGTATTCGAAGTCGCCAGTATGCGTGTGCGTGACGTTATGATCCCTCGTGCTCAAATGGTATCGATAGATCACGATTCCACACTTGAAGAAATTCTCGACACGATTGCTGAGTCAGGCCACTCACGCTTCCCGGTGATCGGTGAAAATCAAGACGAAGTTCTGGGTGTCTTAATCGCTAAAGATCTTGTCAAAATCATCAGTAAAGGCGAGGACGCTTTCGATCTCAGCAGCTTGCTGCGACCCGCGTCAATTACTCCAGAAACCAAGCGCCTAAACTTACTACTGCGTGAGTTTCGCGACCAGCGCAATCATCTTGCCGTGGTGGTTGACGAATACGGTGGTATTTCTGGTGTGGTGACCATCGAGGATGTTCTCGAGACCATCGTCGGAGATATCGACGATGAGCACGACCGAGAGGATGAGGTCAATATTCGTCTAATCGGTGAAAATCGCTATGCGGTCAGTGCACTAACGCCGATCGAAGAATTTAATGAAACACTTGAAACTGAATTTGACGACACCGAATACGACACCATTGGCGGCCTGGTGATCAAAGCATTTGGGCACTTGCCCAAGCCAGGTGAGCTGGTGGAACTAGAGCAATTTAATTTCCGTGTCTTGTCGGGCGATTCACGTCGTATTCATATGTTGCAGGTACAAGTGCGGAACTAAACGCCAATCAATAAGGACATGCCTTGCGTCAGACATGGCTAATGACCCTCAGCGCATTTGCGCTGGGTGGTCTCTATTCACTGGGCTTCGCACCTTACAATTTGCCCTATCTCACGCTGGCCGCGCTCGGTGGCTTTTTTGTGCTCTTGTTGCGCGGCGCGCCTGTGAGAGTGGGCTATGCCTTCGGCTTTGGCTTGTTTTTGGCGGGGGCTTATTGGTTTTACATTAGCTTTCACCACTTTGGCGATGCCGTCGAAGCTGTTGCCGCGCTTGTTACGTTGGTGTTTTTAGCGCTGCTGGCATTGGTGTTTGCGCTGCTGGCCTGGGTCTATCAGCGTCTGCGTCAATCGGTGCAGCCGCGCTCGGCGCTATCGCATGTGGCGCTACTGGCGAGTCTTTGGATGATCTTCGAAGCACTGCGGCTTTGGTTGTTCGGTGGCTTTCCTTGGCTGTCGCTCGGCTATGCACTGATCGATACACCATTTGTCAATTTGGTCAGATACGGCGGCGTCCATTCGCTCAGTGCAATCGGTGCAGTGATGGCGGCCAATTTGGCTTATCTATTATTGCAACCCAACCGTCGTTCGTTGTTGTTGGCCTTGGTCGGTTACACAGTACTTGGGCTGGTGGTGATGCAGTTGCCAAACCCGGTGCAAACCACTGAAAAGACCTTAAAAGTGGCTGCAGTGCAGCCCAATATTGCGCAGCATCAAAAGCTGCTTGAATCCCAACTCCAGCCCTCGATTGATCTTTTAAAGTCACAAACCGCGCCATTGGCTGGACAGGTCGATGTGGTCCTTTGGCCAGAGTCGGCGGTACCGAGCTTTATTGAGTTAACACATGAGCAACTGCTTGGCTTTGCCGCTGAAACCCGCATCGCAGGGACAGATGTCGTGACCGGACTTTTCACCGTTGACTACGACACGCGCGAGGTTTACAACACACTGGTCAACCTCAATAATCTCGACGAATACTACCGTAAGCACCGCCTAGTACCGTTTGGCGAGACCATCCCCTTACGTCGCTGGCTCGCGCCCTTGGCGATACGCTTTAATATCCCGCTGGGCGATTTGTTCCCTTCTGATGAGCCCCTAGCGCCATTTCAAGTGGGCGATCACAGCGTCGGTGCATTTATCTGCTACGAAGCCGCCTATGGGCATGAGCTGACCGAAATCGTTGATCAAATCGACTACTGGCTGACCGTGTCGAACGATGCGTGGTTTGGGGATACCTCTGCGCCGCATCAGCACCTACAAATCACACGCATGCGCGCCATCGAAACCGGCAAACCTATTGTGCGCTCCAGCAATACCGGTATTTCCGCCATCATTGATCACAACGGCGATGTTACCGCCGAGTTGGGCGTCAATCAGCTGGGTGTGGTGACGGGGGAGATTGCGCTGACCACCGGGCAGACGCTGTACAGCAAGCTTGGGAATTGGCCGATTTGGGTGTTGAGCTGGGGCGCGTTGTTCGTGCTATTGGCCCCAAGAAAATGGCCGCGCATCTCTAAATGATGTGAAGAGTTCTCTCGCCTATTGGTTTTTCGAGGTGCCAATAAGCGCCTGTGGTTTATTCAAACCTGATTCGCGGCCAGTAGCGCCGATATTTTTTCCCATTGCCTGAGGCTCAATCGGGCTTGATCTCCTAGCAACCAAAATTGATCGTTGGTGCAGAGCACTCCATCATGGACTTGTTTCAGTGATCCATCTTTCAGAAATTGTGCAACCAACGGTAGGCTCGCCAAGGCCACGCCTGCGCCAGTCAAGGCTAGATCAATCGCTGTCGCCATAGAGTCGCACTTTATTTGCAGTTGACTGGGCAGTGATTCGCCGCTGGATAACGCCCATTCGTGCCAGCCCTTGCGCGGACCGGTAATCGAGATTGCAGGCGCATCGCGCCATTCCGAATGCTGCGCCAGCAAGGTTGCGGAAGCCACCGGTGCAAGGCGCTCACTAAATAGGGGGTGCGCATAGTGGTTGCTTCGGGCGTAGCCATATCTAATCGAGAGATCACTGGCTTCTGCGTCACTGGCTCGGGTTAGGTAAGACTTAATTTCGAGGTGTGAAAATCCCTCGCGCCGCAATGGTGCGACAAACTGTGGTAGCCAAAACCGACTTATCGAGTACGGCACAGACAGCGTTAGCCGATGGCGGCCCATGGCAAACAATGCTTCCGCACTTTCGGTGATGGTGTTTAAGGCCAGCTGTAGGTCGGGCAGCCAGGCTTCTCCGTCCACGGTCAGCTCGACACTACGCGATTTTCGGGTAAATATCTTAGCCCCTAAAGCGTGTTCTAAGGCTTGAATTTGTTGGCTAACCGCCGCTTGTGACAAATTGAGCTCTTGCGCCGCAGCGGTAAAGCTGCCCAATCGTCCTGCTGTTTCAAAGCTGCGAATCCATTGCAAGGGTAGCCGCGATAATCGGTTCCTTTCCATAAGAATTATTGAGTCTCAGGATTTGATTTAATAAATATACTTATTATTGGCAGGGGATACACTTACTTTTGTAATGGTTTAGTTGGACAGCTGTTATGTCAGAAAATCTCTGTGCTGTGGATGCCGAAGCGACCTCGCTCAGTGTTGTATATCATGGCGAAACCATGCGCTTTCATGCCATTTGGTTGCGCGATAATGCGCAAGATGAACACACCCGTGTCGGCGGTAGCGGGCAGCGGCTTTTGACCCTAACCGATATACCCAACAACACCCGAATTGCCTCGGCACACATCAGTGGGGAGCGGTTGTTGGTCACCTTTTCGCCCGATCACTACCAAACCCAATATGACTTAGCTTGGCTCAGACAACATCGCTATGACAAGGTGGCGTACAGGAGCGCGCCGTGGGTCGCGTCCACAATCGAGACTTGGAATCATGATCGCCAAGCTTCGCTGGTGGTGGGTGATTGGCGGCAAATGACCGCACAACCAAAAGCCAAAGCGGACTGGCTTGCCTGCTTCCTGTGCGACGGCTTTGGGGTGATCAATGTGGGCGATACCCGCGACGGGGCGTTGCACGAGGTGATTGCCCAATTTGGCTATGTCCGAGAAACCAATTACGGCTCACTGTTTAATGTGCGCACCGAGGTCAACCCAAGCAACCTCGCGTTCACTGGGTTGGGGCTACAGGCACACACCGATAATCCCTACCGTGATCCTGTGCCGACGGTTCAAATTTTATATTGCTTAGAGAATTCAGCCGCAGGCGGCGAGAATATGTTGGTCGATGGATTTGCCTGTGCACTTCGGCTTTATCAAGAAACGCCCGAATACTTCGAGGTGTTGTCGCGCTATTGCGCGCGCTTCGAATACGTTGAGAAGGGCAACACCATCCTGCGCTCAAAACGACCCATGATTGAGCTGTGTGCCGACAATCAAATTCGCGCCATTCGCTTTAATAATCGGTCTTTTGCCGCTCCGGTTGACGTGCCATTCGAGCAGATGGAAACCTACTACGCTGCCTACCGCGCATTTGCCAAAATCATCGATGACCCCACCATGGAAATCTCCTTCAAACTCAACCCCGGAGAGTGTTTCTTGGTGGATAACACTCGGGTGTTGCATGCGCGCAAAGGCTACAGTGGTTCTGGTAATCGCTGGCTGCAAGGAGCTTACGCGGATATTGATGGTTTCAGAAGTACTTACGATGTGTTAGAGGAGGCGGTGTAATGCTGAAGTCTGTTGAGCTCAATGCGAATACTATTGTTGAGTACATTGCAGGGGTATTTGAATCGCATGGCGATGATGAATACCTAGGAGAAGCGGTCACCATGTCGGAGCATATGCTGCAAGGCGCTTGGCTCGCGGAACAACAAGGTTTTGACAAAGAAATCATCGCTGGCGCGCTATTGCACGATATCGGCCATTTTGTTTCCGAGCTTGGCACATTCAACATGAGTGACACCAAAGATCGTTACCACGAAGATGCGGGTGCAGTGCTTTTAGAGCCCTATTTTCCGCGCCGAGTGGTAGATTGTGTTCGTCACCACGTGGCCGCCAAGCGTTACTTATGCGCAGTCGAGCCCGAATACTATGCGCAATTATCCGAAGCCTCTCGACACTCGCTAAGCTTGCAAGGCGGGCCGATGTCTGAGGACGAAGTGCAGCAATTTTCCAAGATTCCAAATTTGGATGCCGTTATTGCCGTGCGGCGCTTAGACGATGCAGGCAAGGTTGCAGGGATGGATACCCCGGCATTGACACATTTTTTGCCACTCATTCAAAAGCTTGTGATCCGCGCGGCCTAGGGTCTATTCGCAATAGACATAAAAAAACCCGCTAAATTGCGGGTTTTTTACAGCAACGCCTTATAGCGCAGAAGACAGTTCTGGGACGGCTTCGAACAAATCTGCCACCAAGCCATAATCTGCTACTTGGAAGATCGGCGCTTCAGGGTCTTTGTTGATCGCAACGATCACTTTAGAGTCTTTCATGCCAGCCAAGTGCTGGATTGCGCCAGAGATACCGACTGCGATGTAGAGATCAGGTGCCACCACTTTACCGGTTTGACCAACCTGATAATCGTTGGGTACGAAGCCCGCATCGACCGCCGCGCG
>JABXHR010000051.1 GCA_013373515.1 Gammaproteobacteria bacterium | reverse complement strand
CTCTAACCAACTGAGCTACGCGCCTATTAAGCGGTTAATATTATCAGTGGATGTAAACCTACGCAATAGCCAAATCGAACTTTTGAGGACTTATGGCAAAAATCGCAATTATTGGTGCAGGTATTATCGGCGTAAACTCGGCGCTTGAACTCGCTAAGGCGGGTCACGTCGTCACGTTGTTTGACGGCAAGGCACCCGGCACAGCGGCCTCATATGGCAATGCAGGCATTATCGCAACCAATGCCGCAGTGCCAATGAACAATCCATCGCTACTGCCGCAAATCCCCAACCTGTTGTTGGGCAAGGCGCCCTATTTTCACTACCAACTGCGCTATTGCGCACAAAACTCAGTGCCATTTGCAAAATTTTTGGGTCACTGCACCAAGACATCAACAGAGATCCGCACAGCGCAACTGCGTTCACTCATTTATGACTCAGTTGCGCTCTACGAGCAATACAAAACCGACTATTCAGTTGACCATCTCTTTCGCAATACCGGATGGCTAAAACTTTACGCAAGGCGCCCCGATAACGACTCAGAGCTCGAGGCCCTGAAGGCTCAACAGATTCCATACCACGCCATTGATGATTTAGCGCAGTTTGAGCCTGCATTACAACGACATGACTTGCATGGTGTGCTGCTGGAGGATTCTCATTCTGTCAGTCAACCCATTGCGCTGACGACTGCATTATTCGAAGCATTCCTGGCACAGGGCGGTCTATTTGAGCAACATGCCATCGAACAGCTGACGCAAAGCACCGGCCATTGGACCGTCAATGAACACACCTTTGAACACGTTGTCGTCTGCACCGGCGCTTACTCTAAAGCCTTGCTGAAAGCCATCGGATTGAAATTGCCAATGATATTCGAGCGCGGTGGTCATCGGACCTTCGAGTACATTGAGGGCGAGCCGAAACTGGCAAGGCCCATTTATGATCCAGATGGCGGTTATGTACTCACCCCGATGCACGATGGCTATCGAATCACGTGCGGGGTCTCATTAAGCGATATAGAAGCGCCCTACTCCTACCATCAGCTCGATTACGCTGAAACGTTAGCGCGAAAGTTGGTCAAGATGGGAAATAAAGCGCGTGATGATTGGTGGGGGGCACGTCCTACGCTGCCAGACTCAATGCCAGCGATAGGTCAAACCAAATTGCCTGGACTGTGGCTCAATACAGGCCATCAACATATGGGCTTGACAGCGGCACCCGGCTCGGCGAGAAGGCTGTGCGCGCTGTTTGATAACGCGCAACTGGAAAACCCATTCAGCCCAAGCCGTTTTGGACTTTAAGCGTTGCCGCGATCGAGCAATTCCCGAGCGCTTTTCATCCAATTATCACGGACGATGCGTCCCTTGAATGCCTCAAGACGTGCATCGACGCGAGCGATATCTTGCTCGGTGAAATTCGCAATTTGCTCGAAGGTATAAACTCCCATTGAATTGAGGAGTCTTTCGAGCTTTGGCCCGATACCATAAATCCGCTGTAAATCGTCTTTCTCATCTGCGGTTGCCGTGATCGATAGCTCCACTATGCCACTATCGCTGGCATCGCTCGAAGCCTCAACGACAGGCGCCGCAGTAGCAGCTTTCACCTCGTCCGCTTCAGGCTCTGAGGTTACTGCTGCAGCTGCAACAGACGGTGCGGCAGCATAAGCTGACGTGCTAGCGCCGTTTTGCTGCTCATCGTTGGAGCGCCGATCGACGTTATCTTGTGCACGGCGACGACAACAAAAATACCAAACCAGTGCGCCACCAATTAGCATGGCAATCAGCATCAATAATGCTGTTTGAATCATTAAGTAGAACATCTAAACACCCTCCCAAGTGTCAATTACAATTTTTCTAATCACTGTCGGCTGTTCAGACCAAGACTGACGACCTACGACACCCTGACTGCCTTTAGAAATCACTTTTATTCGACGAGCATCCACACCCATCATTGCAAGGTATCTCGCCACTTGCCGTCCAGCAAGGATACTTCTGAGTTCATTGTCGCCTTCACGTAGATAAACACCGCTTTGTACGTTAACCGTAATGCTTTGATGGGATGAACGTAGTGCCCGTGCAATTTTTGCTAACTCGGGAAATTGCTCTGGCTCGAATCGTGTCGTCAACAGGCGCTCGCGATTGTCAGTGATGAAAATCGGCAAATCAAGGAGCATTGGTTTCGCTGCGATATAACTCGCTTGCATTTGATGCATCTGGTTTGCGTCAAGTGGTGTTGACACCAAATCAACCACCCTGACACCAAACACTTGATCTTCAATGTCCCTTGCCAATTGCTGACAGTGCTCATCGGGGTTTAAACACTGCAATGACAGATCTCTGCCATCGGCATACACCGCAAATGGCTCTGAAGACTGTTCCACGCCCATCTCAATAGACCGATCAATCAAGTCATCTTCGATATCAGACTTATAAGTCACCAGCGCGGCGACCACCAACAAAATCCAAGCACAAAATCCCAACAGTAGAAACCGGCTTAGGCAATCTTTAAATTTTAGGTACATGTGATCCACCCAATATTGTGGAGGGGTCAACATAATTCATCATTGAGAATGAAAACTTAACGCCGAGGCCTAAAGCGCGCTAAATCGCGGTCGCTATGCGGTGCATGAATACATTTTTTGCAAAACACCGCGCACTTCTTGTGGAAACTGCTCTGGTTGTACTGGTTCTTTGTTCGATTGTTTACTGGTCTCAAACACAGATTCACAGCCTACCCATTCCCTATTAAAGCATTGCGGCCCAAACATTTCCGATTCAAAAGTCCCACGCACAAAACGGTCGTTAATTGATACAATTGCGCTTTTGGGATTGGCTCAGTGCAATCTTTATCCGCTCTTACCGCAATTTCCCCGCTTGATGGCCGTTACGGCGCAAAACTCACGGCCTGGACAACACTTGGTTCCGAATACGCTCTGATCAAAGCGCGTGTTACGGTTGAAGTGCATTGGCTAATCGCTTTGGCCAACCATCCAGAGATCAAAGAAATCCCGGCGCTAAGCTCTGACGACGAAGCGTTCTTGCACCAGCTGCTCACAAAATTTGACCAAACCCATGCACAAGCGGTCAAGGACATCGAACGCACCACCAATCACGATGTCAAAGCGGTAGAGTATTTCTTAAAAGATTACTGCAAAGACCGACCAGCGCTCGAGGCCATCAAAGAATTCTGGCATTTCGCTTGTACCTCTGAGGACATCAATAATCTCTCCTACAGCTTGATGCTGAGCGACATGCGGGCGCAGTTAAGTTCGGAAATCAGTGGCATATTAGACACATTGCGAGACATGACTGAGGCCTATGCCTCCGAACCCATGCTTAGCCGAACCCATGGCCAAACTGCCTCTCCAACCACTGTCGGCAAGGAGTTCGCGAATGTTTTAGCGCGCCTGCGCATTGCGCACAACAACCTACAGTCGGTTGTGCTACGCGGCAAGATTAACGGCGCAGTGGGCAACTTCAACGCGCATGTGTCGGCCTATCCGGACGTTAACTGGCCCGAGTTCGCCAAACGCTTCGTAGAGTCGTTAAACCTGACCTACAACCCCTACACGACGCAAATTGAACCTCATGATTGTGTTGCAGAACTGATGCATGCCGCCATTCGTGGCAACGTCATCATGCTCGATTTGGCACGTGATATTTGGGGCTATATTTCGATGGGTTACTTCAAGCAAAAAGTCGTCGCCGGTGAAGTCGGCTCATCCACCATGCCGCACAAGGTCAATCCGATTGACTTTGAAAACGCGGAAGGCAACTTCGGCGTCGCCAATGCTTTGATGAATCATCTGGCCGAAAAACTACCTGTTTCTCGCTGGCAGCGCGACCTTACCGACAGCACCGTGTTGCGCAACCTTGGGAGCGCATTTGCGCAGTCATCATTGGCAATCTCCTCATTGGCGAAGGGACTTGGCAAGCTTGAACTGAATTCTGCGCGTACCGCCGAAGATTTGGACAATGCGTGGGAAGTACTTGCAGAGCCGATCCAAACCATCATGCGCCGCTACGCGATCGAAGGAGCTTATGAGCAACTCAAAGCCCTTACCCGCGGCCAAGGCATTACAGAAGCACGCCTAGGTGAGTTTGTGGCCACGTTAGATGTCCCAGCAGAGGCCAAAGCACAAATGCTTGCAATGACGCCAAGCAACTATATCGGGTTAGCTGAATCGTTGGCGAGGGAAGCAGCCCAATGCAATTAAATTGGCCCGAAGGCATCGATGAAGCCATTTTTCTGCGCGATTACTGGCAACAAAAACCGCTCTATATCCCCAACGCCTTTGTTGGATTTGAAAGCCCACTCGATCAAAACGACCTGGCCGGGTTGTCGATGGATGAAGACATTCCATCGAGAATCGTTTGGGAAGAGAAAGATGGGCGGCAGTGGACGTTGGAGCGCGGGCCGTTCGACGAGGAAAAACTGGCGTCGATGCCAACTTCCGGTTGGTCATTACTGGTTTCAGATATCGAAAAGCACTTGCCCGAGTTTGTCGAGTACTTCGCTGCGCTCAATTTCCTGCCGTCTTGGCGCATCGACGATTTGATGATCAGCACTGCCCCAGACGGCGGCTCTGTCGGCCCGCACATCGACGAATACGATGTGTTTTTGTTTCAAGCCGAAGGCCAGCGTCACTGGTCGCTGGCGCCCACACCTGACAATGGCTTTGGGATGATTGAGGATGCAGATCTTAAGATCATCGATCAATGGCAGGCCGAAGAATCGATGCTCTGCTCTCCGGGTGATCTGCTCTACTTGCCGCCGGGCTACGGACATCATGGTGTTGCGCGCGGTGATGGCTGCGTCACGTGGTCATTTGGCTTTCGCGCGCCCAATGCCGCAGAGCTCATTAATGGCTTTG
>JABXHR010000010.1 GCA_013373515.1 Gammaproteobacteria bacterium | reverse complement strand
GTTTTGACACACATTGACACACACAAAGGACACTCTCATATAAACCGAAATCAAGAAAAATAACCAGCTGTGAGTATTTTTTCACGACGCAATGGAACCTTCGTCAAACCGTCGCGAGAATTTGGCCGATATTGTGTCAAAATGGGTGCGTGGAGCAGAATTTGGCGATAGTAGCCCGTTAAGCGAGGGTGTTCAAAACTCTGTGTCAGCCTAAATTTTCACAGTTCCACGTACTGGTCGATTCGCCCCTCAAAATGGATGGCCAGTTGAGAGAGCGTTAGATTCCAATTTTTGTTAAGGTGAGGCTGTCCCGGGCGTTCCCTGAGACCTTCGTGGTTTATGCGAAGTGCTTGAGATGTGGAGAGAGCGTGAAATTCTAAGATATGCTTGATATATTCTCTAGCACCTTAATAATTCAGCGCCTAACAATGGCGGTTGAGAGGGACATACCTCCGCGGCGTTCAAATGTGTGCTTGAATAGCACACATTGCCCGCCACTACGGCATGCCCCTCACCGCTAGCGTTATGTGTCAATCAGAGTTCGTGTATGGAAATAGATTACGAAAAAATCGAAAGCAAGGAAGATCTGATTACCCTTATAGCTAGGCTTTGCGCTGACGACACTTCACAGTGGGAAAATATATCTACAGTTTCGTTCCTTGAGGCTATGGCTTCCTGGTTAGAGAGTTCAGGTAATCTCTACAAAAATATGAAACTAGACACAAATTCAGAGGTTGCGAGCTGGCAAATATTTGCTGATGCAATTCAGGCTGCAACTATTTATGAATAATCAAAAACACATAACAAGCCAAGGCAGCATCGCCCTGCGGGCTGGACGCGCTAATGCGCGCCGCTGCTTTGGGCGTTGTGTTTCAAAAGGGCACTGAGATAAATGGGGGGGGGAAGAGTGAACACATGGATGTTGTTGCAAAAATATCTTGGTGATATTCTAGATTTGCCTAAGACGGAAGGTCTTAGGGCGTGTCACAGGCTGTCAAGCCTCGCCAACAGAAATGTTGCGCAGATTGACAGCAGAATTGTTGCTGGTGTCTTCACGGATACCTCCACAAGGATACTGACATTATACGTCATTACTAACAGACGCGGCGTGGCTCATCAATTCGTTGGTGGGTTAGATGGTGAGATAAAGACCACTTGGTTAAGCCGGAGGAGACTATTGGAGGGCCGCAGTCCTATGTCTCTTCCGGTTTTGCTAAATCGCCAAATGGTATAAATATGGATAACTCTCATCCTTGGTATCGTGTTCGACGCTATCTTCATTTTGATCCACCTGTAGGGTTGAAGAGCGCAATTAAAATTGCAACAAACCCAAGTAAAGTTTCTAGACATTCGTTCTACCCCTTGATTTCTTATCATGTCACTTCCAAAAAGCTGAAAAGAAACAAAGAAACTGGTGAGCTAAAACCGAAGATTAAGAATAGGCCTATCTCTTACGCGGCTCATATGGATAGCCATATCTATAGTTACTATGCGTGGAGCTTATCTGAACTGTATGAGAACAAGCTTCGAGAGAAAGGAATATCTGAATGTGTTCTGGCTTTTAGGTCTCTTGGAAAAAGCAATATTGATTTTGCTTTAGATGCGTTTAATGAGATTAGTACCCGCAAAAATTGTAGTGCTGTTGCGTTGGATATATCAGGGTTCTTTGATAATTTAGACCACAAACTACTAAAAGAGTCATGGGTATCCCTGCTGGATAAGAAAAATCTCCCCCCAGACCATTACTCGGTATTTAAGTCACTTACACAGTTTTCAACTGTGGATAAAGAAATTCTCTATAAGAAGCTAAATATATCCCCAAATAACCCCAAAAAGGATCGTTATAGAATTTGTGAGCCACAAATATTTAGGGACGTTGTTCGGGCTAATGGGATGGTAAATAAACACTCTATTCGAAAAGGAATTCCTCAAGGCACTCCAATTAGCGCATTACTCTCCAATATCTATATGATTGATTTTGATGTATGGGCTAATGAAGAAGTTAAGAAAGTTGGAGGAAGATACTTTAGATATTGTGACGATATGTTGTTTATCCTGCCAAGGATACATAAAAATAGGGTGGAGGGACTTGTCAGAGAGCATATCCGAGATCTTCTCATTGATATCAATGTTGATAAAACCGAAATACGTGATTTTAGGTTGATAGATGGGGTGGTTACGGCAGATAAACCCTTACAATACCTTGGCTTTACATTTGATGGTCAACGTATTCTTATCAGATCAGCAGCCCTGGCCCGTTATTCGGAAAAAATGAAAAGGGGCGTACGGTTAGCGAAAGCTACAATGAGGAAAAGAAATAGGCTTAGAGTTGAGCGTGGCGAAGCGCCAAAAAAATTATTTCGTAATAAGGTCTATGAACAATATTCCCACCTTGGTAAAAGAAATTTTATCAGGTATGGGTTGAGGTCCGCCGAAATAATGAACTCAAAAGCAATGAAAAAACAATTAAAGCCGCTGTGGGAAAGGTTAATTAAAGAAATTGAAACATAACAAAGCGGTTGAGTCGGACATACCTCCGCGGTACTTAAAAGCGTGCTAAAAAAGCCTAGCACACTTTAAGCCCCGCTACGGCATGCCGCTCCAGCTGGCGTAAAATCTTAAGTCTGGCGCTTAATATCACGGTAAAAATTTTCGTGCGAGCGAAGAGCGATTAATTCAAGAATTAAGGTTCCATCATCAAAACTATACCCCAAGCGTGTGAGCTGCTTGTTCATTTTGAACTTGTGCACTCGTAAAAACACAAGCTCTCCTTTTTTCTGCTCACCCAGATTCGGGTTTTCAATGAGTGCTTTAACTGCGCCATCCAGATCTTTTTTCTGGTTTGGTTTCAGTTTCTTGACGGATTTCTTGAATGCAGGTGTTTGTAAAACACTAGTAGCCTTAGCCAAAGTCGTAAGGTTCCAATTTCCCTGCTTCTTTTTCGGCTTTCGCGATGATCGCTTGCTTAACAAACTCATAAGGAAGGTCAGGGTTGTCTTCCATAATTTCCCCGATTTTTGCCCAGTGCTCAATTTGTTTGGGCGGGGTTCTATTGAAGGCCTTGGCCATAATAGTCGCCTTGTCAATAAGGTGCTGATCTAATCGTATGCTTGTTGTCGCCATTGCAGTATCTCGTGAAGCAATATCGAAAATGTAGCAAGTTGCTACAACTGATGCAAGCTGCATCAAAGACAGCAAAGCCCTTTCCTGCTTTGGTTCTGCCCCGAGCCACTCACACCACCGCCGCTAGCACAGCTTTTCGATCCTCTCTTGGCGAGACACCATATTTGGCCGAATAGTCACGGCTAAACTGCGAGGGGCTTTCATAGCCCAGTTCAAATGCCACACTTGAAATGGCTTGCTGACTTTCGGTGACCCGACGTCGGGCTTCCAATAATCGTATGTCTTTTTGGTATTGCCCTGGGCTTAGCCCAATGACAGCTTTGAAATGCGCATGAAACGCAGACTTGCTCATGCCCACCATTTGAGAAAGCTCGGTGATTGACAATGGGTTTTGCAAAGAGCTTTTAATGGAGCGAATCGCGTGCG
>JABXHR010000145.1 GCA_013373515.1 Gammaproteobacteria bacterium | reverse complement strand
TGCGCACGATTCGCGGCAGCGGAGTGCCGCTCCCACTTTTGGCGTTGTGCACTGCTGCCTGAGCTTTTGTGGAAGTCGCTCTCCGAGCTACGAATAGCTCTGTGTCGTGCTTCGCACGATTCGCGGCAGCGGAGTGCCGCTCTCACTTTGAGCGCTGTGCACTGCTGCCTGAGCTTTTGTGGGAGTAGCTCTCCGAGCTGCGAATAGCTCTGTGTCGTGCTGCGCACGGTTCGCGACAGCGGAGTGCCGCTCCCACTTTGAGTGCTGTGCGCTGTTGCCTGAGCTTTTGTGGGAGTAGCTCTCCGAGCTGCGAATTGCTCTGTGTCGTGCTGCGCACGATTCGCGGCAGCGGAGTGCCGCTCCCACATTAAGACCTGTGCAGTGCTGCGTGAGCTTTTGCTTCTTGTTGCGCACGATTCGTAAGAGCGGACTCCCGCGCCTGCTTTGGGTGTTGTTGATTACGAATCAACACAGGACAACTAAAAAGGTTACATTCTAAATGTCTTGTCGCACAACACCTCACTATATGGTGTGCTAGGCAGCGTATCCATGCCGCTAAGAACGAGAACTTGCTGTGCTCATCTCCAAATGATCTTCTCTAAGGGTTGAAACGACAATTCGACTGTTAGCGATGGGGAGTTTATGGTCGGATTGCGCTTAAAATTTTCGACACAGCGCAATCTTTGAGTAACTTCATCTCGTCGAGCAAAGGTCTTTAGCGTATTGTCGAGTCATTGAAAGATGTGTGCCAAGCTGTCCATCAGACTGTTGGTTGGCGGGAATGGTTTGGCAAAAAAAGCCAAAGCAAAATTGTTACCGATTGCTGATGCAAAGCGACAACAAACACACGCAGTAATAAAGTCAGCAAACAAATGACCTTCCAGCCGCGGAAAAAGCGCGCCACAGGAAGGGCGCGAAACTAATATAGGCTCTGTCAAACCCATATTATGCAAAATGGGGCTCGTTGAAAGTTATCAGCACGCCCCTATCGCTATCAACTTGAAAGCACTTGTGAGATGAGATCCTCTGCGGCTTTAGCGGCTTCACCGCCTTCGCCCAACGCCATCAGCAATGTGCCAATTTGTTCATCATCCAAGCCAGCCTTAGAGAGACTCTCAGCCAGCGCAATGAGTTTTTCTTTTTCTGAAGCTTCACCTGCGCCCTCACCGGAAGTGGCCTCTTCACCCGCTTCTGCGCCTTGTGCCTCTGCACCTTCAGCACCAGCACCGCTGATGGTTGCTTGGAGTGCCTCGGTTGCCTTTGCCATTGCCTCTTCCATGGTTGCGCCCTGCGCTGTGGCAGTCTCGCCACCGATTGATGCCATGGCAGTCGCTGCGCCACCTGCACCGGCCGCTGCAGCAGCACCGCCCATCGCGGAGAATGCTTCACCCAACCCAGATACCGCCTGAGTGATTGCTTGGGTCATTTGCGGGCTTGTCAACAGGCCGATGCCGGCTTGAATGAGTTGGCCCATTTCTGCGCCACCCATGCCACCTAGTCCGCCACCAGCCCCGGCTACTCCACCAGCCCCGGCTACTCCACCAGCACCACCCATCGGTACTGGGCCAGCTTGTTCAGCAGGATTGCCCATTGGGCCAGTCATCGCTGGGGGGGTTCCCGAACCAGATACACCATTCATAATTGATCACCTTTTTTGTGTTTTGTTTATTTTATAATCTTCGCGCCGAAAATAATTGATACGATTTTGGACACGCAATTATCAGTCGGTAGCAATGTAAAAGGCTCCCTTGGGAGCCATTTACAAGATCACTAATGTCGTCACTAGTTTTCATTCAATGTGTCTAGAATGTCACCAATGTCTGTGCCAGCGTATTTGTCATGAATCCTGACAATGGCAGAGTTTCCATTATCATCGTTGACTCTAAATCTTCTTTCGTTTAAGACTTTTACGTCACTGAAATCAACTTCACCGAAGTCGACTCCACCGCCTTTTAAAATGTCAGACAGCATTTCGCTGGGGTCTGCATTCTCATCGTGAGTGGCGACGTTAAAACGTTCACCTGTCTCACCGTTTTTCACCTTGACACGAAATTCGGGACGATCATTAAAATCGATCTTATCCTCTTCACTGCTCGACGGTACAGCGCCTTCCCAACCCTCTGGCATATCATCTGCCTGTCCACTAGCGTCGGTCGCAGCGCCTGAGTCACCTGTCGATGGTTGTTCTGCCGCAACAGGCTCATTCGAAACACTGCCCTGTGGCTGCTCTGCGGCCGGTACAGATGTATCCGCTCCAGGACTCGCTGTGCTCTCTGGTGCAGTACCATTTTGTGAAAGCGCATCTTGAATGCCAGGTAACATATCCCTGATATCCTTCAAGACGTCTAAGATTTCTGGCGACAGATTTTGCGCAGCCGGAAGCCCACCTAAATCAACATTGACATCAGGCATTTTAATTTCAGGAAAGTTAATATCCGGCATCTTCACTTCCGGAGGTGGTGGCGGTGGTTGCTGCACAATAATCTGCGGTGCTAACTTATGAAGCGTCATTTTGTTTTCTCCTGTACATTTTAAAAAATGCGGTAAGTTTGAAGTTACTCAGTCAGATTTACTGAGCAATCTCTCATCAACCGCCATTGCCATACTCGGCAATACCATCACCATCTCTGTCGTGGCGATCAGTAAAGCCCGGTTGGACTTCTTCCATCGCTTTTGTTGTAAATTCCTGGTTTGGTTCGTCATCTTGACGAAGCTCTGAATCCTTTAAGTTGAGCAATGAGTGGCCAATTTCATGCACCAGTGTTGACTGCATTTGGTCACCACTGAGACGCGAATCCAATGCGATGTCGCCGCCGCCGAAGTACGCAATTCCGGCGTAGTTACCTAAGTCTTCTCCGGTGTGCACAGTCACTGGATCATCGTCACCATTGTTTTCAATAAACGCTGCACATGCCCCTCTGAGGATCGGTGATTTTTCTAAGGCATCATCGAGTAGTTGTTTTGCTTCCTCTGCGTCAGGCCCAACAAATTCAAACAACTGTTCGACATCTTCGGGCTTGGTGTTCTCGCCTTTTTTAGCTAACGCCTCGACATCTACGTCTGCGGCTGCACCGTTTCCATTACCTCTATCAATGTCACCGCCATCGGTCGGTCCTGCGTCAGTGGGGCCGGTATTGGTTGGGCCACCATCGGTTGGCCCTGCGTCAGTGGGGCCGCCATCGGTTGGCCCTGCGTCGGTGGGGCCGCCATCAGTTGGACCACTATCGGTAGGGCAGTCGGTTGAGCCACTATCAGTAGATCCGCCGTCAGTCGAGCCACTATCAGCAGGTTCGCTATCGGCCGGACCTTCACCGGCGGGTTCACAATCGTCGGCTCCACTTTCTGCTGTCTCAGCCTCGGTCGGTGTGCTATCGGAGGCACTATCGTCACTCATACTCTCATCTGCAGGGGCGCAGTCCTCAGCGGCTGAAGAAGCGGACGAAGCTGCATCGGATGCTGCAGTGTCACTGCTAGTACCCCCAGAGTCTGCTGAATCGGAATTGGATGAAGCCATATCATCATTTGCAGACCCACTGTTCATGGGCACTTCATCGTTGGCCATCATGTCAGAGCTCGCAGACATCATGTCTTCAGCGGTATGCGGATGCGCCCCCATCGATACCAACTCGTCGTAACGATTTAGCATCCGATCAGGCATTGCCACGATTGAGATCTCTCTTTCGTCGAGTGACGGATCAACGGATGCCCCGCCAGTATCCATGCGCCGCTCTACACTGGGATCAGCCATTTCCTGCACTGGCCCACCAGATGCGCGCCGCACACTAGGAGAGCTTTGCATTGATTCAGACATTGGCTCATAAGCACCCCCAGGCCCTTGCGAGCCCATGGGCATGTCTGCAGGCATGCCGCCGGGCATGCCCATACCCGACCCAGCAAAGGCTTGGTCGGTCATTGAGGGGCTGTATTGATTTGCGCCGTATGTGGAGGTCATGTCCATCCCTGAACCAGCGTAAGCCAGATCTCCCATCGAAGACTGATTACCACTGTATTGACTAATGCCATTCATATCGATTGTTACCCTTTTTAGTTAACGGCGCCTTTGTGTGTTATTCAGCGCCTTTCGTTCCAAACCAAACGTCTTCCGTCATGACTTCCTTGCCATCAACAATCGCGTTTGATCTCATCAAATCTTCACCGCGTTCGTTCTGGACGGTGTTCATATCTACCGATAGCTCGCTGACGCCTTCGTCACGGGCAGATTTCATCTCTTCAGCCTGTTGAACGCCATCACCATCGTCATACCAAAGCTGCAAACCATCGAGTTCTTCGCCAGAAACCTTGCCATCACCGTTGCTATCGCGTCTTGCTAGGCTTTGATAACCGTTATCGAAACGTCCGTTTTCATCGCCAAATAGCTTGCCTTGCTCGTCAACTAGCGCTGCATCACCGGACCCATCAAGCCACTCAACTTCCTCTTTAACGCCGTCATTATCGACATCAACCATTTTCGTTTCGCCAAGCTCGGTACCCGCGTTGCGATCCTTCGCTGTGGTCTCCCCAGTCGTTGTGATTTTTCCATCACCGTTCATATCTAGGGTGACTGGAGACATTGAAGCTGACGCAATCATTGGCCCAAAAGTTGTCGCGGCTTGAGCGGCAATCGGCGCAAGTGCTGTCGCCACTGGCACGGCTACTTTCGCAAATTCACCTAGACCTTGAAGAATTGGACCAGCAGTCTGTGTAAAATCACCAATTCCCTTGGTTACGGAGTCCATCGAAATGCCAGATCCACCTCCGATTCCACCAACCACCGACAGCAAGCTGTTGTCAGTTGCTGCAGTTGACGATTGAGAATCGCCACCAGCGATCGACGCAGTGCCGCCCAATAAGCTTGAAATTTGAGAGGTCAATGAACCTAGGCCGCTTCCTTCTGCTTCGGCCTCAGCACTCTGTGTCGCAGCGTCAGCACCCGGGATCACGCCACCACCGCCTAGGATGCTTGCGAACTGAGAGGCCAGTGACTCAGCCTCACCACCGGAAGCTTGCGCCTCGGTTTCTTGCTCTACAGCATCCGGCTGAGCACGCTGGACATCAAAGTCCAACTCTAGTTCTATGTTTTCATCTAATTTAATTGTCTGCGAACGACTGCTGTCAGTGGACACCGATTGTCCCTGTGCCGCTGTTGAAACGTCAGACGATGAAAATGCTTTGTTCAACACCGATGCAATTTCTGTCAATGCTGACTGATCTGCTTCAGAAAGATTCAATTCTCCGCTTTCGATGGAATCATTAAGTCCATCCAAAGCTGTCTGCACTTCACTGAGGGTTGAACTCAAGAGTTCGGTGACGTTGTTGCTGGCTTCCATAGTTGGAATCTCCTAATTTGGTTCCCTGTAGATTTAGGCAAATGCCCATAAAACAGTTGTTAATCGTTTGTACTGAACACTCGATTTAGCTTTGTGAGTGCAGGTCAACCGAAAAACCACTTAACCGGTTGAGGCCACCGCAGAGTGCAATGACCCCTAACCTATCGATCCAAGCAATTCAACCGCCTAAACCGATCGAGCATTGTGTGACTCAACCTTTAAGCTGATTCCGTTTCTGCTTCTTCTTTTGCTGCTTGCTCAGCCAGGAGCTTTCTGAATGCGATTTCTAGGGCCTCGATTGCGCTAATCATGCCTTGCAGTGCGTCCGGCTCTGCTTCTTGAGTCTCCGTACCGTCTACCGCCTCTGCGCCGTCGGTAGCTTCAGTTGAGTCAGCTTCGTCTACCACCTCGGCACGATCGGTAACTTCAGTTGGGTCAGCCTCTTCTACCGCCTCGGCCTCATCGGCAGATTCGGTTGATTCGGCTTCGTCTACCATTTCGCTGTCAGCGGCGTCAGTTGACTCGGACTCAGGTGGCAATCCAAGCGCTTCACGCAAACCTGGAATAATTTCCTGAAGCTTGTCGATCATCTCCGCTACGCTCGCTGTAACTGCAGGCTCATCAGCGCTTGGCTGTCCAGCAGAGTCTGCTTCAGCGGTTGCATCAGCCTCAGCTGCTTCATCTGTGGCTTCTGCAGCATCTGCGTCGTCTGTAGACTCAACTGAATCAGTTGCTTCGGCATCGTCAGTAGCCTCCGCGGAATCAGTTGCCTCAGCATCATCTGTAGCCTCAGCATCGTCAGTAGACTCGGCTGAATCAGTTGCTTCGGCACCATCTGTAGCCTCAGCATCGTCAGTAGACTCGGCTGAATCAGTTGCTTCGGCACCATCTGTAGCCTCAGCATCGTCAGTAGACTCG
>JABXHR010000016.1 GCA_013373515.1 Gammaproteobacteria bacterium | reverse complement strand
GTGGGGCTGGGGCGTGATGAGCCCAACGGCGGTTCAAGAAGCCATCAATATCCGCTTCCCAATGGAAAACTTCATCGGCGTTTGGTGGTCTGGCTCTGAAAACGACGTGGTTCCAGCGGGCGCTGCAGCCAATGGCTACAAAGCGGTTACTTTCCACAACGTGGGCAAGGACTTCCCAATCTTTGATGACATCCAAAAATACGTCGTCGATGCGGGTCTTGCTGCCGGTGCAGGTGATCAAATTGGTACTGCAGTCTACAACCGTGGTCTTTACGCCGCCATGATGGCCGCAGAAGGTGCAAAGACCGCTCAAGCCATGCACGACGCCACAGATATCACTGCCGCACAAATGCGCGACGGCCTGGAAAACCTTGAAATCACCGAAGATAAAATGGCCGCGCTTGGCATGCCTGGCTTCGGTCCTGAGTTCAAGGTCTCCTGCGAAAACCACGGTGGCGCGGGGATGGTCGGCGTCCAACAGTGGGATGCTGCCGCTCAAGAGTGGAAGTTGATCTCTGGATTTAAGCCGACTGACCAAGAAGTCATCGGCGCCCTGATCCAAGAAGACAGTGCTGCTTACGCCGCTGAAAACAACATCGAAGAACGTTGTAACTAAAGCAAACGAGGGCTTCGCACGCCGCGAAGCCCTTTCATTTACGGATATCGGACTATGTCACAAGCAGCAGCCCAAAGCGAAAACGCACCCGAAATATTATTAGACGTCAATAACATAGAGGTGATTTATAACCACGTTATCCTCGTGCTAAAGGGCGTGAGTTTGAGTGTGCCCAAAGGCCAAGTCACCGCCCTACTGGGAGGCAATGGCGCAGGCAAAACCACTACCTTAAAGGCGATTTCGAACCTGCTGCATTCCGAGCGCGGTGAAGTCACCAAAGGCAGCATCAAATACCGTGGAGAAGGCGTCGCTGAACTCAACCCGGCAGAATTGGTGCGCCGTGGCGTTATTCAAGTCATGGAAGGTCGGCATTGTTTCGAACACTTAACCATTGAAGAAAACCTTCTCACGGGCTCATACACGCGAAGCGCTAGTCGCGGCGAAATCACCGCCGATTTGGAGAAGGTTTATCACTATTTCCCTCGCCTCAAAGAGCGTCGCAAATCACAAGCTGGCTACACCTCTGGGGGTGAGCAGCAAATGTGCGCGATTGGTCGCGCATTGATGTCAAAACCCGAAACCGTTTTGCTTGACGAGCCCTCCATGGGTTTGGCTCCACAGCTGGTGAAAGAGATCTTTGAGATTGTGCGCAACCTCAATGAAAGCGAAGGCATGACCTTCCTACTCGCAGAGCAAAACACCAATGTGGCGCTGCGTTATGCACATTATGGCTACATTTTGGAAAGTGGCCGTGTGGTGATGGACGGACCCGCAAAGGAACTTCGGGAGAATCCCGATGTCAAAGAATTCTATCTCGGCATGAGTGATGACGGACGCAAATCGTACCGCGAAGTCCGCTCATATCGCCGCCGCAAACGTTGGTTAAGCTAATGAACTACGATGACCGCGAAACTCGAACGAGTGAAGCTCGTGCAGCTGACGTCGCCATGCAGCTTCCCGCGCTGATTACTCATGCTCAAGCGCACAGTGCAGCTGCTGCCAAGCAGTTGGCTGGTGTGGATGCCAATGCAATCACCGATACTTCAGCGCTCGCAAGTTTGCCCGTGCTACGCAAATCAGAGATTGTGGCATTACAGAGCCAAACAGCACCACTGGGCGGACTTGAAGGCCTAGCGCTACAAAATATCGATCATTTATTCCAATCGCCTGGCCCCATTTATGAAATGGGTATGCGCAGCCACGACTGGTTCCGACTCGGTCGATTTTTAACGGCTGCAGGTGTTGGCCAAGGCGACCGTGTCCAAAACTGCTTTAGTTACCATCTGACGCCCGCTGGCATGATGTTCGAAAGCGGTGCCAAAGCGGTTGGCGCAACCGTGCTGCCTGCTGGTATTGGCCAAACCGAGCAGCAGGCCACAGCCGCCGCACATTTGGGCATCACAACCTATGCGGGCACACCTGACTTTCTAAAGGTGATCTTGGAGAAGGCCGATGAACTCGGTGTCTCTCTCGACACACTCAACAAAGCGGTGGTCTCTGGGGGCGCGCTGTTTCCATCGCTTCGCAGCTACTATCAAGCGCGCGGCATTGATTGTCTGCAGTGCTATGCCACCGCAGAGCTCGGACTCATTGCCTATGAGAGTCAAGCGGATACTGGCATGATTGTCGATGAAGATGTCATCGTCGAGATTGTCACACCGGGCACGGGCAATCCTGTGGCAGATGGCGATGTCGGCGAAGTGTTGGTCACCCTGCTAAGCAATCATGACTACCCACTGATACGTTTTGCGACCGGTGATTTATCGGCATGGATGGACGGTGTCAGCGAGTGTGGGCGCACCAATCGCCGCATCAAAGGCTGGATGGGCCGTGCAGATCAAACGGCGAAGATTAAAGGTATGTTTGTGCGCCCAGAACAAGTGGCTGCACTGGTCGCAAAATTCGAATGTATCTCAAGGGCTAGAGTCGAAATTACCCGCGAAAACGAACAAGACCACATGACGGTCAAACTCGAGACCAGCGATCAAAGCATCGAAAGCATCGCCAAAGCCGCCGTACAAGAGCTCATGAAAGTGCGTGGCGATGTGGTCTTATGCGCGCCCGATAGCTTGCCTAAAGACGGCAAAGTCATCGACGATCTACGTGTTTACGACTGACCAAACGTCACACGAATCAATCCATCTAAACGGTGGACGAGCAACGCCAGGCTCGTTCACCACCCCAAAACCTCGCCTCGCGATCTGTGACGCATATCTCAATTATTCCGGGGATATGCCGCTGATCTTTTGACTTAGCAGTTGAAAAGTAGGCGTTGTGAGTAAACAGCCAAAATCCAAATCAATATTAAAACTATTCAATGTGGTACTGATAATCGGTGGCACCTGTACATTAATTATGGCTTTGGCACTGGGTTATTACAGCGTAAAGCTGGTTAGCGTCGGCATGGATAGTGTTGCAGCACATGACTTGGAGGCCAATCTAGACCATCTCTCGGAACAAGTGACGCTTTGGCAAATTGAGCCTGAACAGCACATCGGGTCTATGGCTAGCATCGGCGAGCAAACTGATGTGACCATCGAGCTTCTGTCTGCGTTTTTTGAAGGTGACTCTGACTTTGACACGCTTAAAAACGCCACCACAGCGCTGGCGGTAAGTGCCGAGGCCTATGCACAGTCAAAACGCCTACTTGAACGCTATCAGCGTGACCATGCTGAGGAGATCCATCAATTCCGCGAGCGCGTCGCAGAAGTGGATAATCTATTGCGCTATTTGGTGTCGACCATCGACAGTGTGGTGCAGAAAAATCGACGCCAGCTCATCTCTGCGGCAACAACCGCAGAGTCTTTGTTAGCAAACCCAGAGTTTTATGCTTTTGAATCAAAGTTGATCAACGCACAAAGATTGGCGGCAGCGCTGAATACCATCGTGAAACGCCCCAATATCAACATCCAGCTAGCCAAAAGCAAGCTCACCGTGCTGCACGAAGAAATCAATCTAGCCGTCAATCGACTCGAGCGTCAGGTAATGGTCCAGTCTCTGGGCGAGGAATTTAAATTCACCAAAACCACACTGACGGCGATTCAGGCGGCCACGGATGTTTGGGTCAATCAAGACATGCAATCGCGCGATAATGCGCTGGCCTCCAATATACAAACGCTCTATAGCTACGAACTTGACTCACAGACCAAACGCGCCGTTATGATGACCGCCATTGACGACTATCAGAGCGCAGTCGACGAATGTGCTGATCGCGTTGACACTACCTTACAGCTTACGCTGGAGGATACCCGCAACCTAACAGACCAATTCCAGTGGGTGGGCGGTTTAATTGTGGTGGTCGGATTAAGCTTGATTTCGGGTCTATTCGGCTTTATTGCGCTTACACTCAAGCTGATCAAAAATCTGTCACACGGCGCGGACGAGGTGGCTGGCGATGACTTTAATCTCTCCAAGCGACTTCCCTACTCAGATTGGCATGAAACCAATCACGTCAGTGAAGTGGTCAATCGCTTTATCGAGCAGATTCAACTCACTGTGGGACAACTAAACCAGCAGTCGATCGAACTTACCGACGTATCGCGGAACCTCACTCAGCAGGCCAAGCAAACCCAAAACCGAATCTCTAACGACCGTGAGCAAATTGAGAAACTCAGTACGGCAGTTTCGACATCAAACCAACTTGCGGTTCAAATCAATCAGCATGCCGGTCGTGCAAGCCATGAGCTAGAACAAACCCATGAGGTGTTCAAAAAGGGCCGTGAGACGTCCGCGCAAGTGTCTGAGAATTTCCAAGAACTCGACAAAGACATCCATACCACCGCCCAAAAAATCAGCGCCATTATGGAAAAGTCCAAGTCTCTATTCGAAATGGTGCGAAACGTAGAGGCGATCTCCGAACAGACGCGAATGCTGGCGCTCAACGCCACCATCGAAGCGGCCAGAGCCGGTGTACATGGTCGCGGCTTTGCCGTGGTCGCAGATGAGGTACGAACCTTGTCGCTGCAAGCCAGCGACTTCACCGAGAAAATCATGCAAGAACTCGAACATTTCGAGCCCACACTTCACCAGATGGACCGATCAATCAAACACTCGCTTGAGCAATCAGAGTCGACGCGTGTCTCCGTAGAGCAATCGGTGGCCATGTTTGTCGAAATGGAAACTGTCGCTCAATCGATTCGAGATATCAGCCAAGAGATCTTGACGGATGCGCACTACCAAGGCATGCAAATGAGTCAAGCGGCACTGCAGGCCGAGACACTGAACGCGTCTTCATTGGAATCCGAGAAGGTGGTGCGTGAGACTAGCGTTATTGGTGAGCAGCTGGCGCAACAAACCGAAATAATGCGCACCATGATGAGAAAGTTTACCTACTAAACCTTTGACAGCAGCATCTTGCTGAGCTTTGGTTGCGTCTGCAATTGCCTACGCAGCGATAAAACAAAACTCGCAAACCGCTCCGCCAAGATATTCGAGCCGCTGAGCTTAACCCCTTGATCTAGTTCGACGAGATATCGCGTGGCACGCAGCTGAATATCGCCATCCGCAGCATTGATGCAATGATCAATCAAACGGGTGTAGAGCCGGAAGCCCTTCAATGGCCAACGCTTGATTGCTATTTTCGCCAGTAGGGGCTGCTGTTCCAAAGCAATGGGGTATTCCATCGCGACCTCCACGGCCTCTTCGACCATTTCAGATTGCAAGTAAATATCAACCAAGTCCTTGCTCAACGTCATTCGATCAAAAATTAGACTGCTTCGATCAATCCGTTGTCTTAAAAAATTCACAGCAATATTGGTCACCGCAAAATCACTCTGATGGTTCGTCAAATACAATTCACGCCAGAGATTAAAACGACGCAATGAAGGCTCCCGCATAAAGTTGGACTCAAGCATCGCCAGCGCTTTGACCTGGTTGCCAAACCGATATTCGTAACGTGATTTGGCTGCCAGCACACTCTGCGATGTTCCGCCCATTGACACAATTTTTTGCAGCATGCGCTTGGCGGTAATTTGGTTACCGATTTCGATGGCCTTATCATAGGCTTGCTGCATGCCTTCCAGATCCGCAGCGCGCCACTCTAACAGCCGGAGCTGCATGTCTAAATCACCAACAGCCTCAGCGCGAACCAACAATATATTGGCCATACGCAGCAGCGGTGGCGATTTGGCCGCCTCGCGGCCGCCGTCGGTCTGTATGCTCCAATATTCTGCTAGTAGCCTGTGAAACTCTCCCAAGACGGCGGCGTCATCAGTGTCGACCAAACCGTAGGGCAAATCTGGAAATAGGCGGTTTTTGGTGTTTAGACGTGAGATTAAATATTTAGCCTTACGAATTGCCGACCAGTCAGCTTGAGTGAATGCTTGTCGCTGATGGTGATAAATCTCGTCCAACAGTTCCAAATGACGGCCCGTGTGTTCCACCAGTGGCTGGCGTGCAATAGCATCCAGCGCAACCAACAGCTGCTCGCAGAGAGACACCACCTGCTCCGGGACGAAACCGGCAAATCGATCCAACCAAGGTAACAAATGCGACTCCGCACGAAGGAAATAATGCGCCACTTCATCCGCAGTATTGAACTTAACACGTGGCAGTGCACCGGCCACTGCCGCCAGAAACGCTGTTCGGTCAAGGGCTTGCACAGTGGGTTTGATGGTGGTTTGATGCTGAGCCACAAGCAAAACAGCAAGCGTATGTTGGCAGCTTTGCTCAGGTGTAGACTGGCCACAATCACACAGCGCGGCCACAAATTGGTCGTCCTCTGTCATGATCTGCACAAAGAATTTGATGTCCGATTCTTGGACACTGGCGCTGATAAAGCAGGGCTCCGAGCGATATTCGATAACTGCTCGATCCGCAACCAAACGACTGGCCGATTGTAGGATTTGTGGCGAGCTCATGGCGAGCATTTGTTGTTCGTCAAGATGCATGCGGTACTTTTCCTTAACTACCACGATTACAGGCCGCACTGAATACGGCCAATTGTTCTGTTGGAAATTCCATTTCCCGCATTAAGCATAGGTCAATGCTTTGCAGAATCTAGTCGACTGCCCAGCGCGAAGGCCTGAAACACAATTGCCTCTGCGTTATGCTGTGCCATTCAATCATTAGCAGGTGCCACGATGCCAAAATTTATGCTGACCTACCTAGGCGCGCCCAAACCGAAAAGCCCAGAGGATGCTCAACAAATGCAACACGCCTATCGGGCTTGGCTATCCGAGCTAGGCCCCGCAGCGATTAGCCCCATGAACCCTTTAAAGGCCACTGAAGTCATTCGATCGGATTTACACGTCGAGTCTGGCTCAGCCACGGGCATGTCAGGCTTCACATTGTTAGAGGCAGAATCATTGGACTCAGCAAGGGAAATTGCCAAGGCATGTCCGTTCTTGAGCGCAGGAGGCGAGCTTGAGTTGTCCGAAATTGTCGACATGGGCAGCTAAGTCGATGGACTTTCGCTCACCGACGTTTTTGCAGGACCATATCAAGGCTACGCTTGCGTTTTACACGCCAAATGCCTTTGATCCATCGGGCGGCTTCAATCATTACTTTCGCGACGATGGCTCTGTTTACAATCCACATCACCGCCATTTAGTGTCTAGCACGCGATTTGTGTTCAACCATGCCATGGCTGCACGCTATTTTGGCGACAGTCAGCATCTAGACATGGCAAGGCATGGGCTCGATTACCTTGCATCGCATCATGATGATGGCCATGGATTTCTATGGACATTGCACGACGGCCAACCAGAAGACCGCACAATGCACTGCTACGGGCATGCTTTTGTCATCGTGGCCGCATCGACGGCGATGCTTGCCGGCATCGACACTCGTGCGATGCTACAGCGTGCATTCGATATCATGGAAACGCAATTTTGGCAGCCTCAGCACGGCTTATATGCAGACGAGGCAAGTGCAGCTTTCGCCAGACAATCTGAATACCGTGGCCAGAACGCCAACATGCATGCCTGTGAAGCCATGTTATGGGCTTATGAAGCTACCTCAGAAAGGGTGTATTTAAATCGGGCGTATACACTGGCGTCCAATATTTGTCAGCGTCAGGCAAGGCTCGCAGACGGCATGATTTGGGAACACTACACCGATGACTGGCAGATTGACTGGGACTACAACCGAGACAACCCAAAGCACCTATTCCGACCTTGGGGGTTCCAGCCGGGCCATCATACCGAGTGGGCTAAGCTGCTTTGTATTCTGTATCGCTTCCGCCCCGAACCTTGGATGCTGACACGTGCGCAGCAACTGTTCAATGTGGCGATCTCGGTTGCATGGGACCCAGAGCGAGGTGGGCTCTACTATGGCTTTGCACCAGACTTAAGTATTTGCGATGACGACAAGTATTTCTGGGTGCAGGCCGAAAGCTTTGCAGCGGCCGCCTGTCTATATCAACACACGCAACTACCCGAATATCTCGATTGGTATGACAAAATCTGGCAATACAGCTGGCAACACATGGTTGATCGCAAATATGGGGCTTGGTATCGAATCTTAAACGCCAACAATCAAAAATACAGCGACGAGAAGTCGCCTGCAGGTAAAACCGACTACCACACCATGGGGGCCTGCTACGAATCATTGAGAGCACTGAATGCCAGCCCAATCCCAGCCCGTTGATCTGATCTCTAAGTTTTACCGCTCACTCACTTTGACCCTTGGTCTGAGCATCGCACTATTGTCGCTCTGGCCTCTGGACGAACTGCCCAGGGTCATTGGCAGCGATAAGTTGCACCATTTGATTGCCTATGCAGCACTGTCACTACCAGTGAGCATCGCTAAGCCTCGAGAGACTTGGCTTTGGTTGATGGGAGTGATCGTGTTTGGAGGGCTAATCGAGCTGTTACAGCCCTTATCCAATCGCTATGCTGAGTGGCTAGATTTCGCTGCCAATTGCAGTGGCGTTGCCATGGGAATTGTTTTGGGCCACTGGCTATCAAACCAAAAGAGCGCCCTAGATTAGGGCGCAAAATGTGGGAAAACTTACTTTCGTCTGAGCGGGACCAATGCCGCCAATAGCGCTAACCACATAACGCCAAGGCCACCGCCGCCAGCGCCATCAACACCCGTGATAATTTTGGCGGTACCACCTGTTGCGTCGTTGGCGAGATCTGAACCAGTACCGCTATCAGTGGGGTCATTTGAGGTGCCATCGGTACCCGTGTCTGTTCCGTTACCATCTGTACCTGTACCTGTATCCGGATCAGTACCGTCGCCGCCGCCTGTACCAGAATCGGTACCCGTCCCATCAGTCACTGGATCATCTAGCTCGACGGGTGCTTTTTGATACAAATCGGGTACACCGTTCTTATCTTCATCTGGCAATTGGCCCGGCTGAACATAATTACCATTTTCCAATGCAGGATTGGTTGACGGGCGAGACCAACCCTCAATTGGGTTTTGCTCGGTATCAATCTGACCGTCATTATCGAGGTCTTCACTAGGATAGCCTGCCTCTACGATGTCATTTATACCGTCGCCATCCGCATCGATATCCAAGAAATTCTTGTAGCCGACAAGATCGGTATTGGGCACTAAATTGCTGGGTTTACGGAAAGCATCCGCCCAACCCGTGGTTGCAGTAAGTCCCTCGGTGTCCCCTTGAGCGTAGATCGCGGCAGCGACATCCGCGGCACACACAAAGTCGTTGTTGGTGGGCTTACAATCCCCCTCAACGATGTCGGGGATGGTGTCATTGTCCGAATCCAGATCCCAAATATTTGCCAAGCCATCGACATCGCGGTCATCCGGATCGCCCGCCAGCTCTCCTCCGTCAGACTCGCCATAGGGTTCCGCATTATCGGTCAACAGCACTTCGACCACATCGGCGATGCCATCATTGTCAGAATCTAAGTCCTTATAGTCCGGTGCGCCATCTCGGTCCGTGTCAAAGATCGTCCGACCATGATCCTGATCTTGGTTCGAACCCACCGGATCAGTCACCTCACGTGTATGAAACGCTTCCAAAGTGTCGGGCACACCGTCATTGTCTGAGTCGGTATCAAGAAAATCGGGACGACCATCGCCATCAGTGTCAACATCGCCTTCTTGCTGATCTGGAATACCGTCACCATCCGAATCCAAGTCAATGCGATTAGGCAGTCCATCAGCGTCAGTGTCCAAATTCGGGTTATCCGCAGGCGCCTCGTCAGCGTCTGGAATACCATCTTGATCATCATCGAGGTCGTTCAATGCCGGATCAGTAGATGAGTCTGATTTCCCGTCGCCGTCAAAGTCATTGCTAATAGTAATGGTCAAGGTGCCATCATCTGTTTGCGCCGCACAGCCTGTGGTATCGATTCCAGCTTCGAGCGTCAGCTCGATTGGCATCCACTCATATTTTGACGGTGTAATGTTGTTGAGGTCATCTTGTCTAGATACATAAATGACCACTGGAATGATGGTGCTGCCACCACCCTGTGACGTGACTTTTTCTGTTTCCTGAATTGTCAAAGAACTATCGACTTCTACAGCCGGTGATAGGAGTGTGGCTTCAGACAACTTTGCAACTGTATCGCCTTGATTTCCGATGGCAATCGCCGCTTTTGTCGCAGTGGCGCCAGATAACTTCTTCGCTTTAAATGATGCCGAAACATCATACTTTGCATCCTGGCACCATCCGAGTGAACTCACATCCAAGCCGTAGCTCAAGCCGTAAAACCCTGCCTGACCATCATTGGTGTCATAGCCCCATGCGTATTGATCCGTATTGGCGGGTTGGCTGAAAAACTGGTTCGCCTCCGAGGGCGCAACCGCATCGGTCGTATCAACAAACAGCGCAGAGCCAGCCAAATCTGGCTGACGGGCTTGCACGATTAACTCATCGCTAAATTGTTCTGCCGACAATCGGTAGTCGATCACCACGGTTTGATCTGCAGCGACCAAGCTCCCAGTCGGTGCAGTGAAACGAATCTGTTTGTCGATCAATTCCACGCCAGCGGGTTGATTGAGCACTTCAATTTGAAGATCGCCCGTATTCTCGCCATCTGCATCCGCTGCCCGCACTTTCGAGATCACATCAATGGTTGTTGTTGACCCAAAATTGACCCGCTCATCGATGTCGTAAGCCTTGACTGTGCCCAACTCTGCATGTGCAGTCGAGACCATCCCCAATGCCATCGCGATTGCGAATGAAATCGCCGTTTGTTTAAAAGGTGTCTTTTTCACCACCGATTGTTGTTTACGCTTCACAATGTGTTCCCCCACCAAAATATGCGTGCGGTCAGTCGATCTTTCGAGCAGATCTTCTCTGAGCCGCCACTAAGGTTTAGGACATAAAATTATTTATTTCAACAAATTAGCGAATATTTTTAACAAATCACACTAGGCAGAAAGGTACGTAACCTAAGCTGAATTTGATTAACTTTCCGGGGAGTAATTTTTTGGGTTTTGCGAACGAGCAATCAAACGGTTAAAACAAAACCACTTTGAGTTGACGCCAAGCCATTGGGTAGGAAGAGAGATATCAGCAAGTGCTAGATGTCACTAGCACGCTATACAAAAACGACCAACAAGATCACCACAGATACCACCACCGTGATCCAACCAACCACCCATGACAGCAGCAGCAAACCCAACACTATGGGATTAATAAGCGGTGCAATAGAGAAATACTGGCCGGTCACTTCAGCAGCGCCAAGCAAAAGCCCTCGCATATCAAACAGTTGCCGCAAGATGCTACCGCTCTGGGGCTTGGGCTGTTTGGCCAAACGGACTTCAGTTTGAATATCGGTGAGTGTCTCGGGCAGCTGTTGAATGTCACAAAGCGCCCACCAAAACCAAGCCAACACAACAAGCGGCAGCAGTAAAATAGCGCCCACCGCCAACAACCAAATTGCGCTCCAATCAAATATGAGGCCCGCAACAGCGATCAATGCGCCAACCGAAACCAGGATGAGCAACATTAAATTGCGAATGCTGGTTGATACCCTAGACACCAATGGCAGCAATTTACTGAGCACTGTTGCGATAGACGAGTGATCCGGCATATATTCGCTGGGACTTTTCAAGTAATGATTGGCTTAGTCTGCCCAAACTTCGACGATTTCGCCACTGTCTCTGAGTACATCAGCGTAGCGATTGAGATACCGTTGAAACTCGGGTTCGTCGCGATATGCCTTCGTCGACAACCAAGACAAAATGGCGCGAAAGTGCAGCGGCTTAAACATGGCATTGGTGTTGACCAGCTCACCTTGAACGTCATCCGCGAAGTACAAACTCGGCCAAGGCTCCAAGTTGGAATTGCGCTCCACAATCGTCAACTCATCGACACTCGATCTGATCGCTTTGAGCCTTTGACAGGCTTCATTGCACTCCCTCGGCCAGTTGATATACAGCACCGAGTTCTCGCGCTGCACGGCCACCACGGGCTTTGACAAGCGATCCAGAAACGCTTCTGGCGCTAGAAAGCCATCAATGCGCTGGGTTAAATTCAGCGCGGCATCAAACACCAGCAAGGTCGGGGTAAACTGAATTCCCAAGCGCTTCGCAAACTCTGTTTCTGTCATTGATTGGCCACCGACCATTACCTCTCGGCTACCGAACATATCAATTTGAACCACTAAGAATTGTGCCTCGATATGCTCACGTACCGATGGGTCCGCGAAGGTCGTTTGCACCATCTCATGACAGTAAGGACATTCGGATTGCATCACGAACAGCATGAGCGACTTGTCTTCATCACCTGCAATTAAGGCATCGTCGTCTAGCTCCAAAAAGCTTGGATAAAACCAATCTGGGTACACGGTATCGAGCGCAGCCATGCTCGGTGGACTCAACAAACACATCAACATCATTAACTCGCGCATATAGATCTCCCTACCGGCCTGACAAACCAATCAGAAAAAAATTGCAAAAACGCTTAAGATTAGTATTCATTCAAACCCAAAAATTGTTTTGCGCGCAACTTTAAGCTCTTTTGCAAAGTCCATTGCACCCTCTAATTTAAGTTCTCCCGACCTCGGCCAAATGCGAATCGACACCCTGTCGGGGCTCACCGTCGCACTGGCACTGGTGCCCGAAGCAATTGCCTTTGCCTTCGTCGCACAAGTGGATCCGCTGGTCGGCCTTTATGCCGCCTTTTTTGTAGGCTTAATTACCGCCATCTTCGGCGGTCGCCCCGGCATGATTTCCGGCGCCACAGGCGCATTGGCCGTGGTGATGACCGCACTTGTCGTTGAGCACGGTGTGCAATATCTGTTTGCGACTGTCGTTTTGATGGGCATATTGCAACTACTCGCTGGCATATTCCGGCTAGGTAAACTAATTCGCATGGTGCCGCACCCAGTGATGCTTGGTTTTGTAAACGGGCTTGCCATTGTTATTTTTCTGGCACAGATGAGCCAGTTCAAAGAAACCCTCCCCAACGGCGATACGGTTTGGCTCAGTGGCATGGCGATGTACGGCATGCTCGGTCTGATCGGTCTAACCATGGCACTGATTTGGGTGACACCTAAGCTTACTAAAGCCATTCCGGGGCCGTTGCTAGCCATTGTGGTGGTCTCCATTCTGGCCATTGTCCTAGACATTGATACCCGAACTGTGGGTGATATGGCGTCTCTGTCTGCTGGGTTGCCAACCTTTATCATTCCCGATGTACCAATGAACTTTGAAACATTGACCATCATTTTCCCCTATGCGCTGATCTTGGCCGCGGTCGGATTAATCGAATCGTTGCTCACACTCAACCTAGTGAATGACATGCTCGACAAACGCGGCGGCGCCAGTCGTGAGTGTTTGGCCCAAGGCGCGGCAAACGTCGTTAGTGGCTTCTTCGGCACAATGGGTGGCTGCGCGATGATCGGACAGACCATGATCAATGTCTCCTCCGGCGGCCGTGGGCGCACAGCCGGTATTGCCGCAGCGCTGTTCCTGTTGAGCTTTATCTTGTTTGCATCCTCACTGATCGAGCAAATTCCCATCGCTGCACTGGTGGGCGTGATGTTTATGGTCGTCATTGGCACCTTTGCTTGGTCAAGCTTCAACATCATCCGCCAGATCCCACTCAAAGACGCCTTTGTGCTGATTTTGGTCTCTGGGGTCACCGTGATCTCTGACTTGGCGGTCGCGGTTATCGTGGGCGTGATTGTGTCGGCGTTGGTGTATTCGTGGGAAATGGCCAAACACCTGAACGTCAGCTCACATGTTGACAGCGATGGCAAGCACTACAAGATCAACGGCCATTTGTTTTTCGGATCTGCGTCTGAATTTCATTATTTCTTCACGCCGAATGAAGACCCAGATGTCACCGAAGTCGATTTCTTCAATGCACGGGTTTGGGATCACTCGGGTATCGAAGCCATCGAAACCTTGGCCGAGAAATACGACCGTGCGGGCAAAACACTGGTCTTACGCCACCTCAGCGCAGATTGCCGAGCATTGCTCGATAAGAAAGGCAAAATGGTGTTGATGGAGGAATACGACGACCCAGTCTATGGACTAGCGGTCGACTATCAGGGCCAGGAAGCACCTGCGGGGCACTAAGGCATTATGAGCGCGTTGGATTAAAACCAACGCGCCACCCGCGTCTGGTAAGCCACATAATCATCACCGAACAGCTCTGTCAGCGCGGCTTCTTCGCGCGGAATCTGCACACGGTCTAACCAGAAATAGAGCGCCAACACCCACACGAATCCCAGCAAGCTGCCGAGCCCTGCGGTCCAGGACGCGAGTGCCAATACAATCGCCACATACATGGGATTGCGGGTCAAACCGAACACGCCAGTGTCAACGAGTGCACTGGCGCGATTAACATCGATTGGATTAACCGTCGTTTTGCGGTGTCGAAATTCACACAGCGCGGAGAAGCCAAATAGCGCGGCGATCACACCAAAGATCAGACAAAAACTGGCCACCCCACCGTCGACCGCAAACACATCGAAAGTTCGTGTGACAACCACCATGACCATTAAGACGAGGGCCACGGCAACAGGCGGAATATGCGTGAGTTTCATTCCATAGGCTCCAGCAACGATTGATTGCGGTAGCCTAACAAACTCTGCCTAAAGCAAGATGAATAAGCGCTACAAGCTTTCCGGTGCCGAAATGCACGCGCCAAGCAAGGTGGCCTAGCCGACCTTTAAAGAAGCCGGCGCCAAAATCGCTAAAACTCAAATTCCATCATTTGAAATATCCGTGCTGCATTGACACGATGAAGCTCGTCGTAGGTATCGAATGTTACAAACTGACTCTGATTGATTTCGACTGCGTCGTCCAAGCTTCCTCCCTCGTCGAGAATGGCTGCAATTTCATCACGCATATACGCCAAATAGTCACGGGTAAATCGACGAACCGTTGCCATGTCTGTGGGATGGCCATGCCCTGGAATAATGACCTCAGGCGCGAGCGCTTCAAATACTTCCCAAGTCTCCAGCCATCCCGCTGTGTCAGTGTCATCAAAGATTGGCAGCATGCGCTCATTAAACATCGCATCACCGGAAATCATTAATTTTTGTGCGGGTAGCCAAACAGAAATATCACCTGGGCTGTGGGCAGGGCCATAGTGACGAACTTCGATAGTGGTATCGCCCATTTGTAAAATATACTCGTCCTCAAACGAAATATCCGGCAACACCACCTCTGTACGATATGCCTTTTCATGGGCTCGATTTTTCATCCGATTGAGAATGGCTTCACCGTGAGAGTCGATTTCATCAACCGCATCGACATGGGCAATAATTTCGGCGCCTTGCTCTTTCCAGTATTTGGAGCCCAGCATGGCGTGGCCCTGTGCATTCTCGAGTACCACGTATTTTACTGGTTGATCCGTGAGCAACTTGATCTCGTCGTGCAAAGCCTGAGCGAGCAGATAATTGTCGCCAGAATTCATCACCAGAACACCATCGTTGGTGATGACAAAGGAAAGATTATTGTTATGGCCACTGTTGGCGTAGGTGCCGGGCTGAGTGGCACCAATCGCCGAGTAGACATTGTCAGCCACCTTCATTGGGCGTCGGTACAAAAAGCTCTCTAGATCTGCGTCGGCTTGCTCAATGGGATGCCCCGAATTGGCCCACTCAAAATAACCATCCGTATAGTTCATCACGTTGGTGTAACCAAGATCCATTAACGCCTTGGCTGCCAATGGGCTGCGCTGGTTGACACCGCAATAGACCACAATCGGTACATCTTTATTCGGGAAGATCAAATCTGCCCTTATGTCCAGCCAGCCCCGCTCGACCACAAACCGTCGTGGCGCTTTAATCTGACCGCCCAATCGCGTGATTTCATCGACCGAGCGCACATCGACCACATAGGTCATTGGGTCCTCTGCCAATTGAGCCACCAATTGCTCAGTATTAATATTGTTGATTTGTGAGCGAATTTGATCCAACCATGCCTCTTGATCAGCACTAATCGGTGGCTTTGGTGGTACCTGAACAATTGGCTCAGCCGCGTTTGCCAATGTCACTGACAGACCAAAAACTAAGGTTATCGCCGTGCGAAAAAGCGTATTTTTCATCATCGTTATCCTTGATTGCAGCCCTAAGATAAGCGGGTTACTCATAATTACAGTGTGAGTTAGTCCAATATTGAGAGACGAGCGACATTCAGCGAATTGCCGCCTATGTCGTGGGAAGATCGCGCCATGAAACCTATACAACCATCCTTAAAATTTAGTTTCATCCTCTGCTTGTTTACCATGAGCGGATGCGCCACTTTAAGTGAATCACAGTGCAAAGCTCAAGATTGGACAACCATTGGCCAATATGACGCCCAATCGGGCTACCCTGCATTAAGAATGGCTGACCATCAAAATGCTTGTGATGATTACGGCATTACCGTCGATCCTGCTCAATATCAAACTGGCTATACCGTTGGTCTGCAAAACTATTGCACCGCCGAAAATGGATGGTCCGAAGGCAGTAAAGGCAACAACTACCGAGGCATTTGTCCGGCCGAAAGTCGCTTTTTAAGCACCTACAATCCCGCTAAGCGCCTACACGATGCGCAGCGCAAAGTGACTGACTTAAAACAGTCTCTAGAACGTTTAGAGAATCAGCGCGACAAGTTACGTCGAGAAAGCCGACGACTGACCTTACTTATTCAGCAAGGAAAATTACCTATAGAACAGCTTGAATCTTTGGCCAAAGCACGTAACCATACCAACCAGCAACTTCGTGATGTTCACCGTGAACGCAATGCCACCCGACGCGAACTAGATTTGGCGATTAGCGCACTGGCGGCCATTAGCGTGAGCACGGCGACCATCCTTCGCCACTAACTCAATCCATTGCTCACATTAGGGGCGATATGAATCCAATCTTAGTCAATGTTTATCGCGGCAATGTTGTCGAAAGCGTGCATCGCGGCAGTTTTGTCGTGGTGGACCACTGCGGCCACACGATTGCGTCGGCTGGAGATTCGACACGCGCTGTATTTCCGCGCTCGTCGCTCAAACTCATTCAAGCTTTACCGCTGATCGAAACCGGCGCTGCTGATGCGCTCAATATAGGCGCGCACCAAATCGCCCTAGCTTGCGCCTCGCACAACGGCGAAGAAGTCCATCACCACACCTCAGAGGCTTGGCTACGTGACATCGGTCTATATGAGTCGCACCTAGAGTGTGGCGCCGCTTGGCCTTCTCACCAAGACACACTGTGTGAATGGGCAGCCAATCAAGGCCAAGCACGCAAAGTCATTCATAATTGCTCTGGCAAACATTGCGGGTTGCTATCGGTGTGTCAGCACCTCGATATTCCTGTGGAAGGCTATAGCCAATACGAACACCCAATCCAAAATTACTGGTTCAAAGTACTCGACGAGCTCACCGGTCTCGATAGTCGAACGCTGGATTGGGACTACGATGGCTGCGGCCTCCCTGCACTCAGTCTGCCCATGGATAAAATGGCTTACGCCATGGCGCAGTTTTCACCCAATGCAGACCAAAGCCCCTCCCGTAAAGCAGCCATGGCAAGAATCTTGGGCGCCATTATTGATAACCCCTACCTACTGGCGGGTAAAGAGCGCCTATGCAGCCTACTGCCGCCTGCCAGTGCGGGTCGCGTGGTGGGTAAAATCGGTGCAGAAGGCTACTACACCGCGGTCATTCCAGAGTTGGGTTATGGCCTTGCGTTGAAAATTGACGATGGTGCCGCACGGGCGGCAGAAGTGGCGCTATGGGGTGTGATGGTTAAACTTGGCCTCGAACCCTGGTTCGATAAAGACGCACTGCGCGAAACGTGGCGCCCAAGCATCAAAAATTCTCAAGGAAAAGTCGTCGGCCATTTAAGCGCCGCACAAGATAACTACTAAACCAACACGCCTAAACCGTGCCGTCCTCCGACAACAAGATCGCCAACCAACGAGTGGGCTCAAACGCGCCCAGAACGGTAATCGCAATCACGAGCATGGGCACCGACAACACCATGCCCATCACGCCCCACATTGAACCAAATACCACCATGGCCACGATGATCACAGTCGGGCTAAGGTTCATGGTGCGACCCATCATTTTGGGCTCCATGTAGTTTGAGGTAATTAACTGGGTTAACCCAACCGTCACCAACATCACCAAAGGCTGAAACCAATCGCCAAACTGCACCAGCGCCATGCCGACGGGGAAGACCACACCCGCGATCGAGCCGATCGTTGGAATAAAGTTCAACAGAAAGATCAGCAATGCCCACACCGGCGCGTGATCCAGCCCAATAAACCACATAAACAAATATGAAATCGATGCCGTCAGCACGCTGGTAAAGGTTTTGATCGACAGATAATTTTCGATGCGATGCGAGATTTTATCGATCGAAAACACCACACTTTCACGGGCCGATTCTTCGGGGAACATGGCGGCGATTTTTTTGCCAAAATTGGCCTGATCCATAAAGATGAATAGCGCATAGATCAACACCATCGAGGCGTTGGACATCACATTGGCCAAGATATTCGCTAAACCGGTGCCAACCGCAGTCAAATCAATTTTGGCAAATAGCGTATCGAGCCCTGCTGGTGCCGTGACATTGAGCGCTGCCGCGCCTCGGGAAATCATGTCCTCTAAGTTGGCCTGATACTGCGGCAGCTTGGGCACCAAACCACTTAAGCTACTGGCTATCCAACCGCCGACCGCCGAAATAACAGCCAAAATCAACAGCATTGTGAGGAGCATCGCCAGCCAGCTTGGCACCCAACGCCGCAGAGGCGGCATGTCCTCAACCCAATGCAACACTTTGGACACCAAAAACCAGACCGTCAACGCCGTCAAAAACGGCACTATGATTTCACGCGCCTGAATCATGACCAAGCCAGTGATATAGAAAATCACCATCAACGCCGCGACCTTAACGATGCCGCTGGGCGAGGTACCGGGTTTGTGCAGGGTTGGCAGGTTATCCATTTGAATTCTCGCTAAAAAAACGGTGCGATTGAGATTAAGAGCACCACGGCAATCGCGACCATAATAAGGGCCAATTCACCCGGTCGCGCCAGCAAATCGCGCCAGTTCTTCGCCGGCTGTGACTTGGCTGAATCACGCCAGCGCTGCTGCACTTCATCTACGATCTGCCGCGCGCGGTCATAGTCTTCGCCATCGACGACCCAAATCCCCGCAGCACCGATATGAAGCAGTCCAGGACTCGTCTCATAAGTGTCAATTGCAGATTCTGCCAACGCGTCACGCACGGCCTCGGCTTCGGCCTCTGGCACAAAGTTAAGTCTAAAAACGCAGCGAGAGTTAGCGTGTGCCAAATAAACGATCCCCCGCATCACCGAGTCCAGGAATGATATACCCATACTCGTTGAGGTGGCTGTCTATCGTGGCGGTAAATATATCGACATCGGGGTGAGCGGTCTGCATCGCCTCAACCCCTTCTGGTGCGGCGACCAGAACCAATGCCGTGATATTTTGACAGCCCTTGGCTTTTAAGGCACTGACTGCCGCAATCATCGAACCACCGGTCGCCAACATCGGGTCAACGACCAAGGCATGTCGAGTCTCAATCTCAGCAGCAATTTTTTCAAAATAGGGCACAGGCTGCAGCGACGTTTCGTCTCGATATAGGCCAATGACACTAACTCGCGCACTGGGCAACAGTTGCAACACGCCATCTAACAATCCGAGCCCAGCGCGCAAAATGGGAACCACCGTCAGCTTTTTACCAGCCAAACGCTCGGCCTGCGCCGGACCACACCAGGTGTCTTGCTCGTAAGATTCAAGCGCCAAGTTTGCCGTGGCTTCGTAAGTCAGCAGTGCACCGATTTCGCTGGTGAGCTGCCGGAAACCGGCCGTGCTCAGGGTCGCTGCGCGCAGCAAACCGAGTTTGTGTTTAACCAACGGATGTTCAACAACATGCACTGCCATAGACGCTCCTTAGTGTGTAAAGATCAATCTGAGGGCCTCAAATCTAAACTGCAACCCCGAGATCAATTCACGCTCTTCAGCTTGGGTTGCCGACAAAAGCGCGATTTTTTCAGATGTCATGCCAAGCGCATTGGCGCGGTTCAGTGCCTCTGTTGATTGCTGATCAAAGCGCTTGAGCGCCTTTTCAACAAACAGTGTTTGCTCGTCTTCGGCCTTCTGCTCAATGGCTAAAATTTGCTGCTTAAAGGCCTCGCGCTGCCCTTCGGCCAACTGACGTGCCATGGTTTTTTTGATGCCTTTGCAGCGTTGACGAAGCCACTCTGTGGGCACACGCGCCGTAATATCGACCCCAGATAAAGTGGTCAAAACACGATACAGCGCCGACGGCAACGACTTGGCCAAACTGGCAGAGTAACCGGGCAGTTGCGGTGCAAAAAACGCTTCGATCAAAATCTCTCCGGGCTTGAGCGCTGGGTCAGATAACGCAGCCAAACACGCTTTGCCGCGATCAGAACTTAGGATATCTTCGAGGATATTCTGCACCAAGGGATGTTCCCAGTTGAGAAACTCAACGTCCTCGCGTGCGATCACCGTCTCACGTTGTGTGGAAAAGGTCGCGCCCTCTTCCGGCAAGCCATCAAAACTCGCCATTTCCGCATGATCCCCCGCATACACATGATGGCGATCGGCAGACAATTCGTCGATCTCCAAGCCGTAACAGTCGGCAGCGCGCTCAAACCAAGGCCACGGGTCGCGCTTGTGCTCGAACTGCTGAATTGACTCGACGATATCGCTCGCCACCACGGGATGATAGGACTGCCACTCCAACAGTCGGTCACGGCCTTGCTGATACTCTGCTGCAAGGGCCTGTGCACGCGGAAGCGACACTTTAATAAAGCGCCCCATCGCGTCTTCATCACCCAGCGCGTCATCGAGTTCGTGGCCAAGCTCCTCAAACAAAACGCCGCCATAACCGCAGCTTTGTTCGAAAGCATTTAACACTTGGTGGTACCAACGGCTCAAATGTTGATCACGGCTATTGGCTGTGACTGGTACGTGGATACGAATGGTGTCCGACTGACCGATACGATCAAGACGCCCGATCCGCTGTTCAAGCGCGTCCGGTGTATCTGGCATATCAAACAGCACCAAATCGCTGACGAACTGGAAATTGCGGCCTTCTGCACCGATGCTCGAGCAAATCAATATTTGTGCACCATCCTCTTCGTCGGCAAAAAATGCCGCCGCACGATCGCATTCGAGGATCGACATCCCCTCATGGAAAACTGCCGCTGGAATGCCGCTCAAGACACGTAAGGCTTCGAGTAACTCTAATGCCGTATCTGAGGTGTGGCAAATCAATACAAAGCGTGTTTTTGGGTTCGCTTTGAGGTGTTTGATCAACCAATCCACCCGTGCATCTTTTTTCCACCAAACATCGGTGCCATCGCTCGATTCGGGCAGCTCAACGAGGTTAAGTTCACGTTGGCAAAATCCGCCGACGGATTGGCGAGTATTGCGATACAACGCGCGACCTGTTCCCAGACGGTCGACAACCCGATTGAGCAATTGCTCTCGCGCGGTCTCATCTTGAGTGCTTTGCTCGATCAAGGCTGCGGCATCAGCATCGCCTAGCGCCGCAACCAATTGTGCGGCTTGATCCTCAGCCAAGGCTTCCCCATCGACCAACGGCTTCACCCAACCGGCCACTTGAGCATAATTGGACTGTTCCTGAGCGAACTGTGCATAACTTGGGTAGCGCTCTGGATCGAGCAAATGTAAACGCGCAAAATGCCCTTGCATACCAAATTGGCTCGGTGTGGCCGTCAACAGCATCATATGGGTGGTCTGCGCCGCAAGCTGCTGCACAATGCCATACTCCTCAGACACAGCACCTTCGGTCCACTGCAAACGGTGCGCCTCGTCGACAATCACCGTATCGAAGTTAGCCTCAAGGATTTCAGCCACCAGTTCATCGTCAAACACCAAACGCTCAATCGGAATGATCCAATGACTATGATCATCGAGCACTTGATCTTGCGCTGCGAAGATGGCCGCCATCAAATCGCGCTCACCATCTAATGCAGACGCTTCCTCATTAATCAGACGACAACGAATATTGAATCGGCGCATCATCTCGACGAGCCACTGGTGTTGCAAACTCTCAGGCACCAAAATTAGTGCGCGTTTGCTGCGATCCGTCTGCAGTAGCCGCTGCAAGATCAATCCCGCCTCAATGGTTTTGCCGAGTCCCACCTCATCACTGAGCAGCACTCTCACCTGTGACTGAGCAGTTGCCTGTGTGGCCACATAAAGTTGATGGCCGAGCAACATCGCACGTGCGCCGAGCAGCCCCTGGTGTCCTGACGCTTGTACGCGATGCTTGGCTTGCAATGACTGCACGCGCAGCTCAAACCAGCGGTTGCCATCGAGTTGCCCTGTCAGCAGACGTTGTCGAGGTTGATTAATTGGCAGAAAGTCGGCCAAATTCATCTCTGGCACCACCTGCTCTTGGCCCTCTGCATTACGCGCCAAATACACCAAGGTTTCGCCAATTTGATCAACCGCCACCACGGTCATTTCAGAGCCATCGCAGTGATGCAGCGTGTCGCCTTCAAACAAAACAAACCGCTTGAGCGGCGCATTGCGCCTTGCGTAAATACGTGGCTCTTCTAAAGCGGGAAATACCACTTCTAGACGGTTGATTTCTGCTTGTGTGATGGTGCCCAAACCCAGTTCAGGTTCGGCTTCGCTTATGCACCGTTGGCCAATATGTAGCGTCGTGGTCAATGTGTTATCCAGCGTGAATCAACCCTTCATTTTACCGAATCAGAACGCCATGCGGTGAGAAGTTGTCCAAGCCCACGATAAACGGTATCGTTGACGCCATTCTAAAGGGAGCTCACTCATGCCATCATTTGATATCGTGTCTGAAGTCGATCATCACGAACTGCAAAATGCCGTCGATCAAGCCAACAAAGAAGTGCTGTCACGCTTTGATTTCAAAGGCACCAATTCGAGTTTCAGCCACAAAGATGGCGTGATCAATCTGGCAACCGAAACAGATTTTCAGCTCGATCAAATGTACGACATCCTCTTGGCCAAACTCACCAAGCGAAACATCGATGTGGGCTGCTTGGAGCGTGGCAAAGCCGACTGTCAACTCAAAAGCGCCAAACAACAGATCACCGTCAAACAAGGCATCGACAGTGGCTTTGCCAAGAAACTGGTCAAGTTGATCAAGGACAGCAAGCTCAAGGTTCAAGCCAGTATTCAAGGCGACACGGTACGGGTCAGCGGCAAAAAACGCGACGACCTACAAAGCGCGATGGCACTGTTGCGCGGCCAAGAGTCACTCGATATGCCTGTGCAATTCAACAATTTCCGCGATTGAGCCATGACTGCCGACTTGGCATGGACATTTGAGCACTGGGAGGCATTGACGCCCAGCGCATGCCATCACATCCTCAAATTGCGCCAATCGGTATTTGTGCTTGAGCAAGCGTGCCTCTATCCCGATATCGATGACCAAGATCTGGATTGGTGGCATTTATGTGGCTGGCACAACAAAACGCTGGTGGCATACGCGCGACTGCGCTGCGATGCCTCGCCAACGATCATTGGCCGCGTCGCGGTTCACCCAGATTACCGAGGCTTGGGCATTGGAAAGGCCCTGATGCAAAACGCCATGGCACGTAGCACTCGTCCGATTGAGATCTCGGCACAGCATTATTTGCTGGCGTTTTACACTGCCCTCGGCTTTGAAGCGAAGGGCGAGCCGTACGACGAGGACGGCATTCCCCACATCGCTATGACCGCGCCTTAGGGCTTGGAAATATGTACATCCATCTGTGGGAAGGGTATGCCAATGCCAGCGGCTTTCAGGCGTTTGAAGATCTCGAGGCGTAGCTCGTTTTTGATCCCAATACCCGTGCCCACATCGCTTATAAAGCCTTTCACCTCAAACAGCAATGCACTGTCGCCAAAGTCTTGGAACACCACTCCCGGCGGTGGCTCTTGCAACACCAAGGGATGGGCTTCGATGATTTCGCGCAAAATCTGCATCACCTGTTCTGGCTCGGCGTCGTAGCTCACGCCAATCGGCACGGTGACACGTCCGAGTTTGTTGGTATGCGTCATGTTGGTGACCGCGCCCGAAATCAACTCGGAGTTCGGCACAATCACCGAGGAACGATCAAATGTCTCGATTTCCGTCGACCGTACACTGATGCGTTTCACAATGCCCTCGCCTGAGGCCGTGGCAATCCAATCGCCCACTTTGATTGGCCGCTCGAACAGCAGAATCAAGCCAGAGACAAAGTTATTCACAATACTCTGTAGGCCAAAACCAATCCCGAGCGACAACGCACCGGCGATGATGGCTAAATTGCTGAGATCGACGCCCAAAACGCTGATCCCGAACAAAATCGCTAACACCACCCCGATATAGCCCAGCAACGTCGACAGCGAGTTTTTAACGCCTTCATCCACTTTGGCATGCGGCAGGATGCGATGCTCAACCACCGACTTAAATCGGCGTGTCAGCCAAATCAAGCCAACAAACACGGCAATCGCGCTAACAACCTTAACGAGCGAAAATTCAACGCCGCCGATCGTAAAGCCGAATAACAAGTCATACAGCCCGTCGCGCAGCTCTTCCCACTCCATCCCTAGTAGCAATAGCACCCAAGGCATTAGCAAAAATACACTGATCGACTGACCGGTCAGCTTGATCCAAAACTGGCTATCAATGGGAAGGTCGAGTGAAGTGGTCGACGCCATTGTCGGTCGCCACAATGCAGCATCTAGCGTCCTACATACCGCTTGATGAACCACCCAAAGAATTGACAATGCCATTGCGCGAGTGACCAAAAACTCCGCCAGTGTCACAAAGCCTGACAACATCACAATGACGACCAAAATCGCCACCAAACGGACCACACCAACGCTCAACCAACGCAAGCAAAGGACCCTTGCGATTGGCTTGGCATAGAAAAAGGCAAACACAGCCGTTGTGGCCACCGCCACCACGCTAAGCGCCAACAGCATATCTGCGCTGGGGGTACTCAACGCAGTTAACCAGTATTTGGCCAGCCACAGCGACGTACACAAGGCCACCGGCAAAAACAGCTGATGCCGCGCCGATGCTGAGAGCAACGTGCTGGCGAATAAGCTGGTCAAAATCACCAACGACAGCGGTGATAAGCCCTCTTTGGGCGTCATCGGCGGCAACAATCCCGAGATGGCGAGGGCCACAATCATCGTGGCCACCAACACAATCGTTGCACGCGCTACGCGTTGCAGCATGCGTGATACATCGCTGGCCTGTATGGCCGAATAGGGCTGCCATTGAACCGAGAGAGCATCCGCTGTACGCGCCACAATCGATCGACTAATCGGCCATAGTGCAATCGCGATTACCAGCGAAAATATCGCAGCGATCAGCCGATTCGCGCCATTGCTCAGAATTTTCGCGACTTGCTGTGTCAGAGTGTTCAACACGCCAAGCGATTCGTTGAACACTGCCACTGTGTCAACTTCCCAGATTGAACTGCGCGTTAGAATATTGTTGGTAAATGCCGCACGGCGACGCGCGGCAATCTGTGACTCAAGGCTATCGATTTCAGCACTCAACAGCGCGCTTTGGCGCACCAGCCCATCGAGCGTCCCGATATCTGTATTAATCAGTTGGCGTGTGGCTTGAATATCTGCACTTTCGGGTGGTTGATCCTCGGCAGGCACGGGCCCCAAGCGCGCCAAGTTCGCACGGGCATCGGCCAGCTGCGCCTCGACCGGTGCCAGTGAATCCTGCAACGCCAGCTTTATCGCCCGCAGTCGCTCGCGAGCGTCCAACAAATCGGTGCGCTCATTGTCGAGATTGGATGCCACCCCTTCGACCTGCTGTCGCTGTGACTCAATTTGCGTCTTAAACGCGTCTACATCAAGCGTATCTGCCCACGCCACCGCGGCCAATACACCCCACAACACCACCATCAATGCACGCATTGCTTTCTCAAACACCCTAACTCACTTCATTTTAATGGCTTTTTTGCCGCTTGGGCTCGAAACACCCACCGCGAGGCGAAGGATAGTAGCAATACCCACACAATCGCATACATGGCAGCAAAACCCAGCGCAGCAAAGGCCAATGCACACAATAACCATCCAAGCAGCGCGGCAATCCGACCGATGCCTCTTAACAAAGATACGCCAGCTGCCATCGCCGCCAAATACACCAAAATAAAATTGCCATTGCTCAGGCGAATAAGCTGCTCCAAGTCTTGGTCAAAAAGGGCAAAAATCAACATAGATGCCAAAGCTGTACCCGTCACCAGATTGAGCGCGGCCACTGGCACCTTCCCTCGAAGCACGCCCAGCGAATTTGGCAATTTCTGCTCATCCGCCAAGCTCCATATCAAACGTGTAAATCCTGCCGTATAAGTGTTAACCGATGCCAAACAGGCCAGCAGTCCGATTACGGCAAATAAAACCGTCGCGATCTCACCGTAGCCCTGACGCACCATATCAATCATCACACCCGTCTCTGCGCCGTGGTCTGCAGCATAGGCCGCCACCAGAGCTGCACACAGGTAATACACACCGCCCGCGATGGCTAAACCCAGAAAGGTCACCCAAGGTAGCGCACGTTTGGGATGCCGAAATTCCTCGGCCAAATGCGCAATGATTTCGATCCCAAGAAAGCACCAGATCAATAGACTCAACGACGCGAACACCGAGGGCAAGGCGTCAGGTTCAATCTTAGGTGGCTGCCACTGAACACCTGACGAGCGCCACCACAACGACGCGATAAACAGCAAAATTACCAGCGCAATGATCGATTGAATGACTGAGGATGCGCGAATATTGGCGCGGTTGATGCCATAGATAATGAGCAGCAGCGTGATTTGCACCGCCATAGCACCCAGGTCATTCAACGGAAAAATTGCCTTGGCAAATACCAACGCCATCCCCATCGCCGCAGGTATTCCCGCCGGTATCACCAACACAAAGAGCATCGCAACCACCCATTCCGCATGCTGACCAAAGGACTTCGCCACCCAATGACTCACGCCGCCCGCATGGGGATGAGCATTGCCGAGCAGACCGAACACCACCGCGATGGGCAGCATCATCGCCAACAGAAAAATCCAAGACCACAGCGATAGCGCGCCTATTTCCATCACGCCGAGCACAGGCACCACAAAGATCCCTGTACCGAGCAATGACGTCGACAGCATCGCGACGCCACCTAAAATCCCTAGCTCACCGCTTGATTGTCGGCTCATGCACACTCCATTGAGTTGATCGATCAAGCCAAGATGTCTGCGATTCGGCGCAAATACTGCATTCATCAGGCATGATGCCGACAAATGCGGCAGGCACAGTGTACTGCGCCTCTGTAGAATCGACCATCTGAATGCCGCTGAACCTTTAGGCGGACACCGCAAGATCGGAGACCTAATGTCATTGGAATATTCTAGGTTGGGGCCATTGGCGACCTACCGTCTATGCCCACACGACCCCCGCGCCAAAGCCCTGATCGTGCATGGACACAACGAACATGCGCTGCGTTATCAGCCACTGATGACGCAACTCTGTGCGATGGGCATCGAGGTCTGGGCGTTTGACTTGCCCAACCATGGACGCAGTGACTGCCATCCCAGTGGACAATATGGCCATATTGAAAGAATGGCATTGCTAGAGGACGCAGTCGAGCGCGTTCAAGCGAAGCTCAATCAACAAAATGCGGAGTTACCTTGGATACTATTTGGCCATAGTTTGGGAGGACTGATTTGTAGCAAGCTGTTGCTCAGTGGCAACCTAAGCCCCAATATCGCGCTGCTGAGTGCACCGGCGCTTAAAGCCCCGAAAATCGCAACATGGCAGCTAATACTGGCCACTTGGGTGAGTGAACGCTGGCCGACGCTACGCGCAGGGTATCGCTCCTCACAACCTGTCACCAGAGATACAGCGCTGTATCGCCATTGTCAAAATGATCCATTGGTGTCCAACCTTGGCATGACCGCTCGCAGCGGTATGGAGATTATGGCGGCGATGAAAGCCGTCCGCGATACGTCCATGACCCTAAACTGCCCGACTCTACTCATCCAGGGAGATGCAGACAAAATCGTCTCGCCAGGCGGCGCCATTCGCTTTGCCAGACAACATTCTGCCGTCACCCTGAATCAATATCCCGGAGGCTATCACGAGCTGCTCAACGATTTGGACCGTGAGCAGGTCATGACAGATATTGTGGCGTTTTTAGAGCGCCATTTGCCCAGCGCCTAACGTGCAGACCAACCCCGCTCTGCTTTCTCCTGGAAGATGGTTCGTTTACCGGCTAGTGCGTCTTCCATGATCTTGAGCTGACGCCTACCCTCAGCGACATAGGCCTCGTTTTCATAGGGCGGAATGTCGTCGTTCCAGTGCTGCGCCATCAACAACATCATGTCACGATCAATTTCCCTGAATGCATTGATACGCCGTTCAGCGGCATGGGGATGCACACCGAGTGCCTCCAGCGCACTGCGACCCGCTCGCACAGAAGCATCGAAGGTTTCGCGGATGATGTCATTGGCGCCTGCGTAATACATGCGATACACATCTGAACGATCACTGGCGCGGGCGACAATATGAATATCTGGCCGCTCGCGACGAGCATGTTTAATCATTTCGATCGCCGCATGCATGTCGTCGATGGCCACAATCAGCATTTTGGCCGAATGTAACCCAGCTGCATGCAGGAGATCTGGTCTCGAAGCATCGCCAAAAAAGGTTTTTACCCCAAACTTCTTTAGCATTTCGACCTGTTCCGAGCGGTGATCAATGACCACCGTGCTAAATCCGTTGCCCATCATCAGGCGATTGATGATCTGACCAAAGCGCCCCTGCCCAGCAATAATCACCGACCCCGTTTCGTCTATCGTGTCCTGCTCGCGTGCTTCCGCCTGCACTGCGCGCGCCACGATCACGCGGTCATAAAAGATAAACAGCGCTGGCGTGAGGAACATCGATAACGCCACCACCAAATTGAGGATCTTCGACATTTCAGCAGTAATCACTGCGTTTTGCACCGTAAACCCAAGCAATACAAAGGCGAATTCGCCTGCTTGCGCCAAACCCAACGCAAACAACCAGCGATCGGGCAAATTCACCTTGAATAGGGTGCCCAAACCATAAATTACCGCCGCTTTCACGGCGATCAGTCCCACAGTGATCGCCAACACCAGACTGACGTTTTCACCCAAAACAGCAAAGTCGATTCCGCAGCCGACCGTAATAAAAAACAGCCCAAGCAATAGGCCTTTAAAGGGGTCGATATCCGACTCTAGCTCGTGCCGGAACTCACTGTCGGCAAGCACAACGCCGGCCACGAATGTCCCCAGTGCTGGCGATAAACCCACCATGGTCATCAATAGGGCAATGCCGATCACCAACATCAATGCGGTCGCGGTAAACATCTCGCGCAATTTGGATTTTGCAATGTAATGCAGAAGCGGATTAACCCCAAAACGCCCGGCGACCACCACCGCGGCCACCGCACCCAAAGTCACCAGCGTGCGCAATATCGGCGATAGATGATCGACAAAGCTACCGCCGCCATGTCCGTCGTCGGTAGCGCCGTGCAAATTGCTGAGCTCAGGTAACGCTAGGAGCGGAATCAACGCCAAGATTGGGATCACGGCGATGTCTTGGAACAGCAAAACAGAGAAGCTGCTCTCGCCCGCTGCCGATTTCATTTGTCCCTTCTCGTTTAGCGACTGCAAAACAATCGCCGTCGACGACAGCGCCAACATCAAACCAATGGCGAGCGCACTTTGCCATGCCAAATCAAAGCCCAACGCCCCAATGGCAAAAAACGCAGCGGCAGTGACTGTCACCTGCAAGCCACCGAGCCCGAGTAATCGATGACGCATTTGCCATAGCATCTTCGGTTGCAGCTCTAGCCCAACCAAAAACAACATCATCACCACCCCGAACTCGGCGAAATGTTGAATGTCTTGGGTTTCGGTGCCCACCAGCCCCAATACCGGCCCAATCAACACACCCGCGACTAGGTAGCCAAGCACCGAACCCAAGCCAAAACGGGAAGCCAGCGGTACCATCACGACCGCGGCAATCAAGTAGACAAATGCATCTGCCAACATTAGAGCACCTCCAGCAGTTGTTCTGGCGTCACCACATCGGTTCGCTTGGCGAGCGACTGTGGATAGCGCCCCGCTATCAGCGCTGCAATGAGTTTCTGATAAGCCTGATTCCACACCGCTTGCTGACCATTGTCTGCAGCATCTCTAGCCCCATGCATCGCCAATGGTGCGTGGTAGTCCAAATGGCAGAGTTTGGCCATGGCCTCAAATGGACGCAGAAACTCGCGCAATGTGTAGCCCTTCTCACCCTCTGCCGTGTAAGCTTCCGCGGGAGAACCGGTGGTCACCACCAGCTGCAAACGTTTACCTTGCAAAGCAGTGCCACCATCGCCATACGCGAAGCCATACTCTAAAACCAAGTCTTGCCATTCTTTGAGCAGCGCTGGAGACGAATACCAGAACATCGGAAATTGCAGCACGATGGTGTCGTGCGTAGCCAGAAGACTTTGCTCTTTGTCGATATCAATCGAAAAGCGCGGGTACTCTGCATACATGTCTCTGACCAAAAGATGCTCTTGGTGCCCAAGCGCCGAAATCAGGCCGTGATTGGCTTTAGAAAACTCAGCCGCCGCATGAAAGTACAAAAGCAAAACAGAAGATGACATAAACAATGCGCAATAGTTGTGACGTACTGCGATTGTAAATGTAAAGTGCGTGCTCAGTGACTCGAAACCCAGTGTTGACGCTTTGGAGAACCATGCAATCACTTTGGCTTTTTATTTTCGTTGGGCTGTTCACGCCTGGCCCAAATGTCATCATGCTGACGTCTTCCGGTGCGCGATTTGGATTTGCACCGACCTTGCCACATTTGGCTGGGGTCGTCGTCGGGGTTGGCATTACCAGCGCAGCAACTGGTTTGGGGCTTGGCGCATTGCTTCAACAAACCCCAGAGCTAATTGTGATTTTGAAAGTGGGCTGTGCGGCATGGATTCTAAGGATGGCCTACGGACTCTATCGCGCAGCACCTCCTGCGGCCGCGGCTGAGACCGACTGTCCAATGCGGTTTTCCGAAGCAGTGCTGTTTCAATGGATCAACCCAAAGGTTTGGGCCGTCGCACTCGCGGCAAGTGCCAGCTTTACGGCGCATCTATCGCCAGGCCTTGCAGCATTGGTGTTGGGATTAAGCTTCAGCTCAATCAATCTGATGGTGTGTTTGTTTTGGAGTGTATTTGGCGCATTGTTGGCCAAATTGCTGCAATCAGACACCGCGTGGCGTCGATTTAAAAACACAATGGCGGTCCTATTGGCCGCCAGTGCGTTGCTGATTGCAATATAACTACGCTATCTAACTAAGGCGCATATGACAGGTAGGCGTCGAGCACTTGTTGTACTTGTGCTTTGGACAGCATTGGAATGATGAACTCTCTCTTATCCACGCCATAGTAGCCAGCATAAAGTGCACCATCGTGCTCGGCGATGATTTGATAGCTACAGTAGTCCGATGCATCATCATCCGATGCCTCGTCCTCAGTGCCGCAGAAGGGCTGATCCCAGATCAATGCTTGGCTGCCGCCGATGGTTCTAACCGACCAACCGATATTGTCAAAGCCCCAGTCTTCCGCCTTGGACCAATCATCCAACATCTGCGTGCCCCAGCCTGCAAACGCAGTACCCGAGGTGTCGCCAGCCTGCATGTTTTCAATGGCCAGTGACATATTGTTGTACCAGTCACCGTTTTGATAGTAGGCCGAAATCATCGCAGTTGGCTCGCCCTCGGCAGTCACCGATGCCATCAAGTCATCGATTGAGGTTGGTGCGCTTTTGCTCACCAACGCCAAAGCATCGTTGTAATTTAAGTGCAACGAGCTGACCATAACCGTAGCGTTTTCGACAAAATACGTCATGACATTTTGATTGCCCCAACGGTCAGTGATCGAGCACACCAAGGCGTCAGCAACAATTTCACACGCGGTCGATTTGACGACTTCAAGGTCCTTAAACAAACCCTCATCCCAATCGAACTCACGCTGCCAGTCGATGTACAGCGAATAGATCTGGCCCGTATCGTCCTTGTAGAGGTATTCCCCATTCACACGTAATCCAGGCGTAGAGTCCAAAGTCTTACGATCCGTTGGCATGGTCGCTGGTGCAGTCGGGTTGATGATCTCTTCAATGTTGCCAACGCTTTGCCCGCCATCGAAGTTAGCCACATAAGCTGCCACTTCATCCTCTGAGTAGCCGTAGCTGTCAGACCAGCCCTCGGATTCAACGCGTCGAACCGATTCCACATAGCGCTGCTTGTTGTCATCCCAATCGCTGCGGTACTCCTTGTAAGCATCCATACCTAAGATCTCTGTCGATTTCTCAAATGCGTAGGGGGACCATTCATTGCCCTTATCGTTCAGCGTGACCACGATTGAGTTCTTGCGAGTCTCTTTGTAGCCCCAGTCACCCAACGCTAACTCAAAGTCGTTGTCCGTCACTTGCGTGGTCGTGCAGCTCAAAGCCTCTGCGCTAAGCGAGCATGTGCTTTCAAATGTCGCATTGCCGTCGTCCCAAGTGTCGGACGGAATCCAAACAATCTCTCCGGCATAGCGATAAAAACGCTCACCCCATAGATCTACATAGGGCTCGGTGACATTACTGTCAATCGGCGCGAATTTGGGTGCCGTGTTGACATCGTTGATTAAGTCTTCCAGCGAGCTAGGCTGCGCTTGAGAGATCCAAGCTTGATATTCATTGTTGCCGCCATAGACCGCGTATAACACGCCCTCATGACGTTTAAACCCACCGTAGTAGGTCTCACCATCGTGTTGCACCGAAAGTCCCATGCCGTCGGCATGCATCAGTACATCTGCTGCGACTTCCACCGTCTGCCAATCTGGCGTGTAGACCTCGCAGTTCAGCGAGGCTTGCCCACTGGTGCCATCTGTCTGAACAATGGTGATGTCCTGGCAATTTAGATAATTGTAATTTTGGCTTTCTAGGTTGACGCGCCCGACAAAGGTGTCGCCGGTGCTAAGCGTGCCGGAGAACTTAAGGGCTTTATTGACGGTAATGTCACTTTCGTACAGCTCACCCCATCCAGCATCATCAATCCCGCTGACCAATACAATGCGCTGGTCTGCCGGTGGTGCATCGAACAGCGGCGTTTCCCGCAGGCCTTCCAACACGCCTTCGATGATGTAGGTCGCTTCAGAACGATCTGAATAGACTCTTACAGTTTTGAGCAACTCCTCCCAGCTTTGTACACTGTAGCCACCTGCAGCCACAACCGTTGTTTCATGGTCAAATTTGATGGCCACTCGACCATCTCCAAGATCTTGCCACATATAGCCTGCACTACTCGAAGTATCGTTTGGCCCGATCCATCGGTTGTTGGCGAGTTTAAATGCCGCATTTGAACTATAACTATCTGCACCATCGCTAACCGAACGCATGATGTCTAGCGAGCCGGCATCCCCGATATCGCTCAACCGAGCTCCTCGAAGGTCCAATGAACCATCGTCATTAGCCTTGATGTTCATCAGCATTTCTTCTGTGTAGAAATAACCATTGTCCTCTGTATCAGATAGCTCGAAGAAATAGCCGCCTTTTTTCAATTCGGCCACTGTGTCGAGTAGCTCAGCATTCTCAGCAATCTCAATTTCTTCCAGCGCTACCTTGGAGAGCTTGGCAATTTGCTTGACCTGAACATCGATCTCATCGCTTACTTTCGATTGAATGGCCTTGTTTTGCGCCATCAACTTCCCGATGTCCTGCTCCAAACTGGCTTCCTTAGCCTGCTTACGCGCCTGAGTCACCACGTCTTTATAAACTTCACGCGTATTCTTAACAGCGACAATCGCGGCTTTGGTGGCAGTTTTCATTGCCACACGCAGCACTTCACTTTCCTTGCCTTGCAGCGATTCGATTGACGAAATATCCTCAATCGCACCGCCAACCGTGGCTTTGACAGCATCGAACGCCGCTTGTGCAAGACCACGTGCCTCTTGATAAGCCCAATACTCATCAGACGATTCGTCATGTCCTTCTGGCGCAATGAAGTCTTCAAATAGCGAGATGTTCTCATCAAGTTGAAGCTCTGCTTTGATCAAGGCCTCGACATCGGCCATGTTTTGCTCAGCCGTTTTAGTGAGCGCAACCAGCGTGGTCAATGGCGTGACAATGGTTTCACCGGCAGGTGTGATCAAACTCAGTGAGGTTTGATTGCCGTCAAGCTCAATAGGTTGTTCACTGCGATCACGGTCGATCGAAACACCGCTAATGATCTCAGCGACGATGGGGTATTTGCCGACGTAATCTGATGGTGCGTCTTCTATGGAATAGCTGCCCGATGCATCGGTGTAGGCCTGGGGCTCATCCGAGTCACACTTAAGGTTTGCGTTCACATCAAAACAAACCAGCGCCTTCTCAATGTAGCCATCGATAACTTTACCGCTGACGGTTTGTGTCTCGCTGTTTGGTGCAGACGGTGTGCCCCCATCTGTAGTGTCTGTCGTTCCGGAATCTGATCCGCCGCCACCACCACAAGAAACCACTAGCAAGCTCGTCAATAATCCGACGAGAAAGCTTGAATGTGTCAAATTTCGCATCATGCAAACCCTCACAAAATCTTTTTAGATCAACAACTTAGACTATACCCCAAGTCATCGATCTATGTTTTGTGAACTGGTTAACAGTCAACAGTTAGATATGAGTCAACAGAAACAGTTTGGCCAGAAATAAGCGATTGATCCGCCATGGCGAGGATCAGAGAAGCAGCGACTTGCTTACTTGATCGCAATAATCCTTGCTGATGGCGATTAATAAATTTCTGAACTTCAGGAAAGTTTTCTTTCGAGTTTAAGCGAATTTCCCGTTGCATTTCGGTATCGATGACGCCGGGTATGAAGTTCAGTAATGTGACTGGGGTCACACTGTTTTTTTGCTCCTCAGCCACCGAGCGAACAAATTGCTCAATGCCTGCTTTGGCCATGCAATAGAGCGACCATCCCGCGTAAGGCGACGTTGCAGCACCCGAGCTGATATTGGCGATAACCTTCCTTGCAGGAAGATTTTGAATCTGGCGCATCACCTCGCTCATAAACACCACTGCACTGGCGATATTGACTGACATATTGTCAATCAACTCTGCTGTCTCGAATTTTGCCGTCGGACCAATTGGCGTTAGCACACCCGCATTGTTGATCACCCAGAGCGTCTCGAGATCCGACAGATCAAGCGACAGCAATGTCTCTGTGATCGTTTGGCCCACGCTAGTTGGATCAGCAAAATCACACCGAACCGAATAGTCATGCGGTGCGGTTCGAGAGAATTCGATGACTTCAAAACCATCCCCAATTAATTGCTCACAGGCGGCATGCCCCAAACCACGCGAGCCACCGCTGATCAAAGCCAGCTTCATTGTTACCTCCAAATAAAAAGAGTCGTTAGAATGCCAAAAGTACCGCCAGCATCATCAAAAGGCCAACAATCCATGAAGCTACTGATCATCGAAAGCAATAGCCCCACGCGGGTCAACATGGCTCGATCCAGCGGAAAAAAGACTGCGGCCGAACAATACGGAGATTGCTTACAAACGCTAGACCAACGTGTGCAATTCGACATTATCGAGCCCTACCAACACACCTTTTCTGTGCAAGAAACAGACTACAGCCAGTACCAAGGCGCTGTGTTTACCGGTGCTGGTGTCAGTTGGGGCGTTGACGATCCAGAAGCCGCGCCACTTCGAGCCGCAATGGCGCAATGCTTTGATGCGGGCTTACCTTGTTTCGGCTCATGCAATGGCATGCAGCTGGCCGCTCAAGTGCTGGGCGGCCAAAATGGCCCCAATCCCAACGGTCTAGAAATTGGCTTTGCGCGCGAGATCGCGCTCACGGTAGATGGTCGCGATCACCCCATGATGCGTGGAAAAACAACCAACTTTGCGGCACTTTGTGTGCATCGAGACCATGTCGTGACATTGCCAAGTGAGGCCACACTAATTGCCACTAATGCGCACTCTCCCGTGCAGGCTTTCGTCTACGAGAAAGGCAAGATCAAGTTTTGGGGGACGCAATACCATCCAGAGCTAGAACCCCAGCACATCATTGATTACATCAACGAACCTAGCGGTCTCTTCGCAGAAGGCGAATCATTGCTCGGCGCGCTGGCCGATTGCCAAGCACAGCCCAGCGCTGACTCACTGGCCCAACTGGGAATCCAAGTCAACGACATCCATCGCCCCCATCACACGCTGGAGCTAAAAAATTGGCTGCAAACACTGTCATAATCGACCTGCGTGACGAAAGCGACTACCTCGCATCACATCACCCCAATGCCGCAAACATCCCGGCCAGGCAGCTGTTCGAACTAAGCCATGAATTGCCGAGCACGCATTTTGCACTTCAGCTGATTGGCACCGACGCTCAGCTGGCAGAGGCCAAGCACTACTTTGCCGACAAGCCCTATCAAATCGACAACGCAATACCGCCCATATCTGATGCAAATTGGGTCTGCAAGCAGCCCATTTTTCACTGGCAGCCCTCGACGCTGATTCAAGACTGGATAGACCACCGGCAAAGCGAGCTTCAAATCAATTTGGGACGCGCCTTAGACATCGCCTGCGGTGCTGGCAGAGACAGCTTGGCGCTCGCCAGCGCCGGCTGGCAAATGACCGCGGTTGACTACTCCGAGGATTCTATTTCGCGCCTCCAACGAAGCAGTGCGCGCTGTGGCGTAACCATTGACGCCAAGCGTATGAACTTAGAAACCCCCAACTTTGCTTGGCCAAGCGAATGGCGTGAACAATTCGATCTGATTCACGTCGCGCGCTACCTCCATCGCCCCTTGCTACCGACATTGCCGAGCTTACTAAAACCCAAAGGAATCCTGCTCTACCAAACCTTTATGCAAGGTGCGCAGCACGTCGGCCCATGCCGCCCAAGAAATCCAAAATTCCTATTGGAGCCAAATGAAGTGCTGCTAACGCTGGGCAACGGGCTGATCAATGAGCATCTAGTCCATACATTGCCAGATGGCCGACCGCTATCTGTCACCATCTGGCAAAAGGCCTAAAGCTGACACTAGGTGAGCATACTGCGCACCATGCTGATCTCGATCTGCGGTAGCACCCTGAACAACTGGCCTTGGCAGGCTTAGTTTTATGACCCGCAGATCATCGAGATCGAAGCGCTTCAGTGAATCCGGCGGCACCTTAAACGCCTCGGCAATTTTTTGATTATCGAGCCGATTACACAAGACTGCATACTGTGCCTCCGCAAATATATCGACACTCAGCCAAAATGGGCCAGCATTCTTGCTGCGAATCAATTTCGCATAGTCACCAATGGTCTTCATGAGACCACCTTCAGTCGAAAGCCATCCATGGGTTCGATAAGTTCCATCACGTGATTGAACACAAACTCATACTGCGCGCCGCGCGAAGTTTCGGCAGGTGAATAGGGAAACGCAAAGGTCACCGAGGGTTCGTCGTCGGTCAGCGAGAAATGTAGAAAATGCGGGTTGCAGAGCTTGGCAATTTCTTGCGCTTGATCGTCACTCGACGCAGTGATCAGCCCGAGCACGCCGACTTCGACTGGATGGGACTCGACAAACTCCAATTCCCCCAATGTGGCATCGACGCCAATTAACCGCAGCTGTAGGTCATAATCGAGCTCGCCCATGGTGTCTTCAATCAAACGGTGCAAAAAGCCTTGTAAGTGCGCCGACCATTGTCGGATATGCTTCACATAGTGCGGATCGCGCACCAAAGCCAGCAGACTGTACTGGTAACCTCTAATCCGAGCAGCCTCAAGTTTCACGGTATAGCGCTCAGCTTTGATCCATGTACTGCCTTCAACCCGAACCGAACGCTCGTCTAGTGCTCGATACTGGGCGGTGCTCACATCCAAATGACCGCCTGGCTCATAGAGCACCACGGGATCGGCGTTTTCGTAGAGCATGTGGGCACTGACGCTATGCGGTGTGCATTGTGCATCTGGGTGAAGCGGACGAATGGTAAAGCCCGTTTGGTCGACTTCCAACATCACGCAACCGGTCACCGGATGGCTGGTGCACAGTGCGCCACATTCGGCAATTTTGCCGCCGTGCCAAGCGGCGGCCACATGCTCACCTCGGGAAATCGGCAAGGCGGCAATCACCGCAGTATCAGTACAGCGTCCTGCGATGATGATATCGGCTCCGGTGTCCAAGGCGGCTTGGATTTGTTCGACGCCTGCCAGTGCGACGCAGTGCGACAGTGTATCGATGTCTTGCTGCTCAAACGCAGGCGCGGCAGCTAATGGGGAGATCTGAGACCAGCGCGATTGCAGCGTGGTCTGAGATTGTTCACTGTAAAGCAGCGCGATTTTGGGGGACTGCCCAAGCTCGACGGCAAGCTCCTGGGTCAGCGCCAACATCCAATCAACCATTGAATCCGCGCCACAGGTACCCGCAGAGCCAATCACCAAAGGCACATCCAATTGCGCTCTAGCCAACATAAGATCACGCCATTCTGCTTTGCAGGTGGCACGAGCATACTTCGACTGCGCGGTGCCCAAATAGAATGGCCCACTGTCTGTGGACCCGCCATCGATGGCAATGATATCTGCGCCTTCGGCAACACCAAGGGCCAACGCCTCCCGATCGAAACCCAACCCCAGAACACCCGAGGGCACAAGAACTTTAGTGGTCATGCGCGGTTGGCTTCTTGATCAAATTGCGCAAAAACAACGGCGCGGTGAAGCCCACCATGGCAGCAATCCACAACACAATCGCGATCCATGATGAGAACAAGTACTGCCACTCACCACCGGAGACCACCATCGCGCGGCGAAGACTGTCCTCCATATGGTTGCCGAGCAAAATGCCCAAAATGATTGGCACTGTCGGAATATCGAGCTTACGTAGCACATAACCCAACACACCGAATCCAATCATCAGCAGCAAATCAAAAGACGACCCAGACAGCGAATAAATGCCAACAAATGACACCATTGTCACACCTGGAAGGAGCACCCGAGGCGGTACCATCAAGATTTTGACGAACAACTTCACCAGCGGTACGTTGAGCACAAGCAACATTACGTTGGCAATCAACAACGCCGCTATCAGACCCCAAACCACTTCAGGGCGCTCTTCAAACAGCAAGGGACCCGGTGTGATATTGAGCGTCATCAACAGTGCCAACAACACCGCCGTTGTCCCGGAGCCCGGCACACCCAAGGTCAGCATGGGTACCAGAGCGCCACCAGCGGCCGCATTGTTACCCGCTTCAGGCGCAGCGACACCTTTGGGGTTACCAGTACCGAAGGTCTCTTTATCCTTTGCAATCGACTTCTCTGCCGAATAGGCTAAGAAGCTACCTAATGAGGCTCCCGCGCCAGGCAAAATGCCTGCGATGAACCCGATCACCGTCGAGCGCAACATGGTCACCGTGCTACCGAGGATTTCCTTAATAGGAATGGTGATCTTGTTAAGAGTGACGCCGATTGAACTTTCCTTGCCATGGCTCTCGATAAACACAAAGACTTCGGTGATGGCAAATAACCCCACAATGGCCACCAGAAAATCCACGCCATCCATCAGGTGCATGCTGCCCCCGGTTAGCCTTGGCATGCCGCTAAAATTGTCGAGGCCAATCATCGCAATTCCAAGACCAATACAAGAAGCCAACACCGCTTTGGCTTGGCTTTTTGAGGCCAAACCGCCCAACGTCGAGAATGCCAATAAGTAAAGGGCAAAGTACTCTGCCGGCCCGAACAAATAAGCCACTTGTGCAAGTGTCGGGGCCAGAAACATCAAGCCAATCGTTGCCAAGAAAGCACCCACAAACGAGGCCACGCCTGACAGTACAAGCGCATCACCTGCCCGACCCTGCTTGGCCATAGGGTAACCGTCGAGCGTGGTCATTAACGCCGGTTCATCGCCAGGCACATTCAGCAAAATCGAGGAAATTCGACCGCCATACATCGCGCCGTAATACACGCTGGTCATCAACACCAACGACTCGGTCGCATCCAAACCCATACTAAAGGCCAGTGGTATCAACAGCGCCACGCCATTACTTGGCCCAAGACCGGGCAATGCGCCGACGATGGTGCCGATAATACAGCCCGCCACCGCCAACATTAAATTGGTTGGGGTCAGGGCGACATCAAAGCCCTGCATCAACAGTGAAATGGTATCCACACTACACTCCGAACCAGCTCTTAGGGAATCCCAGCAAGCTCAGCCCTAGTAAAAATCTAAAGACAACATAAAGTCCAATCGCGAGGCCCACCCCAGTTAAAGCAGAACGAACCACATGGCCTGCAATCAAAAAGCTCAAACCACCGGCGACCAATGCCGTGGGGATCACAAAGCCCAAGGGTTTCAGTAGGTAGGTGTAGGTAATCAAAATCGCTAAGGCGACTAGAATTCGAGCAAAGGTCGGCAAATCGGGCCAAGTTGTATCAGCGGTCGGCTTAAATATAATAAACAAACACGCGATGGCCGCTGCCGTGGCGATGCCGATCGGAAACAGTTTGGGCCCCACTGGATCACCCAGAAAAGAGGTTTGAATTTTGGTGGCCACAGCGGCATACGCCACTGCAACCACCAGCATCAAACCGGCAAAAAGCCGATCTGCCATTACTGGATCACTCCAAGCTCTTTGGACATGGTTTGTACTTCGGCAATCACCCCATCAAGATAGGTTTGGAAGTCATCGCCTACTTTGGTGAACGGCGCCAAACCGTTGGCTGTCATCGCATCAGCCCACTCTTGTGAGGCAGCAACTTTTGCAAGTGCATCAGACCATTTATCGTAGTCTGCTTGATCAATGCCCTTGGGCACATACAGACCACGCCAGTTTACCGCCACAACATCGACGCCCTGCTCTTTGGCAGTGGGGATATTGCTAAATTCGCCCGGCAGACGCTCATCGGTGAACACCGCCAATACACGTACATCGCCAGACTTGATAAAGCCAACTGCTTCAGAGATATCACCGGTCATGGCTTGGGTAAATCCACCAATCGTCTGTGTGATGGCATCTGCGCCACTATCCACGCCGATGTATTTCACCGAGCGAATATCGGTATAACCCACACGATTGAGCGCCATCAATGCTTTAAGGTGATCAAAGCCCCCTGCCGCTGAGCCCCCTGCGAAGGCGACTGACGCAGGATCCGCTTTGATTGCATCGAGTAGATCTGTAAGCGTCTGGTGAGGTGAATCCTTTGCGACCACGATCACGCCTGGATCTGCACCAATCGCACCGAGAAAGCGGACTTGATCTGCAGTCATACCACCATAGGCATTCTGAGCCAGACGTGTCGCCGTCGCAGAAGAAGCAGCCACAATCAAATCACCGTCGTCATTGCGCTCATTGACTACATGCGTATAGGCCAAGCCACCGCCTGCACCGGCCATATTGGTGACTTGGACTGGATCGGCGACTGCGCCGATGTCATACATGATTTTGCCAATGGTGCGGCAGGTAAAATCCCAACCGCCGCCGGGGTTCGCAGGGGCAATACACTCAGCCGCGAAGCTGGTGCCGATCAAGCCAACAGACAGTGAAATGCCCGCGACAAGTTGTTGCATTTTTAATTTCATTAGTACTCTCCATCTTTTTGAATAAGCTATGATGCACCGTCATATGATTGCGGCGGCAACAGTCACAGCTGCAATTAGTAACAAGGTTTTCTGACACCAACCTGACAAGTACGGACAAATGCGGTTTTTATTGGTCGAAGACAATGTAGAGCTGGGTAACGCCATCACCGAACGGCTTGGTCTGGAGGGGCATATTGTCGATTGGGCCACCACGTTAGGCGAAGCGAATACCTTTATCACCAGTACTCAGTATCAAGTCGCCCTGATCGACATGACCCTGCCCGACGGCGATGGCAAAACGTTACTCCAAACACTGCGTCGTTCCGGCGAACCGGCGCAATCAGAAACACCGATTATCATCCTCACCGCCCGCTCAACGGTGTCAGATCGTGTCGATAGCCTCGACAGCGGTGCCGATGATTATTTGGTCAAACCCTTTGAATTTGAGGAGCTGCTTGCACGTTGCCGAGCGGTCATTCGACGCAAGCAAGGCCGTGTGCAAAATGCGGCTCAATTTGGCGATTTGTCGTTTGATGCACAGACCGCATCACTATGGATCGGCGATGTGCCCATCTCCTTGCGAAATCGAGAGCGGCGCTTGATGGAGGCTTTTTTTGATGCCCCGGGTAGGACACTGTCCAAGCAGCATTTGCACGATCGATTGTTTAGCTTTGACGACGACGCGAGCGATAACGCCATTGAAGTCTATGTGGCCAGACTGCGCAAGAAACTTGGCCAAAGCGACGTTACCATTGAAACGCAACGCGGCGTCGGATACCGCTTAGTGACCCGTTAATGCTATCGATCCGCCGACGTCTGCTGATTCAATTGGCATGGGTCGCCTTCGTGCTGGCAGCGGTGATGTATATTCTCGGCGGCAATATCGCCCGCAACACCCTAACCGCCAGCCACGATCAATTGTTGCTCTCAAGCGCACGCATTATTAGCGAACGCGTCTATTCAAGTGAAGCAGGGACAGTGGTCGACATTCCACCATCTGCCCTGTCCATGTTGGCCGAAATTAGCGATAACAGACTCCTCTATCGCATCACAGTCAATCAAACCGTCGTGGTCGGCGTGGCGGATCTGCCCGCCAATACCGCCACCACATTGGAAAGTGGGCGTGGACATGTCGAAACTGCCCGCTACAAAGCGGCACCGATTCGCCTCGCCACACTGCAAAAAACCGTCGCGCTGGAAGACGGTTACGCCATTGTGGAAATTAATCTTGGACAACCGCTCTCCGCACAAGCTGAAATCATTGACGCAGCGGCCCGAAGAACTGCGCTTTTAAGCGTTGGTATTTTTATTTTGGCCGCCCTACTCGGTGCTTTGGCCATCAATCAAGCATTACAGCCACTCAGGCGGATTAGTGAGGCCGTCAGCCGCAGAGGCCCGCGCGACCTGCGTCAAATCACACACCCTGTGCCAAAGGAGTTAGAGCCCATCATTGGCGCGATCAATCACTTCCTAGAGCGCCTGAGTGACTCGCTACGCAAGACCGAAACATTTATTTCAGAGGCCGCGCACCATATTCGCACCCCACTGGCCACCATGCGGATGCAAGTGGATTTGGCCATGACAAAGCCGATGGAGTCTGAAACACAGCAAGAACTCCTCAAAATTAAAAAATCAATTGACCACAGCAGCCGTGTCACTGGACAAATGCTGGACCATGCGATGGTGAGTTATCGTAGTGAACGGGCAAAGCGAAAACCGATTGATCTCAGCACCATCATCGGACGCCTATATCAATCCTTTGCGACTACAGCAGAACTTCGAGATATCGATTTCCACTTGCACTGCCAACCTAGTTTGTCACTTCGTGGCGATCCAGTATTAATTGAAACAGCGCTGCGCAATTTGGTCGACAATGCATTGAAATACACCGCCACCGAGGGTGAAGTAGAGGTGTCAGCCGTACAAGATGGCGAGGAAATTGTTGTGGCAGTCAGCAACATCGGTATAAATCCCGTGCAACCCCTACAGACACTGACCGAGCGATTCACAAGAGGTTCTAACAGCGATGGCGTGGTTGGATCGGGTCTCGGGCTCACCATTGTGTCGGAAGTGGCGCAAAGCCACGGTGGAAGCCTGAGACAATTTAATCAGGGCGAAATGATTGTGTATGAACTGCGATTTGCGATGCATTGAGCCCCTTTGATAAGGCATCGATCATCCTCGCCGCCAGATCAAGCTTTTGCGCTTTATCAAGTTGTTTGCCGATATGCCCTTCGGTCAATAAGCTCGCAACCCCATGAACGCCGCTCCACGCTAGAATTTCAATCGAACTAAACCGCTCTGGATCGTCGTCAGGCAACGTTTCCGCAAAGCCCGCCTTGAAAAGTTGCTTCAATTTTGTCGCGGCTTGGACGTAGTGCTCATCCTGTATGTAAATCCCTTCCTCGCGCCACATCACGCGAAAGTAATACGGATGACTGAGCGCAAAATCGACATAGGCAAGGCTTACTGACTTAAGTGGGTCAGGTGCTGTGCGCGCCTCAGACATTACATTGATCAGCTGCCACATGGCGCGCGTGGCAAACGCCGTCAACAGCGCTCGTTTGTCGGCATAGTGACGAAAGGCCGATGAGGGCGATACCCCAACTTTCTTAGCGCACGCGCGCAAACTGACGGCTTCAAGCCCGAACTGCATTGCAATGTCGTCAACCGCATTCAAAAGTGCCTCTGCCAACGCACCGTGGTGATAACTGGTTTTTTTCATTTGGTAATTCAATGTAAACAGTGATCACTTTATAGGGATTATTGCTTGAAAACGCAAACAACGTGTAGCATTATTAATGCGAACAGTGTTCACATAAAGGAATGTGTAATGAAAAAATCAACCAAAAACCACAACTGTAACCGCTGGCCCAAAGCCAACATCTTGGCAACAGTGCTTGGGTTAATTTTCTTTTGGCCCATTGGCTTAGTCATCTTGTTTTGGTCATGGTCTGGTCGTCACGTTAAAGACCTACCTGCGGCCGCCAAGCAAAAATGGCACGAGTGGACGGGCGAGAATACAGGGTCTGCGTTTAAGGCGGCCTCGACAGACAATGAGGTATTCAATGAATACCAAAACACTCAATACGATCGGATTCGCGAGATCGAGGAAGAAATACAGACCAGAGCTTCCGCGTTCCAAACGTTCCGCTCACAGGCCAAACGCCGTGCGCAAGAAAAGGAGTTTGAAGAATTTATGGACTCTGCGGCCAAAGGCGGCTAACCAAAGGGCTCGCATGAGCCCTATTTTATTTGCCGATACAGAAACTGGAGAAGATCTCACCAAGTAGATCGTCAGCACTCAGTTTGCCGGTAATCTCACCCAGCGCATGATGCGCTTGCAGCAGCTCTTCTGCCATTAGTTCACCCGCGGCATACTGCAACAATTGCGCTTCTGCCCAATCAAAATGCTGACGCGCACGGCGCAATGCGTCTAGGTGTCGGGTGCGCGCAATAAAAACATCAGACTCAGATTGATCGATACCCACCAGTTGCGCGAGCTGGTCCTTCAGTTGCTCTAGGCCGATCGCCTGCTTAATTGACACTTGCAACGCTGAGGGATCCAAAGGCAAAAACAAATCCTGTTTTTTGCTGACATGTGTCTCAAGCTGATCGAGTTTATTAAACACTTTGAGAATAGGGACTTGGGGGTAGTCGCGCCCGAGCTCTTCGCTCAATTCATCCATATGTTCTGGACTATTGATGTCCGCGATCAAAATCGCCAAATCTGCTTCGCTCAAGGCTTTGCGTGCGCGGCGCACGCCCTCCTGCTCGACAGGATCTGTCGTCTCTCGCAAGCCCGCAGTATCCGTAATGTGTAAGGGAACCCCGTGAAGATTGATTTGAGTCGACAGCAGATCACGAGTGGTTCCTGGAATATCCGTCACGATGGCGAGTTCTTCGTCGGCAAGGTAGTTGAGCAATGACGACTTACCGGCGTTAGGCCGACCCATCAGCACAACCTTCGCACCGTTACGCAACAGCGCACCTTGCGTCGCTTTTGCCAAGATATCATCCATCAGACTGCGCACATGATCAAGCCGTGCCGCGAGCGCTTCATCGGCGAGAAAATCGATTTCTTCTTCTGGAAAATCAAGTGCCGCTTCCACCCACACTCTGAGCTCAATCATTGCCTTGGCCAGCGTTTCAATTCGGGTGGAAAACTCCCCTCGAAGCGCCCGCACAGCACTTCGAGCGGCACGCTCACTGTTGGCCGCGATCAGATCTGAAATCGCCTCGGCTTGAGCAAGATCTAATTGATCATTCAAAAAAGCTCGTTTGGAAAACTCACCGGGTTCGGCCAATCGCGCGCCCTGTTCACAAAGGGCTTGGAGGAGGGCATTTAACGCAATAGGACTGCCGTGACCTTGCAGCTCAACAACGTCCTCACCGGTAAACGAATTTGGACCCGGAAAGTACAGCGCAATGCCATCGTCGATGGGCGTGCCAATACCAAACTGTGCCCGAGTGGCGAATCTGGGTTTGAGGGAAGCTTTTTGGCAGATCAGCGACCCCAGCTCGAGTGCTTGAGGTCCGCTGATTCGAACGATTCCGACACCACCTTGCCCAGCGGCTGTGGAAATGGCACAGATGGTGTCAGACATGGGCTACTTCAGCCCTTTTTTCTCGAGGTTGCGCATGATGGTCCACTGCTGTGCAATGGTGAGTGTATTATTGACCACCCAGTACAAGACCAGACCTGCAGGGAAGAACATAAAGAACACACCGAACATCACTGGCATCCACTGGAAAATCTTCTGCTGGATAGGATCTGCAGGCGGTGGATTCAGACGCTGCTGAATAAACATCGTCACCATGTAAATCACAGGCAAGATGAACCAAGGGTCCTTGATAGAAAGATCTTGAATCCAGCCAATCCACGGCGCTTGGCGAAGCTCAACCGACTCGGCCAACATCCAATACAGGGCAATAAATACCGGAAACTGCAACAAGATAGGAATACAGCCACCCAGTGGATTGACCTTCTCTTTGCGATACAGGTTCATGGTCTCTTGGCCCATTTTTGCCTGATCGTCGGAATACTGCTCACGGATGGCTTGGATCTTCGGTGTCAGCTGTTTCATCTTTGCCATTGATGTATAAGACATCTTCGACAAGGGGAAGAAAATCAGCTTAATTAGCAGTGTTAGCAAAATAATCGACCAGCCCCAGTTACCCACGTATTGATGGAAGAACTTCAAGACCGAGAACAATATTTCAGCTACAAAGGACAACCAGCCAAAGTCAACCGTCAAGCGTAAAAATGGCGCCGCTTCATCGAGTTTTTCTTGGATTTTGGGTCCTATGTAATACTTGTGGCTTAGGGTTAATGTTCCGTCAGCACCAACAGCTTCTTTTGCGCTCTGAATGCCGAGGCTAAAAATGCGCCCTTCATTGGCCGTAGTACTATAGAACCGATGAGTATCATCTTGCGGTGGAATAACCGCAGCGGCAAAGTAATGCTGAATCATCGCCACCCAGCCACCTTTGATGTTGTCCATCTTTAGGTCACTGTCTGCCATGTCGCCAAAGTCGTATTTGTTGTAACGCTCTTCGCTGTAGCTATAAACACCGCCAGTGTAACTGTAGACTTGACCAAGCCCACCGGTCGACTCGCCCTGAGTGCGCTGAATCTGCGCGTAATAACGTCCTTCCGAACCCGCTGGCGCTCTTTCAATGGCGTAATTCACTTCAACCTGATAACTGCCTTTGGTGAAGGTCAGCGATTTGGTGACAGTGACGCCATCTTGCTGCCATGTCATTGGTACGACAAGCTGATCGCCGTCTAGGGTATAGCTAGTCTGCTCAGCACTGTAGGTCGCGCGGTGATCTGGCAAGCCAACACCGGTGCCCTGAAGGCCACTTTGTGCAACGTTATATAGATCTGCCGAACGATCTAAGAGAACAAATTGCTCATCTTGCTTTTCAAGCGAAACAGAATAATCTGCCAGTGAGAGTTTTGAGATTTCACCACCATTCAATGAAATCTCAGCAGAAATTACGTCCGTTGATACGCTGATGGTGTCGCCAGTTGCCGCGGTATTACCGACTGTTCCATCGACAGATACCCCTTGTTCGACGACTTGGATTGCTTCAGGCTCTGGTTTTGGCAAAACGTAATCGACTTGCCATTGTTGCCATACAAGGAAAAGCAAAAAGGCTAGGCCGGTATACAAAAAGACGCGTTGGTTTTCCATTTAAACCGTTCTCTATTTAGTTTCTGTTTGTTTTGGAGGCACTGGGTCGTAGCCGTGCCCACCCCATGGATGACAGCTGCAAAGCCGCTTGGCCGCTAATTTGCCGCCGATTATCGCACCGTGAATTTTAACAGCATCAAGGGCATATTCACTGCAACTTGGAATGTAGCGACAGCGAGCTGGCAAAAAGGGTGAAATGCCGTAGCGATACACCTTAATCAGTCCAATCATTGCGCGTTGTGTTGCCGTTTGATCCGTCGCCATTGATGGGCCAATATCTCCGAGATTTCTTGGTTGCTGAGCTCTTCGATGCCGAATCGTACCATAGCCACAATGTTCACTGGCGGCAGTTTATGCTGATGGTGGCGAAAGCTTTCCCGTATCAACCGTTTGATTCGGTTGCGATCATGTGCTCGTCGCAGTACTTTTTTGGGCACAGTAAGTCCCAAGCGTGGCTGATTGGTGTTGTGATCGAGTGCGAAATGTATGACAGGATGTCGTACACGCTGCCCTGAGGTCAGGGCCATTTTAAATTCGGAGGGCTTACGCAGCCGTTTTTCAGGCTCAAACGTATAATGCCGCGTACCCACGAATTCAAGCACGCCTGAAATTAAGCTGAAAGGCGCTTACGACCTTTTGCGCGACGACGAGCCAGAACTGCACGGCCGTGGCGATCTGCCATGCGTGCACGAAAGCCGTGTGAACGCTTGCGCTTCAAAACGCTAGGTTGAAATGTACGTTTCATAACGTGTCTTCCAATAAGTGAACGCGAAAATTTAGCATTAAAGTCCTAGAACGTCAACTGCTGACTCCTTTTATTGTGGATAACTATACCGATTCTTCGTATGATAGCGGGTCGTTGATCGGTTTTGATGGGGAGAATCTGTGTCGTCCAACCCGCTGTGGGCCAATTGTGTTCGTCGCTTAGAGTCGGAATTCGATCCCGGGCTGGTCAGTACCTATATTCATCCATTACAACACAGCCTCTCTGAGACTGCTTTGACGCTATATGCACCGAATCGATTCGTGCAACAAGAATTGCAGGCACGGTTTGGCGACCGAATTGCCGAGCTAGCACGTGCAATTTCTGGTCTTGAGTCGTTTAAGGTCGTTTATTCCACAGGTGGACCGCAAAAAGCTGCGTCAGCTGTGCCAAATCCGACCTCAGCGAAACCCAAACAGATGATTGCCTCGGCGGGGCTAATCAAAAACTACACCTTTGATGCCTTCGTCGAGGGGAAATCCAATCAATTCGCTCGCGCCGCATCAATGGCAACCGCATCAGAACCTGGGGTACGTTACAACCCTCTGGTAATCTTTGGCCCTTACAGTGTTGGCAAGACGCACTTGATGCACGCCGTAGGCAATGCAATCAAAGATGCCAACCACGAAGCCAATGTGGTTTGTATGTCGGCTGAGGATTATTTTCGAAGAATGGTCGCTGCGTTGCGCAGCAACTCGATGGATGAGTTCAAGCGCTCGTTTAGAAATGTGAATGCACTGTTAATCGATGATATTCAGTTTTTTGCCAATAAAGATCGAACCCAGGAAGAGTTCTTTCACCTGTTCAATGCATTGTTGGACACCAATAAACAGATCGTTCTGACCTGTGACCAATTTCCAATGGACGTCACAGGTATAGAGGGGCGCCTGCGCTCTCGTTTCGCTTGGGGGCTTGTGGCCGAGATTGAACGCCCGGAACTTGAAGTCTGTGTGGCAATCATTCATGCCAAGGCTGAACGAAATGGGCACCAGTTACCGGACGATGTCGCACTATTGATAGCCGATCGCGGAGGTTCGACTGTCCGCGAACTCGAAGGGGCGTTAAACCGCGTGATCGCGCAAGCAGATTTTCAAAAGCAGCCGATCACTATTGAGCTTGCCAAGCGTGCATTGCGCGAGACTTTTGCCTCTCGGGATCGAAGGATCTCGGTAGACAATATACAACGCAATACCTGTGAATTTTTCAAACTCAGTATGACAGAATTGCTCAGCGCGTCGCGTGCACGTCGTATCGCGCGTCCAAGACAAATGTCGATGGCATTGGCCAAACAATTAACCGACAGCAGCTTGAATGACATTGGCAAAGCATTTGGCGACCGTGACCATACAACGGTGATGCATGCGGTTAAGAAGGTTGACGAACTACTTCAAACGGACGAGAGATTTTCGAAGGATTATCAAGCACTTATGCGAATTTTGCAGGAGTGATTTCAATGTGGATAACACGTGGGATAACCTTTGTACAAACCCGTGGACAACAACGTGTCATAGAAAAATATCGTAGTTATACAGGTTTTACTCAGAGGTTTGCTGGCTGGTTATGTACAAAGTTGTTATTTACATAATTTATTGTTTTTTAAGTTAAAAATTAACTTATCCACCAAAAGTTGGCTAGAACTAGCAACATCAATATTTATATATATAAGGTAGATATATGAAGCTCAGCATCGCTAAGAACGATTTGCTCAGACCATTAAACCGTGTCATTGGAGCAGTTGAACGAAGAAATACATTACCGGTGTTAGGGACAGTGCTCTTTCAGCTCAATCAAGGACTCCTTGAGCTGACCACAACAGACACAGAAATTGAGTTGAAAGATAGTGTACAGGTTGATGCTGATTTTGATTTTGAATGGACATTGCCTGCTCGAAAGCTATTTGACATCCTACGTTCCTTACCGGATGATTCTACTGTCAATATTTCACTGGCAGAAACCAAAGCCACCGTACAAGCCGGTCGTGCAAAGTTTACTTTGTCGATGTTGTCCGCAGCTGATTTTCCTAAGACTGATTCTGTCGGAGCTTCAACGCGATTTGATATCGTTCAGGAAGATTTGAAGCGGTTATTTAGTCGTGTCGATTTTTCAATGGCACAGCAAGATGTTCGCTATTACCTCAACGGCTTGCTGCTGGAGATTGAAGGCGACGTGCTTGCCGCGGTATCGACAGATGGTCATCGATTGAGCTATGCAAAGCATCAGCTGCCTGCAATGGTTGCAGAAGCCAAGCAAGTCATCATTCCGAATAAAGGTGTTCGCGAACTGATTCGATTGATGGACGATCCGGCGACATCAGCGCAAATCTCATTGTCTGATCAACACATTCAAATGAGATCTGGATCGCTTTGTTTTACCTCAAAGCTGATTGATGGAAAATTTCCCGACTACCGACGGGTCATGCCGCTGGACAATGATCGAATTGGAACAGTAGATCGTAATGCGCTATTAGCGGCATTGAATCGTGTACAGATTTTATCGAATGAAAAATTTAACGGTGTAAGGTTACAATTTGCAGGTGATCAGCTGAGTGTTCAAGCCAATAACCCAGAACAAGAGCAGGCTGAGGATGCGGTGGAACTCAATTACTCCGGTGAAGCGCTCGAAATCGGATTTAATATCCGTTACATCATCGATGTTTTGAAGGTTATTCAATCTGAGACCGTTGAGTTCAAGCTTGGCGATTCTAATGCGAGTGTACTTGTGCTTCCACCAGGTGTCGATGATGTTAAATTCGTCGTGATGCCTATTCGTCTTTAGATTTTACCAATGTGCTGACCCAGTTAACGCTGTCGAATATTCGCAATGTTTCTAAGATGACGCTCGAACCTAGTTCGGGCGTTAATCTTATTGTGGGTGCGAGTGGTGCTGGCAAGTCTACTATGCTGGAAGCGATGCATTTGTTAAGCACTGGTGCTAGTCACCGAGGTCGACGGTATGCATCGATCGTTCGTTCTGGTGAGCGCGAGCTTACGGTTTCTGGTGTCGTGAGTTCAAAATCTATCATGCGTCGCATAGGCGTTTCTAGAGATTCTCAATCAAAATGGAAACTAAGTATCGACCGCGAGCCACAATCGCGTCTTGCAGCATTGGCTGGCATGTTTCCATTGAGAGTAATTAGTGCAGATTCTTGGCGAGTTGTGGTCGGTGAGCCCGAATTAAGACGCAATCTTATCGATTGGTTTTTGTTTCACGTGGAACAAGAGCAATACCCACTATTCCAATACCGCAGATTGTTACAACAACGAAACGCTGCATTGCAGCAGGAAGCTTCTAACCGTGTAATTGATGCGATTGACCAAAATTTGATCCCAACAGCTGAAGAAGTTCATCGCTATAGAACACAGTTGGTGGCTACAATGAATTGCATTCTATTCGATCAACCGACTACAACGATGACATACAAGTCTGGATTTGGTGACTCTCTGTACCACGCATTTGAGAAAAGCCGCGGTACCGATCGTAAACTTCGTACAACTACACGGGGTCCACATCGCGCTGATTTATTGATTAGCTGTTATAATAGACCGGCTAAGGAAGTTTTATCCCAAGGGCAAATTGCTCGAGTTGCCACTACATTGCAGTTACGTTTGATTTCTTTGATGGAGAACGTTGCAGTCTGCCTTGATGATGTTCACGCGTTTTTAGATGAGGAAGCTTTGGAAGGGCTTATATCTCAAATCGGTAGTCGACAAATTTTTGTAACAGAGACACGTGAATCATCATCGTTTTTGAAAGATCACGCTCAAAAATTGTTCCACGTGGAACATGGCGAGCTGCTTTAACCACACGAATAACTTTAAGGAAAACCATGTCAGATAACTACGGTTCATCCAGTATAAAAGTATTGAAAGGATTGGACGCAGTCAGAAAACGTCCAGGTATGTATATCGGAGACACAGATGATGGTTCCGGTCTACATCACATGGTTTTCGAGGTCGTCGATAACGCAATCGATGAGGCACTGGCAGGACACTGTGATGACATAATTGTTACCATTCATCAAGACAATTCGGTGTCAGTCTCTGATAACGGACGTGGAATTCCAGTCGACATCCACCCAGAAGAAGGAGTTTCTGCAGCACAAGTTATTATGACGGTGCTCCATGCTGGTGGAAAATTTGACGACAACAGCTACAAAGTTTCCGGAGGCCTTCATGGTGTTGGGGTGTCAGTGGTCAATGCATTGTCAGAAACCTTGAACCTCACAATTCACCGTCAAGGCAATGTTTACACTCAGGATTACAAAGACAGTGTTCCTGTCGCGCCGTTGGTAGAAATTGGTACCAGTGATCGGAGCGGTACCATCGTTCGATTCAAACCATCGGCCGAGATATTCACGATTACCGTATTCGACTACGATATTTTGGCAAAACGTCTTCGTGAACTAAGTTTCCTCAATTCAGGTGTATCGATTAAGCTAAACGATGAGCGTGACAACCGATCCGATCATTTCCATTTTGAAGGTGGTATTGCAGCATTTGTTGCACACTTAAATCGAAATAAAACGCCGTTGCACGAAAAAATAATCCATATCAACGCCGATTCAAATGATGTCGGCGTTGAAGTAGCACTGCAATGGAATGACTCCTATCAAGAAAATATTTATTGCTACACAAATAATATTCCACAGAAAGACGGGGGCACGCACCTTGCGGGTTTCCGTGGCGCTTTGACGCGAACACTAAATAACTACATGGAACGCACTGGCATTCTAGCAAAGGAAAAAGCTTCAACCTCTGGTGACGATATGCGTGAAGGTCTAACCGCGATCGTATCTGTAAAAGTAGGTGACCCGAAGTTTTCAAGCCAAACAAAAGAAAAATTGGTATCTAGCGAAGTGCGAGCACCAGTGGAATCAATGGTTAACGAACATTTAGCAATGTTTTTGGACGAAAACCCTTCCGAAGCCAAACAAATTTGCCAAAAAATAGTTGATGCAGCCCGGGCAAGAGAAGCTGCTAGAAAAGCGCGTGAAATGACGAGACGCAAGGGTGCTCTCGATATCGCTGGACTTCCCGGTAAACTTGCCGATTGTCAAGAAAAAGACCCTAGCAAGTGCGAGCTATACCTAGTGGAAGGGGACTCAGCGGGTGGTTCCGCAAAGCAAGGCCGTGATCGAAAAACACAAGCGGTGCTTCCGCTAAAGGGAAAGATTCTCAACGTTGAGCGTGCACGCTTCGACAAGATGCTGGGCTCAGCAGAAGTTGGCACATTAATCACCGCGTTGGGCACCGGTATCGGTAAAGAGGATTATAATCCGGATAAATTGCGCTATCACCGAATCGTGATTATGACCGATGCGGACGTCGATGGTTCCCACATCCGCACATTGTTGCTGACGTTTTTCTACCGGCAAATGCCAGAATTGGTTGAACGTGGCCATGTTTATATTGCGCAGCCGCCGCTCTTTAAAGTCAAGCGTGGTAAGAACGAGCGATATATCAAAGACGAAGCAGAGCTCAATCGCTATTTTGGTGAAATCGCAGTTGAAGGCGCATCCTTTAAAGAGGGTGAAAATGAAATTTTGTCATCCGCTGACTTGACTATGCTGTTCAACCAACATGCATTGGCAAGTATTAATCAAAAGCGACTTGCACGTTTTTATGATGCTCGCGTTACCGAATTGATGATGCGTTATCCCTATGAAGGAAACGTCACTGAGTGGTTAACTACCATGGTTGACTCGGTTAATAAGACAATTTCGGAGTCCGAGCGGTTTGAGGTTAGGGGTGAAGCACTAGTCCACTACTTACATGGTAACGAGACAGTAATTGAGTTTGGCGCAAGTTTCTTCAATATGCCAGAGTTTGTCTCTATCAATGAATTGGCAAAGAAAGTAACTCAATTCAATAAAAAATTCACGGTTTCTCGAGGTGATCGCACGCTTGACGTGGATAACTTTAACGCTGCAGCAACTTGGTTGCTGTCTGAAGCCCAACGTGGACAAAGTGTTCAGCGCTATAAAGGCTTGGGTGAGATGAATCCAGAGCAGCTTTGGGAAACCACGATGGACCCGACGAGACGCTCTATGCTTAAGGTGTCCATCGCTGATGGTATGCAAGCTGACGATGTATTTACGACGCTGATGGGCGATGAAGTTGAGCCACGTCGTGAATTCATAGAAAAGAATGCCCTATCCGTTGCGAACTTGGATGTATAACACAAGATGTCATTGCCGAAATTTGAACACCTGAAATCTGATCGTTTGATGGCTTTGATCGAAGAGCATCTAACGACGAGCAGCGAGCACTTAGACAAGATCACCAATACACCGATAGACGAAATTAATTGGTCGGTGGCGATCACTCAATGGGATGAAGCAGAGTCAAATTTTGAAATTGATTGGTCGGCAATATCTCATCTCGATGCAGTCTGTTACGACGAAGTATTCCATCATGCATATGTCGAAGCTGAGGCAAGGGTAACTGAGTTCTATACCAATTTGGCACAGAACAAAGCCTTGTATGAACGTATCAAACACCTACACAGCGCCGAAACGGATGTCACCAAAAAGCGCTATTTGCAGAAATCAATAGATGGATTTGAAAGAAGCGGTGTGCATCTTCCAGATGCTGAACGCAAACAAGTCAAAGAGATCCTATTAAAGCTGAGTGAAATCTCAACGCAGTTCTCCAGCAACATAGTGACATCCACGCAAGCTTGGAGCTATCACACAGAAGACACCGCTGAAATTGAAGGGATACCGCCCTCAATCGTGAGAATGCTAGAGCAGTGGGCAAAAGCAGAGGACAAATCAGGGTATTTGTTTAAGTTGGAAGCGCCTGTTTACGTCTCGGTAATGCAATATGCGAAGTCGCGTAAGTTACGAGAAAGATTACTGAAAGCCTGGAACACCCGTGCATCAGAAAAATTCGACGCCGATCCAAGCAAAGACAACACTGCTTTGATTCAACAAACGCTCGCCTTAAGGCATCAGCTTGCGGCTCTGCTGGGCTTTGAAAACTACGCACAATACAGCATCGATAAAAAAATGGCGCCGTCCACGAGTGAAGTTATTGATTTTCTTAATAATATGGCGAAAAAGGTTCAGCCACAGGCCCAATCTGAGCTCAAAGAAATCGAAGAACGTGCAAAGCAAGACGGTATTGACGCCTTACAGCCGTGGGACATCAGCTACTACTCAGAGCGTATCAAAGAAGAGCGCTACGAATTTAGTGACGAAGATCTGAAACCATATTTCGAATTTCACACCGTCATCAAGGGCATGTTTTCGGTTGTCGGTGAAGTCATAGGCTTTGAGGTCAAACCAATCGAGATGGAAGACAAATATCATCCTGATGTCACCGCTTATGCAGTGACGCGAAATGACGAGATTCGAGGCTATGTCATTGCAGATCCATTTTCACGTGGTAATAAGCGTCCGGGTGCATGGATGGCTGATGCGGTGCAACGTATGCGAACAAACACTGGATTACAGGCGCCAGTTGCCTATTTAACCTGCAATGCAACACCTTCGGCAGACGGCGAGCCCATCCTGATTTCACATGACGATGTAGTGACACTGTTTCACGAGTTCGGTCATACGATCCATCATTTGATGAGTCTCGTGGATATCCCAGGCATGTCGGGAATCGCGGGGGTTGAATGGGATGCCGTCGAACTTCCGAGTCAATTTTTGGAACACTGGTGCTGGCAAGCTGAATCTCTGGCTAAATTCGCTAAGCATCATCAAACTGGAGAGTCTCTTCCAGACGAACTTTTGCAAAAAGCACTTGCTGCCAAAAACCACCACAGTGGATTGATGTTATTAAGACAGCTCGAGTTTGCAATGACCGATATGGTTCTTCATGCAGAGGAAACAGCATCCAATGACCCCTATGCGGTCGCTAAGCGAGTCAATCAGCAAATTGCAGTCGCGCCCAGCCTAGACGATTCAAGGATGCTGTGCAGCTTCTCGCACTTGTTTGCTGGGGGATATGCGGCTGGATATTATTCATACCTGTGGGCTGAGGTATTGTCCTCAGATGCGTTTTCAATGTTCGAGGAAGAAGGCATCTTCAGTCAGACAGCTGGCGCTGCCTTCAGAGAAAATATTCTTGAAGTGGGCTCGACTCGGCCTGCAATGGAAAGCTATATCGAGTTTAGAGGGCGTGCACCGAACGATGAGGCATTACTCAGACATCGCGGTGTTGCTTGATTGCGATTTTGTAAACTCAGCACCACAAATAAAAAAGCCTCCAAATTGGAGGCTTTTTTATTGTTAACTTACTCAGCAGCAAGTGCTTTTGGTGGCTCGCTAGCGGCTAAGGACTGAAACCGAGGATCGGAACCAAAACGCTTAGCTGCATCCTCTAAAAGTGCTTGGACTTGGCTATTAGTTTGACCAAGTGAAACCGCATCTTCAAACACCTTGTCTGGCATGCCAGCGTGCATCAATTTTGCCATGATTTTTAACCCTGCAGTCTCATCTGACAATGCCAGTAAACGTTTGGCTTTAAACCACATGGTCAGATCTGAGTTTTTGAGCGCCCTTGGCATAAAGCCAATATAACTCTCCAAATCAGCGGCATTCTCACAATGATCTAACGCTAACTCCATATGCGCTGAGGCTAGTTCAACGAGTGACTCAGATGAAATCGCTTTGCGTTCAAAACGCTGTTTGAGTGCTGACAAAGCTGTTCTGTGATCGCCTGCGCCTGCCGCTGCGCGATAGCGTAAATCTGCATATTGAGTCGCACCTTGAAGGGCTGGTTTTTCGCAATTTGTGAGCGCTTGAACAAATTCACCAGACTCCAACATCATTTCGGTTTGAACAATGCGCATTGCACGATCAGCATCGGGATTCGCAGTAATTGCCGCTTCGATATGACTATCGCGGAGCGCTGAACGACCTAATTTGTGTGCCGCTTGCGCACCGAGCCAATGGTGGACTAATGATTCTTCATCCGGAAATTCTGCTGAAGTGAGTTTCTCAGCCTTAGCGTAGTTGCCCTCGATGAGTTGGATCAAAGCACCCTTTAAACCCTTAGCACCCTTAACCCAGGCCTTGCGATTGCCACGCTCTCTTAAGTGTTTCGGAATTCGTCCAATCCAACCAAATAATCTAAATACGATATAGAGCAGAACAAAGCCCACCAAACCAAATATAGAGGCTTTTAGTAGCGTCATATTGACCAGAGGTTGCTCGCGCCAAACGATGGTCAATGTGGACCCATCTTGGTGCAAAAGCACACCAAGCCAAAGTGCTACTGATATGGACAGCACAACCCAGAATAACGTCCTCATGATGACGCCCCCAATTGAATAGTGAATTCTCTTAACATGGCCTCTGCTTCACCTAAACCGGTGGTGTCGAGGCGTACTGGTAATTGCTTGACCGCTTCAAGTTCTTCAAGCACGTAGTTGACGCCAGTGTCAGCTGTGTCGAAGTTCGTGCGAATAACCTCTGCTGCACGTTCCAGTGCGGCGACAAAGTTGCTTTGATCGCCTCGAATAACCGCTCCAGTTGCGCGTCGAATGGCGTCTCTGGCTTCTGCATTGCTGCCGTATTGACGAATCGCGACTTGACTTGGTTCTGGCTCTGGTTGAACGACTGACTGACGTACATTCTCGACCAGTGCGTTACCAAGTTCAGCAGCCTGGCTTTCAATGATTTGCCCAATTGAATCTAACGACCATTCAAATGGCGTGGAGGTTGTTGCCGTTTGCGCCACTGGTTCGTGCGTCGTTTCAACCACTTCAGCAACGGGTTTTACGGTGCTGGCATCGATGGGTAGAGCTAAGTTGTTGCTGGCCATGGCTAGTTCGTCTAGCCTCATAAGCAACCCTTCGATATCTGGCTGCTCATAACGACGAAGCAATCCAATTTCAATACGAATTTGCTTTCGAATATCAGTCACATCGGTCAGCCCCGTGCGACCAATGGCTTGATCAGCGGCTTCATAGGCTTCAATCGCAGCGCTCGCATTGCTGGCAATACTGGCCTGATGAGCGCCCATACGCATCAAAAATGCGGCTTCATTTAACAACATGTCAATGTTGTTGCCCGCTGCGAGATCTTGGGTGATTGCAAGATTCTTATTGGTGACATCCAAGGCTTGCTGCAAGGTGGTATTGACTGTGGCCACCTCACTCTTGAGCGCTTCTGTAGATGCCGCAATCGCTGCATCTAAATTTGATTGTGCTTCGGCGGCAACCGCTTGGGTTTGGGTATTCAGCGTTGAAGCGAGTTCATCAATGCGCGCATTTAGCGCAGCTTCAATGGCTGATACGGAGGCTTCTACCTCTGAAACTTTGCTATCAGCGCTTCCGATAGACTGTTGTAAGGTGCTGAATTTTTGCGTGCTCTCTTCACCGGCCTTCTTTTGCTGATTGAAAAACCAGCCCCCGCTTCCGACTGCAGCAAGTGCTAATAACAGCGCGAGTACTGCGATAAAGCCCCCCCCAACTGACTTGGACACGGTGGTGTCTTCAGTGGCTGGTGTTGCCTTTACTTCATCTTTTTCTGACACGTGTAATCCTCAAACTTCAAATTTTGTTAACCACTGGCCAATACAAGCTAGCTGTCCTGTATCACCAGGTGTCATTGGGACATAAATGTCTCCTTGCCAACCCAATGACAACGCATGTTGTCTCCCACGTTCGCTATTCACCACCAGTGGATTTTCAGCAAAGCCAGAAAATCTAGTACCTAGTTGACGGTGAAAACTCGAAAGGCTTTCATTGCTGCCCACCGTAACAAGACCATTGAAAGACGACAATCGATCCAGTTCCCCGCGATCAAACGGATAATCTTGTCTGCGATATAAGTCTAAACGCCTAAACTGGAGGTCAGACTGAACCAGATAGTCTTGTATGAGATTGCGTCCACCGACCCCTGTCAGTAGAAAAAACGGTGTATCTTGGCAATCTTCTGCCGATCGCAATATCTCGACCACGCCTTCGGAGTTGGCAGGCTCTGCCGTCCACCGCACAGTGTACCCCTTTTGCGTGAAGCTGCGAGTCGTGGCAGCTCCAACCGCTAACAATTTTACGTCATCAAAGATGAAGCCGTTCTCCATTGCTGAATGGGCTGCATTTGCGCTGGTGACAATGGCCGTTGCACCGGTCATGTTCTCTGGCGGTATCGTCAATTTAATGATGTCTATGCTAGGCATTACAAGAGGCTCCGCGCCTAGCGCGAATACCCCTTCAGCAAGTTGATGGCATTGGGATCTTGGTCTCGACACCAACACTTTTTGTTTGACACTCATTCTTGATTTAGCGCTTCCAACAACTTACCCGCACCTTGGGCCAACATCGTTTGGGCAATGCTTTCACCAAGCTGGGTTGACTCATCGATGGAGCCCACGGCTTGATGTGCGATCACTTCTGTGCCGTCCTCGGATGCAACACGACCTTCCATATGCAAAGTACCGTCTTTGATCACGCAATACCCTGCAATCGGTACCTGGCAGCCGCCGTTTAGGTAGCTATTCATCGCTCGCTCCGCAAGCACGCAAACAGTGGTCTCCAGATGAGCTAGCTCCTGTAGGGCGGTGTTTAATTCATGATCGTCTTCGCGGCTCTCGATGCCAACGGCACCTTGTCCGCAGGCGGGCAACAACCAATGCTCGTCGATCTCGTGTCGAATTCGATCATGCAGCTCGAGCCGCATCAATCCTGCAGTGGCTAAGACAATGCCATCAAATTCACCATCATCAAGTTTACGCAAACGAGTTTGTACATTGCCGCGCAATGAGCGGATCTTGAGATCTGGGCGTCGGCTCAACAACTGCGCTTGTCTGCGTAGCGACGACGTCCCAACAACCGCATTTTCAGGCAGGTCGTCGATGTGTTTGAAGTGGTTGCTGACGAAGGCATCTGTCGGACGCTCACGCTCGAGAATTGCAGACAGTGCAAAGCCCTCTGGCAACTTCATCGGAACATCTTTCATGGAATGCACCGCAAGGTCAGCCTTCTTTTCCATCATCGCGACTTCGAGCTCCTTGACGAACAAACCCTTGCCACCAATTTTAGATAGTGGGCTGTCGAGGAGGATATCGCCCTTGGTTGTCATACCAAGCAAGCTTACCGTCCACTCTGGGCGAATGGCTTGTAGCCTTGCTTGCACGTGCTTGGCTTGCCATAGGGCAAGGGCGCTTTCTCTGGTGGCAATAACCACATTCCGCATTAGTGATAGTCCCGGTCACTTGGTATCATTGTATTTTCGCATATTCGGAAGCAAAAATGGCTGATACACCAAGCGGCACTTCAATGTGGGGCGGCAGATTTGCCGATTCCACAGATGAGTTTGTTCAACAATTTACCGCCTCCATCCCCTTCGATCATCGACTTGCTCAGCAGGATATCCGCGGGTCGATTGCCCATGCCACCATGTTGGCAGAAGTCGGTGTATTGAGCGAAAGTGACAAAGACGCGATTCTCGAAGGGCTGGCGCGTCTGGCTGCCAAGGTTGAACAAAACGATATTCAATGGTCGGTCGCGCTAGAAGATGTGCATATGAACCTCGAGTATCAGCTGACACAAGATATCGGTGATGCTGGCAAGCGCCTGCACACGGCGCGCTCACGCAACGATCAAGTGGCCACCGATGTTCGATTGTGGACGCGTGATCATATTGATTTGGCGTTGTCCGAAATCAAACGCCTAATGCAGGGCTGTATTGAACTGGCAGAGCAACACGCTGATGTCATTATGCCAGGGTTCACACATTTACAAACTGCGCAGCCTGTCACCTTCGGTCACCATGTGTTGGCTTGGTTTGAAATGCTTTATCGAGATGCCACGCGCTTGCAGGATTGTCGTCGTCGGTTAAACCAGTCGCCACTCGGTGCTGCTGCCTTGGCGGGATCCCCCTATCCAATCAATCGCCATCGTACTGCTGAATTATTGGGCTTCGATGCACCCTGTGCTAACTCTTTGGATGCGGTCTCTGATCGCGACTTTGCAATTGAATTTTGCTCGGTTGCAGCGACATGTATGGTTCATTTGTCACGCATGTCGGAAGAATTGGTCATTTGGACCTCTGCGCAGTTTGGTTTTGTGAACTTGCCAGATCGTTTCTGCACGGGCTCCTCGATTATGCCGCAAAAGAAAAACCCCGATGTTCCCGAGTTGGTGCGCGGTAAGTCTGGACGTGCGTTAGGCAACCTCAACGCGATGTTGATGCTGATGAAGTCTCAGCCGCTAGCCTACAACAAAGACAACCAAGAAGACAAAGAGCCATTGTTCGACAGCGTAGAAACGCTAATCAACAGCCTAAGAGCATTTGCAGACATGGTGCCTCATATCACGCCAAATGCAGATCAAATGCGCGCAGCGGCCATGAAAGGCTATGCAACGGCGACCGATCTTGCAGATTATCTGGTGCGAACTGGATTGCCGTTTCGCGAGGCACATGAGGTGGTTGGCAACGCCGTTGCCATCGCGGTGAAAGAGGGTGTTGATCTATCTGAGCTCTCAATTGAGACTTTGCAATCAATTCACTCAGCCATTCAGCCAGACGTCTACGATGTTCTATCGTTGGAAGGCTCCGTAAATTCACGTGATCACTTCGGCGGGACAGCACCAAATCAGGTCAGGCAAGCGGCAGAGGCAGCGAAGCAAAGGGCGGCTGCGTTATGAGAACAGTTGTGCTGCTGACATTACTGTTTGCACTAACAGGCTGTGGCGTTAAGGGCGACCTTTATATTGAACCGACAAAGGCGTCTGAATGAGTATCGAGTACCGTAACGATCACCTGTTTGTCGAAGACCTGTCTTGCCAAGACCTAGCGAAGAAATATGGCACACCCCTGTATGTCTATTCACGCGCTCATCTGGAGAGGCAATGGCAGGCAATCGATCAAGCACTGGCGGCAATTGATCATAAAATTTGCTACGCGGTAAAAGCCAATAGCAATTTGGCGGTGCTCAGTGTTCTGGTGAAACTCGGGTCGTACTTCGACGTTGTATCAATTGGTGAAATCGAGCGTGTGCTGCGCGCTGGCGGACGGGCCGACCGCATCGTGTTTTCCGGTGTCGGTAAGACCACCGCCGAACTCAATGCAGCGCTCAAGCTCGGTATCCATTGCTTCAACGTTGAATCTGCTGCAGAGCTTGAGCGGCTGGCCGCAATCGCCGCGACATTAGGATTGATTGCGCCGGTATCTGTGCGCGTGAATCCAGATGTGGACGCGAAAACCCATCCCTATATTTCAACCGGACTCAAGGACAATAAATTCGGCATCATTTGGGATGAAATCGAATCTGTCTATCAGCAAGCGGCGCAGCATGAGTCGCTGAAGATTGTCGGAATTGATTGCCATATCGGTTCGCAATTAACAGAGGTCAGCCCATTTAACGATGCGATAGATAAACTGCTCGAAGTGATTGGGCGATTGTCCAAACAAGGAATATCGTTTCAGCACATTGATTTAGGCGGCGGTTTCGGTGTCACCTATCGAGACGAACCAACCTTTGATTTGCAAGGCTATGCCGATGCCGTGGTTGAGAAAATAGGACCCCTAGGGCTGTCGGTCATGGTGGAGCCTGGTCGCTACATTGCTGCCAACGCTGGGCTGATGTTGGTTGAAGTTCAGTATTTGAAGCATTCTGAGCACAAGAATTTTTGCATTGTCGATGGGAGCATGTCCGAGCTGATTCGGCCGGCGTTGTATTCGGCTTGGCAGCGAATTGATGCGGTTGAGTTATCTTCTGATACACCAAGCGATGTTTATGATGTGGTTGGCCCAGTCTGTGAAAGCAGTGATTTCTTGGGCAAAGATCGTACACTCGCCGTTAAACAAGGTGACATTTTGGCTGTGCAGTCATCCGGTGCCTATGGCTTTGGCATGGCGTCGAATTACAACACGCGGTGCAGACCAGCGGAGCTGTTGATCGACGGCGACAAGGTGCATGTCGCGCGGAGGCGTGAATCATTGGACGATGTGTTGGCGTTGGAAGCGCCACTATGATGCTGGCATTTTCCAAAATGCACGGCTTGGGCAACGATTTTGTGGTGATCGATGCCACTCAAAACGCGTTCAATCTCAGCCAAGCGCAAATGGCGCAGCTAGGCCATCGTCAATTCGGCGTGGGCTTTGACCAGTTATTGGTCATTGAGCGCTCAGAGCGAGCAGATTGCGAGTTCAAATACCGCATCTTCAATGCAGACGGTTCGGAAGTGGAGCATTGCGGTAATGGGGCGCGCTGTTTTGCCAAATATGTGGTTGATCATCAATTGACGCAATCTGCAAAGATTCCAGTGGAAACCAAGAAAGGCCAGATGGTGCTTCGAGTACTGCCAGATGGCCAAGTCGAAGTGGATATGGGGCCTCCCAACTTTTCACCAGAATCGTTGCCTTTTGAGGCAACACTGCACGATCGTTATCAGCTTGCGTTGCCAGATTTTGGAACCGTGACATTTGGTGCGGTCTCGATGGGCAATCCGCATATCACATTGCTGGTTGACGATGTCGAGACGGCAGATGTGAGTGGTTTAGGTCGGGCGTTGGTGGCGCACTCGGTTTTCCCCAATGGCGTCAATGTGGGGTTCCTACAAATCGTCGATCAACAGTTTGGTCGTTTACGTGTCTTCGAGCGTGGCGTCGGTGAAACACTGGCTTGTGGCACTGGCGCGTGTGCGGCTGCAACAATCGCAAGGGCTTGGGGTTTATTTGACGCAAATTGCACTACACTTGAATTACTCGGCGGAAGGCTTCGCTTTGCGTGGGACGAAAACGACCACGTATTGATGACAGGCCCTGCCACCCATGTGTTTGATGGAGTGATTGATTTAGATGGTCTCGGAGTCCCAAGTCGCTGAATATCTTCAGCAGAATCCCGATTTTTTTACCAAGCATGCCAAGCTTTTGGACTTGATGGAGCTACCAACCGAGCAACCAAAAGGCGCGGTCTCAATGGTGCACCACCAAATTAAACGGCTGCGTCAACAGAACGAATCAAATCAACAACATGTGGAGAGTCTCGTCAGTAATGCTCGACGCAATGATTTGATATCACGGGCGCTGCATCGTTTTGCGGTCGAAGTTCAAGCTGCCGACAGTATTGATGAGATATTAGCCACGCTTCAGTCAGAGGTATTTGAGCGACTCAATCTCGAGTGGTACACCGCATGGATTATGAGCGCCAAAGATCTGGATCGGCGCGTCGGCTGGACGCGCTACATTGCGCCGACCAATCCCGAAGTTGAGGCACTTCGTAAGGCGATGGGGGGTGAGTCGGTAAAACTACTCAACGGTCACCCGAGACTCACGCGATTATTATTTGATGATGAGGCTGACTACATTGCATCGGCGGCTATTTTGTCGCTAATTCACGGCAAGCGCTATGGCTTTGTCGCTTTCGGTAGTCAGAGCACTGATCGCTATCATCCAGAGCAAAGCACAGACTTTCTGGAGCAGCTCGGTGAGTTAGTGGGTGCGGCGATTGCCAAACTTGACTAATCCGTGGACGCTGAGCTCAGCCAATATATTAATCAGCACTTGCCGATACGTGGACTGTCGGCCCATACCATCGATGCCTATCGTCGAGACTTGTGCTGGATCAAGACACGCTTAAACGCCAAATCGATTGAACATTGGCAAGACGCTCAGGTCGCCGATCTTCGAGCGCTATTTGCAGAGGCCTTTCGCCAAGGTCACTCTGCTAAAACCATTGCTCGGCGAATTAGCGCACTGCGGCGCTTTTTTGAATTTGGCCGCCGGCAATGGGACTGGCAAACCACCGCAGTTGACACCCTAAAAGCCCCTAAATCAGAGAAGCGGTTGCCAAAAGTCGTGGAAATTGAGTCGATATCCGCGCTACTCGACGACATGGCAAAAGCAGACGATTGGCTGTCGATTCGTGATTCTGCAATGTTTGAGCTGATCTACAGTAGTGGGCTGCGTGTCTCCGAGGCAGCCGCGTTGCGCTTGGAGGATCTTGATATAGAACAAGGGTTGGTTAGAGTGTTTGGTAAAGGGCAAAAGGTACGTGTTGTGCCCGTTGGCCGAGCTGCCGTAAATGCTTTAGAGCGATGGTTGAGTGCTCGATGTGAGATCACAGACTCAAACGAAAATACAGTGTTTTTGACTCAAAAAGGCAAGCCAATTTCCGTTCGCACGATCCAGCAACAGCTTAAAAAACGAGGTGTCGAAGCAGGTATCGCAGGGCTTCACCCCCATACATTGCGCCACTCCTTTGCGACGCATTTGTTGCAAAGCAGCGGTCAATTGAGGGCGGTGCAGGAACTGTTGGGGCACGCAGATTTGTCGACTACCCAAGTTTACACACATCTTGATTATCAGCGCTTGGCCGTCGTGTACGACCAAGCACATCCGCTCGCTAAAGCCGATTAAAATTTGCGGCCAATGCCCACTGAAACGACAGGCCAGAAGTTCGGCACGTCGTCGAGTGCATCGTCGATGTCAGCGCGTGTATCGTTGGTTGTTGACTGAATTTCTTCGTCAAGAATTACACAGATATCTGCATCAGAATCACAGTTGACCCTAAGATCATACTCCATACCACCAGTAATCATGATTCCCGCATTCGCGCTGAAGACCCAGAGAGCGTCTTGTCCAAAATTACGCTGATATCCAGCACCAATGTAAGGGGCAATGGGGTTTTTGAAGTTTACTTCGGCATCAATGGTTAGATCTCCAGTGATGTCTTCTACTATTGTTTGAGAGTCAATGACCGTTTTGTCATTGGCTGGATTTGAATTTAGAATATCGCCATTTTGAATATCGGTGTTAATTTTAGCCTCAACTTGCGCTGTAGTTTCATCATCGGGTACGTTATAAGAAACGATATTTCCATCGAAGATGGTGGCTACCTTGGTTTTCCCACCAATCTGATATACATAAGTTTCGCCGTTTTCAACTTCAAAAGACTCTTCACCAACTGTGATGGTATTGGTTGATCCGGTGTTACCGCTACCTTGGATCTTGATTTCGGTGTTGTCCGTAAGTGTTGCGGTGGTGGTGTTGGTTGCTGGATCGTTGGTGATAGTTGTACCTGCTTTTTCACTCAATACTTTCGAGCTAATGGTCGCTCCGGTACCTGTGTAAATCAGACCGCCCGAAATAAAAAATCCGCTGTTTGGATTGGGGCGATAATCGACAAACCCACCAAGATTCAACAAGGTAACGTCGGCTTCTGCATCAAAACCGTCTTCGGTTTCATCAACGCTGCTTTTAAAGCCTGACAAACTGGCACGCAATGAGGTGTTTTCACGAAACTCGCGTGATACATCAATACCGAAAGCATTTAAGCCCAAGTTTGGTACAACCGTGTATCCCTTGGTTTCAGCATTAACAGTACTGAGACTGAGTCCTGCGATAAGGCCCGCAAGAGCAGCCTGATTAAAGCGTCGCATAGTTTTCTCCCTGTTTAATCTACTTTGCCGTGACATTGTAGCATTGTAGCCAAGCTCACTCTATCAATTCAAAGCGATAGCAGGTGAGATCGTCGGTTTGATTGAGTAATTCGACTAATCGGAATCTTGCGGGTGTCTCGGTAAACACCAACGATTGACCCACGTCGCCAACACCCGCTGGGACCACAATAATGAAATCATTTTCACGTTGCGAGGCGAACACTTTGACGTTACGCCCATTGATGCTGGCAAAGGTTGTTTCGATATCTGTGGCAATGACTCGACAGCCCATTCGCCAAAGAGGGCGGTTGGCCCGCACCCAGCAGATCTCGGCAATGACCCACTGATCTTGCACTTTGATGGCGCACATTTCGCCGGGCTCGGTGAGCCGATCTTGCGGGGTGATGGCCAGACCGATGCCGTGGACGCTCATATCGACAATGGTGGCAGGGCGACCGGACTGTAACCGCTGGCCGACAGTTTTGAAGCAATCATCGCTGCCCAATGAAATGTTGCAGGCGTTGTGGCATACCAACCGTGGTTCCGATCGGTGATGACCAAAACCACAGGCGCGATCGAGGAGCTCAGCCACACGGACTGCGTCGTAGTGGTTATGTTTTTCCATGATCTCGGTGGCTTTGGCGGCCATTGAGCCTAGATCGATCTCCCAGAGCTCGTCATTATCGTTGCCTTGCCACCAACCGCTGGCCGCCGGCGGGCCATCGAGCGAAAAGTCCATCCTCAATCGGTAAGGGGGTCGCGAGCGAGGTGCCATAAAGGGCTCGAGTTCTATTGACTGTGACCATTCCATCAGCACCTGAATCAAAAAATGCACTGCACTGCGCGACAGTGCGTAGTAGTCAATCACTTGCAGCGCCACAGCCACTGCAAAATAGCCGCAAACATTTGAGCCAGAGAGTTTTCGTTGAATCGAGGCAAGCGCATACAGATCACTCCACCAATTGGGACATGGCAAGTGGTGCAATTGATGGATATACATCAATTGAACATGGCGCCGAAGGCCTTGTTCTGCAGCGTATAAACGCAGACTGTTGTCGGCACCTTGAACACCGATTGGCGGGCTGGCAATCGACGTGTAGGCGAATGCGATTTCCACCAACAGCTCACGGTGGTGGTTAAACGCCCGCCAAGCGCGCTCATTGGCCTGAAAAGATTCGTTTTCATGTAGCCGCTGCAAGCTATCGCACAATGGGTTAAAAAAGTTCTCAAGCTTGCGCACCAACAAACAATGTTGCGCGTTTCCGGGGCGCTGGCGATTGGTTTTCTTCAGCGCATCCAATAAGACCTGATAGCGTTTATCATAGTCATCAACAGATTCGATTCTGTGTTCGACAGAAATCGGGTCGACAGGTGCGCTGATGGGGTCAAGGTTTGAGCTCATCGCCCAAGTATATGCCAAGCACTATTGCACGCGTAATTTGTTGAGAATTTTTAACCCATCTCTATATATCCAGCTCAACGCAGGAGTATTTCATGGATCAATTTCACGGGACTACCATTGTTGCGGCCAAACGTGGCAAGCAGGTGGTCGTCGGCGGTGACGGTCAAGTCTCAACCGGCTCGACCATTATGAAAGGCAATGCCCGCAAGGTGCGCCGCCTCTATAAGGACAAAGTGCTCGCCGGATTTGCTGGCGGTACAGCAGACGCCTTTACCTTGTTTGAACGCTTTGAGGCCAAACTTGAAGCACATGGTGGTCAGTTGGTGCGTGCCGCGGTGGAATTGGCCAAAGATTGGCGAACAGATCGTGCGTTACGCCGCCTCGAAGCGATGTTGCTTGTCGCCAATGAAGAGAGCATTTTAGTCATTACCGGCAATGGCGATGTGATTGAACCCGAGCACGATATGATTGCAATCGGTTCGGGAGGGCATTTTGCGCAAAGTGCAGGCTTAGCATTGCTTCGCCACAGTGAGTTATCCGCGAAGCAAATTGTGGAAGAGTCGCTGCGTATCGCCTCAGAAATCTGTGTATATACCAACGAGCAGTGGACAATTGAAACCTTGGAGGACGCATGAGTGTCATGACCCCACGTGAAGTGGTAAGCGAACTAGACAGATACATCGTCGGCCAAAATGAGGCCAAGCGGGCGGTGGCGGTGGCATTGCGCAATCGTTGGCGTCGCCAGCAGCTCGATGAGTCTATGGCCGCTGAAATTACCCCCAAGAACATTCTTATGATTGGTCCCACCGGCGTGGGCAAGACCGAAATTGCTAGACGTTTGGCCAAGCTTGCCAATGCTCCGTTTATCAAGGTTGAAGCCACCAAATTTACTGAGGTTGGCTATGTGGGCCGTGATGTGGAGTCGATGATTCGCGATTTGGTTGATGTGGCGGTCAAAGAGCAGCGCGCCAATCAGATGAAAATGGTCACCGACAAGGCCAAGGTGCAGGCGGAAGAACGTGTATTAGATGCGCTTTTACCACCGCCCAGTCGTGACCCTTGGGATCAGGATGAGAAACGCCCTGAGTCGGCTACTCGCGAAAAAATGCGCCAAAAACTGCGCAATGGTGAGCTCGATGACAAGATGATTGAGGTGGATATTGCGGCGGTGTCTCCCAATGTCCAGGTGATGTCACCGCCTGGCATGGAGCAAATGTCAGATCAACTCAGCGAGTTGTTTTCGCAATTCGGCAAAGGCCAAACCAAACGCAAAAAAATGGCAGTCTCTGAGGCATTGCGACAAATGGGTGAGGAAGAGGCCGCCAAACTCGTCAATGAAGATGAAGTGCGTCAAGCTGCAGTAGAGCTGGTTGAGCAAAACGGAATTGTCTTTCTCGATGAAATTGACAAGGTTGCCAAGCGTGAAGGCGCCCATGGTGGCGATGTCAGCCGTGAAGGGGTTCAGCGAGATCTGTTGCCGATCGTTGAGGGCAGCACGGTGAGTACCAAATTTGGCATGGTGCGCACCGATCATATTTTATTTATTGCATCGGGTGCCTTCCATCTCAGTAAACCGTCTGATTTGATTCCAGAGCTACAGGGCCGCCTGCCTATTCGGGTTGAATTGCGTGCATTGGATGTTGATGACTTTGTTCGCATTTTGACAGAGCCCACCACCTCATTGATCAAGCAATACATCGCACTGATGAGCACCGAAGGCCTGAATCTAAGCTTCTCTGATGACGCAATTAAACGGGTGGCTGAGATTGCTTATGAAGTAAATAGCAATACCGAGAACATCGGTGCGCGGCGGTTGCATACTGTGCTTGAACGATTGATGGATGAGCTTGGCTTTGATGCCTCTGAGAAATCGGGTCAGAAGGTCGAAATCACCGCTGACGATGTCGATCGCAAGCTCGGCGACTTGGTGATGGATCGAGATTTAAGTCGGTATATTTTATGATCCCAGAAGAAATTAGACTCAGTAAAGACAAGCAGTCATTGCATTTGCGCTATGGCGACGATGAGGTGCGCTTCAGCGCACAATGGCTGCGGGTCAATAGCCCTTCGGCCGAAGTACAAGGCCATGGTCCGGGTCAGAAGGTCACTGTTACTGGCAAAGAAAATGTGCGGATTGTGGATATCGCGCCGGTCGGCAATTACGCTGTCAAACTGACCTTCGATGATGGCCACGATTCTGGTCTATTCTCGTGGGACTATTTTTACGATCACAAAGAGTCGCCATAATGGATCAAGCATGGATTGATGCGTTTCATGAAACTGGATTCGCCAAGGTTGAGGGGCTGGCCGATGATGAGACATTGGCAGCGATCAAATCCGCAATATCAGATGGATTGCGCCCACCGTTAGCGCCGCTGGAATATGAGTCGGAAGTGGGCTACCCGGGGGCGCCAGGATCGCTGGCTGAAGCAGGCGGTCGAACGCCTCGACGCTTGCTTCAAGCCTTTGCCAGGGATCGGGTGTTTCGTGATTGGGGCATGCACCCTGAGATCGTCTCGCGGCTCAAAGCGCTGTTTGGCACTGAACGCATTATGCTGTCGCAAAATCACCATAATTGCATCATGACCAAAAACCCTCGCTTCTCGACACGCACGGGGTGGCATCGGGATATGCGCTATTGGTGTTTTGATCGATCGGAGCTCATTAGCGTGTGGCTTGCGATTGGACCAGAGCGCGAAGAGAATGGTGCGTTACAGGTGATTCCCGGCTCTCATCAAATGAAAATGGGCCGTGGTAGCTATGACGCCAATTTGTTTTTCCGAGAGGACTTAGACGAAAATCTTGCGCTGTTAGAGACGGCGCAAACAGTGTCGCTTGAGCCCGGTGATGTATTGTTTTTTGATGCGCTGACATTGCATGCAGCGGGCAAGAATATGACCGATCAAACCAAGTACTCTTTGGTGTATACCTATCATCGTGAGGACAATCAGCCGATTCCTGAGACCAAGTCCGCACGCTACGAAGATATTCCGCTCTGGTAAGCGTTTACAAGAGCGGATGATCACGTTTTGCACTGACATCCACCACATCGATGGCGGGATAGCGCCGGATATTAATTTGACCCGAGCGTGTGCCCAGCCAATCTAACACTGCAGTATTGATGACTTGGCGGAAATCAAATTGAAATGGCAATGCTTCTCCCCTCGTCAAATCTGGCGCACCGCCATAGATATCGCCCTTAATGCCAGAGGACATCATCAGCACGGGGGCTGCATGGCCATGCTCGGTTCCCATCTGGTCATTTTCAGACAGTGCACGTCCAAACTCCGAATAGGTCATTACCATCACTTGTGGCCAATAGCCGGTCTCATGCATGAGTTCGCGAAAATTGGCCAGATTATGTGCCAGCCTCGCCAGCAAGTCGGCGTGGATTTTAGGTTGATTTTGGTGGGTGTCGAAGCCGTTAAGGCTGGTTTTGAGTACTGGCGCCGCAGCGCCATTGATGATCATCGCGCTGATGTCTTGCAAGCCACGACCTAATTCGTCGTCGGTAAAACCGCCGATTTCAGGGAAGACCTCAAAGCGATTATTGGGAATTTTTTCGCTACGTGCCAGATTCGCTTGTACTTGGTAGAGATGCGACATCGCAATGTGGTCTTTGATAATTGGGGCATCGACACCACGCTTTTGATCGCGCAGGAATTTGTCCAGTGAGTCCATAGTGAGCATGTACTCGCCGCCCTCCATCGGGCCTGGATTTGCACCCACGTTAATGCCGAGCGCCACATATTCGCGATAGTAGCGCTCTGGCGGTATTAGGCTTGCTACCCAACCTTTGGGCAGTTGACCAAATTCGGTGATGCCGGTGTCCCAGATTTCCGCTGCCCTGAAGTGACTATCGACCACGGTGTCGTGGGCCACATTGTTCAGCACGACGAGCTCTCGTTTTTCCCAGTAAGGGTATAGTGGTTCTAGCGCTGGATGTAGGCCTAACCCTTCGCGCAGCGGAACCACTTCGTCTGGACGGATTGCGAGATTGGGACGTTGATCGTAGTAGGTTTGATCTCGAAACGGCACGATGGTGTTTAGCCCATCATTGCCGCCGATGAGCTCAATCAGGATGAGGTAGCGCGGGGGTTGATCGCTTTCGTGCGCAATCGAACCAAAACTTCTGGCCATCGCGGCGGTGGAGTAGCCAGTGCTCAACGCCAGTGTGCTCTGTAGTAGACGACGTCTGCTGATGTTCATTTCAGTTGAAACCCGAGATCAAGAAGGTGAGCGGCAATTTTTCCCTGGACGCTGGTGGCGGTGACGGGTCGTTGCGGCGGAATAGGCAGGGTAATTTGTTCGAGTAAGTTTTGGTCTTGTGCCCAGTCATAGAGCGCGGTGTCCATTTGTTCGGTGCCACGGGACATGCGGCGCAGCAGTCGCAGCCTTAGCGGCAATGTGCTGGGGTTAACCCAGCCAAAGTTGGTGAAACTAGGGTTTTGATGAAAGATCTCTAGACCTAGCCGCTTTGAAACCTCAAAGGTCTCTTCGGCGCTTAGCAGGTATTGATCAAACAACCGGCTGGTGGAGATGATCAAATCAAGTGGCGACTTCATTAGCGCGCCGCGGTGTTCGTTCTTCCAAAAATTGGGATGCAACAAGATTGATTGCAGCAGCTGAAGATTACTGTGATGGCGACGAAAATCATTTGACAACTCATCGAGAACATCGTCTTCGATCTCTTCGCTGGCAAACTCTTGCCACATACATTTGACCACCCAGCGTGCGTTTTGAGGGTGTTGCAAAATCAAATCCGGTGCATCGACGGGCTCAAACGGCGCAGTCTGTTCAAACACCGTTTTGTCACCGTCGACATGTTGCTCCGGATTGAACACATAGCTGCCGTCATCTTTGTCCAGACTCAGACCAGTCAATGTTTTCTGCATACCCCTCAGGTCGCGTCGATCGGCGACCCCCGGCCCGAGTGTCATATGCTCCAGTAACGTGGTGGTGAAGCGTTCATCGCTGCGCAGGCGCATATTTCGATGGCCATTGTGTGCCTGTATAAAGGCCGGGTTTTGCATCAGAGCACGCAGCATTTCGCGGTAATCACCAAACGCATGTTCTCGGATAATACGGATGTATTGGCAGTATTGAGTCGGCTCGGGGACGTCAACAATCGGTGCATAAAACAACCGATGCCAAAACATCACCATCTTTTCGCGCAGGGGTGAATCCGTTTCTAAAATCTTGCGGGTCTGCCAAATTTGCAGCTCCTCTTTGCGCATGATAAATAGCTGGCGTCGAGAGCGTCGGGAATCGGAATCAAGCTGGTTTTGTTCGTAAAGACTGAGTACCCGCTCGTTGGCCCATGAAGGCAGCTCTAGTTCAATTTGCGCCTCTGCCGCGCTGAGCAGTAGCTCAATGGCTTCATCTGAGCCGAGTTGGGCAAAGGTGCGGGCCTCGTTGAGTGTGCAGCCATAACCGGTACGGTTGAGCAAATGTCGTGCATTATCGATGCCTAACGTAAAGCTCGCGGATGCGCTTGATGGCAAAAATTGTGCTGCAAGTGAAGCGAGTGCTGTGGTGCTCATGCTCTGGTGGTATGTCTAGGTTCACCAGAGCATGCAAGTCTTGTACCGATTAGAATGCGGCGTTGCGAGGTGTGCGGGGGAACGGAATTACATCGCGCACATTGCCCATGCCGGTGGCATAAGCAATTAAGCGTTCAAAGCCAAGGCCAAACCCTGCATGTGGCACGGTGCCGTAGCGGCGCAGGTCGCGGTACCAGTCGTATTCTTTGGGTTCGATACCGACCTCAAGCATGCGTCGATCGAGCACGTTCAAGCGCTCTTCGCGCTGTGAGCCGCCGATAATCTCACCAATTCCAGGCGCGAGCACATCCATTGCAGCCACGGTTTTACCATCTTCGTTTAGACGCATATAGAAGGCTTTGATGTCTTTGGGATAGTTTTGCACAATGACCGGCTTTCCAATGTGTGTTTCAGCGAGCCAGCGCTCGTGTTCACTTTGCAGGTCGATCCCCCATTCGACAGGGTATTCAAAGTTCACACCGCTGTTTTGCAAAATGGAAACCGCATCGGTGTAGTCAATGCGTTCAAAGTCGGATTTGACGAAGGCCTCGAGGCGAGTGACACATTCTTTGTCGATATGCTGCGCAAAAAAAGCCATGTCATCGGCGCGCTCAGTTAACAATGCTGTAAATACGGATTTCAGCATGCGCTCTGACAAAGCAGCGAGATCGTCTAGGTCAGCAAAGGCGATTTCTGGCTCCACCATCCAAAATTCTGCCAGGTGGCGACTGGTGTTTGAATTTTCAGCTCTGAAGGTGGGTCCGAAGGTGTAGACTTTCGACAGCGCCAGACAGTAGCTCTCGACATTGAGCTGTCCAGACACTGTCAAGTAGGCTTCTTTCCCGAAAAAATCTTCCGAGAAGTCGACTTTACCCTGCTCTGTTCTGGGCAGATTTTCGAGGTCTAGGGTGGAGACTCGGAACAACTCCCCAGCGCCTTCGGCATCGGCAGCGGTAATGATTGGGGTATGCACCCAGAGGAATTGTTCGCGCTGAAAGAACTGGTGAATCGCGTTGGCTAAGGTGTTTCGCACTCTCGCTACCGCGGCAAAGGTGTTGGTGCGTGGGCGCAAATGTGCGACTTCACGCAAAAATTCCATAGAGTGGCGCTTGGGTTGAACTGGGTAGGTTTCTGGGTCTTCAACCCAGCCAATGATTTCGATTGCATTGGCTTGAATTTCGACGCCTTGACCCTTGCCTTGGCTTTGTACTAGCGGGCCTGTGGCGCGCAAGGCACAGCCGGAGCCCGCTTTGAGGAGTTCATCGTAGTTATCGAGTGTATCGGGTGCAACCACTTGCAGTGTGGTAAAGCATGAGCCATCCGATAGTGCAAAAAACGATAGGCCTGCTTTCGAATCGCGGCGGGTGCGCACCCATCCTTGGACGGTGTAAACTTGGTCGGCGTTGGGCTTCGCTAGTAAGGTACTAATCGGGGTAGCTGGGGTTTGCATAATGGTCCTGTTGCTCTTTGATTGAGGTTGGTTTTGGCACAAGCCACGGTTGATCATGTTTGGGTGTTTACCGCCAGATCTCAAGCGCTATCTCGCGGTAAGTTGTGCATCGGTCGTCAAACATTTTACGTTGACAGGGCATGTTGCGTTAGCCATTGCTTGATGGATTGCGCTGTTGCTGCGGCCTGTTCCATGTGTATATGATGATTGCCATCCAAACTGACCTGGGTCAGCTTGGGAATCTGCTGCGCTCGCCGCTCGACTTTATTTTGCAGTTTGCCGGTCAACACGCCGCTGTTGGCCACAATCCACAGCACAGGCACGCTGATATGCTCAAGTACGCTGAGCACTTGCTCTTCATGGTAATAATTTGGGCTAGGTAGACGCCATTTAGGATCGGATCGCCACGCGTAGCCCCCATCCGTCTCAATTAAGTTGCGCTCTACGATTAAGGTGGCGTCTTCAGCGCGCATATCGGTGGCCTTGAGCCGCATTTCAATGGCCGCTTGGGGGGTGCTGTAAATGCGCTTTAGCGCGCTTGATTTGGTGGATTGCGCCTGGGCCTTGCCCAATCTGGCCACCATCGCCTCGCTACTTTCGGTGACCGGGCCTGCCCCATCGATCATGATGATGCCTTTGATGGTGTCTTGTGCAGCGGTGTAAACCCACGGACAAAGATTGGCCCCAAGCGAGTGTCCCATTAATAAAAAATTTGGCCAGCCCAGGGCCTTGGCGGCGAGATTGATGCAGTGAGCCGTGTCGACAAAGTGATAGCGAAAACCGTCTGGATAATGATCTGAATAGCCACAGCCGGGTAAATCTAGCGCGATAATGTGGGCGTCTAGATGCTCAAACAACGGAACAAAGCTTGCTGCGTTATCTAGCCAACCGTGGATGGCCAGTATTTTTGGTCCGGCGCCACGTTTTTCTAGGGCGTGAAGGGTGAGATGACCGATATCAATGGTGATTGATTCGTAGCTATTGGGCATGGGTCTATTGCGCATGTGTATTGACTTAGTCTAGGACAAATGCAGTGTGGGCGGGTCGAAAAATCCAGTTCGGATCAAGTGGAGATTAGGCGCAGTGATGTTTGGATGATTGCTGATTGCAACTGTGGCCAATGAGTTTTCGAACTTGAGGTAGGTGGCGTAGTCCATCTGCATAGCCAAGCGCCAACAATGGACGAGTGAGTTGTTGATCGAAGGTCAAATAACTTGCGACGCTGCGGCCATCCACTCGACCGACTCCAAGCATGCGTAAAGCCCAGCGAATTGATTTGGGGAATGCATCTAACCCTACTTTGGCCAAGCTAAATAACGAACGGCTGGGCTTGATGTGCAAGGTATCGATGTGGCGAAACTTGGTGCGGTGCTCCCTGTCGGCAATGATGTGATTGATTTGCGCAATACGCTCCAAATCGGCATCGACACGCTCGGTAAAAATCGAATCCAGCATGTGTCCGGCTAGTGCACCAAAGCTGGGGGCTTTGAGATCATCTTCTTGCTCACTATCGCCGACGCTGATGACGAGAATGCGATCGGCACCCAAATGGATCGGTGCAGCAATGGGTGAGACTTGGCGCAATGAGCCGTCGCCATAAAAGTCGCCGTTGATTTCGACCGCTTTGAAAATGGTGGGTATGGCAGTTGAGGCAATTAAATGGTCGAGCCCAATGGATGTGCGGATACCGCGTCGCTTTGAGCGTTGCCAGGGTTCGATGTGCGCTGCGCCATTAAAAAACGTCACACTGTCGGCATGCCCGTAACTCGATGCTGAGACGGCGATGCCGGTTAATGTGTTTGTGGCGATATGCCGCTCGATGGCGTCTGCATCGTAGTGTTGTTCGAGCAAGTCACGCAGTGGCGCATTGTTCAGTACGGACTGCGCATTGCGACCACCTAGTGTTGCGCGCAACAGGCCATACATGCTGGTAAAGTTGTCGGTGTCAAATACATCACCCATCTTGAGTCCGGCCCAGAGTGATTCGGCGACTTCTGTGCCTTTGCTAAGACTTTCTGCATGGGTGGCGAGAATGGCGACGTTCAGAGCACCAGCGGAGCTACCGCAGAATATATCAAAGGGTTGCTGTATATCGTTGATCCCATCGGAGATCGCGCGCAAAACGCCAATCTGATAGGCGTTGCGGGCGCCGCCGCCCGGCAATACCACAGCCGTTTTTTGGCGTTGATTGTGCGAATTTTCAGACATTGAAACGCTCCAATTAGAGAAAAACAGTTATCAGTCGGGATAAGAGTTATCGGAATATTGATGACTATTGGACCGAATTATTAGATGCAATCTAAAAAAATCAGCTTAACGTATGAAATTTCCGAACTTTGGCCGATAAATCAAGTATCGCAAGTTTAGAGCCAACTATGTTCGAACTCACAAGCTTTGAGGCGTCCACCGCGTTGCCGGCATTTGGTCTGCTGCTGCAATGTGTTGCAATTTTTCAGTGCTTGCGGCTCATTCAGCTGGCCAACCGGTCCAATATCGTGACATGGAGAGTTGTCCTAGGGGTGCTACTAACCTCTGGTTTAGTGCAATTCGCTGTAATTGCAAATTGGATCAATATCAGCTCAAACAGCATCGATATCGTTGCTTGGATGGCGGTATTGAGCAATGCGTTTGCATTGTTGATCACCACAGCAATGCGCAATACTGTCGTAGACCTAAAAACCGAAAAAGATGTCCGTCATCAACTAACCAAATTTGATACACGCACAGGGTTGCCTAATCGATCTAGCTTGATGGATGAACTGCAAACTCGCTTGGCATCAGAGTATTCGTTTGGATTGGCTATTTTGTCGTTCAACCGCTTCAAGCAATTGTATGAAAGTGTGGGTGAAACCACCGGCAACAATTTATTGCGGGAAATGGTCGAGCGAATCAAATCGATGAGTAACGATGCCTTCATCTCCCAGGTGGCGGCCAATGAATTTGTATTGATTTTCCCCTGGGTTGACGAGGCACATACCCTTGCCTATTGCACAAACATCCTCAAAGCCCAAGAGCCGATCTATTTGGTCGATGGCTTATCGCTTTATGTCGATGCGTCGATTGGGGTGGTCTCATCTCCTGAACACGGCAATACGGCCTCGGAATTACTTGGCCGTGCCGATGTGGCTTTGGAGCGCTCGAAGGTCGCGCTGAACCGTTGTCATGTGTACAAGCCTGAGTTTGGGTCGAACGCGCTTAAGCGGATGCAGCTGGTTGCTGAATTGCGTCAGGCCATTGGCGAAGGTGGGCTATCGCTAATGTATCAGCCCATTGTGGAACAACATACCCAGCGAATCATTGGCGCCGAAGCGCTGGTTCGTTGGTTTAAGCCTGATGGTACGCAAGTATTCCCTGATCAATTTATCCCGTTGGCAGAGGAAGAGCGTTCGGTCACCGACTTAACGGACTGGGTATTGAATCAGGGGCTAGAAACCTTGGCTGTCTGGCAAGTCGAATACCCAGATTTGCACTTGCATGTCAATTTGGCCACCGCAGATATTCAAGACAGAACTTGTTGGTCGCGTATTCGCGCGGCGCTTGAACGCCACAACATCTCACCGAGCACACTGGTGGTTGAAATCACGGAAGGCGCGATAACTGAGGATCCCAATACTGCTATAGAAGTGGCGAATGAAATAGCCGATCATGGTGTTGGTGTGGCGATCGATGACTTTGGCACTGGCTTCAGTTCACTGCAACGCTTGAAAGTGCTGCCGGTCGAAGAGATAAAAATTGATCGTAGTTTTGTCATGGAAATGCAAAACCAAAAAAGTGACCAAGCGATTGTCGAGTCCACCATTCACCTGGCGAAAAATCTAAACTGCCGAGTGACGGCAGAAGGCGTTGAATCGATCGAAGTGGCTAGGTTGTTAGAAAGCTGGGGCTGTGAACAGCTACAGGGCTATTACTTTGGCAAACCAGTCAGCGCTGAGGCCTTCTACGCCTTGTTGCGTGAGCAGAGGGCGCTCGAGCGGCTGCATGGTGATTTGCCGTCTGAAGTAAAGCAGGATTTGAGTAATCGCCTAAGGGCTTAGCGATCTATTGATGGTCAAAGAATCGGGGGGCTCCGGTATAGGTCGGGAATCTAAAGCGATCCGTGTGCTGCTTGTTTAGATCATCCCCTGATCGAACACTTTGCCACCGCGCTCGTCGATGATTTGTTTGGCTTTGCGAATGGTGAATTCGGAAGCTTGTTCTTGAGTGGTATAAAGATCGGCCCGGATAAACTCGACGCGCTCACCCTGCTCGCTTTCGATAAAACCATGCAGGCGGAATTGGCCGTTCGCTGGCTGAGGTGCAGCGATGATTTTCAGGGTTTTATAGGATTCTTCCTGAGTTTTGGCTTTCGAACCAAACAGCTTACTTAACCAGCCCATTAAATTGCTCTCGTCTTTGTCCAAGGATTGCGAGTGTGTCGAGCTTTTGGGCTCTAGACATGATCATCCACTCGCGAATTTCATCCGTATTACGATAACAGCCTTTACAGATATTGGTGCCTTCGAATAACTGGCATGTTTTGACGCAGGGTGATGGCACCGAGGTGTCAATTTGTGCGCGGCGTTGTCGTCTCATGGCGTTCTGGATTGATATCGCGAAACGTCAAGTTTAAACGAGCCTGTACCGATTTGCGGGTTTTTACCACACAGTGTCGCCAATGCGATTGGGTTGCGCCGCCCATGACAAATAAATCTCCATTGCCAAGGGCGTAATTTAAATTTTGCGGTGACGTCTTATGGCGCTCGCGCAGTTTGAAGGTACGAGGTTCGCCTAAGCTCAAAGAGGCAATGGTGGGGTTTGGTCCAAGTTCTTTTTCGTCGTCGCTATGCCAACCCATGCTGTCGTCGCCGCTGCGATACCAGTTGATCAACACCGAGTTAAATTGAGTGTTTAGCTGCTGGTTGAGATCGTCAGTCAATGCCTTTAATACCGGTGTCCATGGACTGGGGACGAAGGTTTTTCCAGACCAGCGATAATGGGCGTCTGGGTCGCCGATCCAGGCTTGTAATCGTGGGATTTTCACCGCTTTGCCGAACATCATGATATCGGGTTGTTCCCAAGGCAGCGTTGTGATGAGGTGCTCTTGAAGCGAACGCTGTTGATCGTGATCTAGAAATGCGGGCTGATGGATGACCCAGCTGCCATCAGAGATCGTTCGTTTTAGCATCATTGATCAATTGGAAGGAATTGCCACCGTTGCTCTGCGCCGCCACTAATGCCGTGTCGGCAGACTCTAGAAGTGAACTGCGCGATTGATCCGATTTGGGGTGGTAGACCGTGAGCCCAACCGACAAAGTGACAAAGTCTGAGTGAGGACTTTGCGCATGCTCGAGTTCAAGGTCAATTACCGAGTCAACTAACAGTTTCGCACGATCAGGCGCGGAGTCTTCATTTGTGTTCCATAGCAACACAATGAATTCCACGCCGTTGAGACGTAGCACCACATCGTTTTCATCGCGCTCACATTCTTTGAGTCTGCGACTAATTCTCGCCAGCAGTGCTTCGCCTGCAATTGCCCCATAGTGCTCATTGTAAAAATCGAAATGATCGATGCTGGCGATTGCTAGGCAGAAATGCCGATCTTCACCGTCGGCCATCAACATTAGCGCGTTTAGGTGGGTGTCAAAAACACTGCGGCTCCAAACGCCGGTGTCGCGTTCGCTGCCTTGGGCACCGGTTAACAATAATTCGCGAAGGAAGTTTTCTCGTTGCTGGCGCTCGAATGCGAGCAGTGTGTAGCTACTGACCAACACCCACAGGCCCAGAGAAATCATTGTCGACAACAGTGCCACGGCACTTTGGCTTGCAATGATCATCGACAGTAAATACAACACATTGAAAATGACGGTGGCAGCGATGCGACGCAGTGCGGATTGATCGAGCAAAAACACGCACAGCGCATTGCCAATCAGGAGCCCGTCGATTCTGAGGGCAACACCCTCAAAGCCGAGCATCGCCGTGCTAAGGGCAATGCTGACGGAGGCGAGAATTGATCCAGCAAAGCTATATTTTTCACGGTGTTGGGCTTGGGCGGCAAACTGCAAAACCCCTACCGCAGAAACCAACAATAAGGCACGCGAAGCGAGTAAATAGCCAAGATATGGTGAATTGGCAGGAAGGCTAATGATGTCCCATAACGCTGCACAGATGACAGCAAATGCCAGCAGCGATGTTCTGCCGTGTTTGAGTCCTTGCATCCAGCGCGAGCGATACTGCGCAAAGGCGCGCTCAATGGATTCATCCTCAAAGGGATGATTGAAGGTATGGCCTTGATTCTTAACGCGATCTAACTCGGCGGATACCTGATGAAGTTCCATGCTCTGGGTTGCTCACTGGGTGGCCGAGTGTCGCGACCACTGTTCTTCTGGGAAAGGTTCTGTACAAGACTTTAGCGCAGTTTTCCAAGCAAAGCGCTGGATTAGGGTAAAAAAACCGCCATCTAGCGGTGCCTCAATCCAATGATCATCTACCCGCAGTCGCCATGCATGCAGCGCGAGCCGGTCGAAGTTGAAAGCCTGAGCAAAAAAGTCATTGTGCTTTTTGCGGCCAAAGGTGCTGTCGCCGATCATTGGGTGATTCGCGTTTTTTAGATGGCGGCGCAATTGGTGGCGACGACCTGTGACTGCGCGCATCACAACCAAGCTATAGCGTGCCGTTGGATAGCCTTCGACTTCATGACATATCTGCGCCCTGCCCAATCGTCGGTACCAAGTTTCAGCCTCAAGCTTGCCAGGTTGGCGACGATCGCGGATGGCGATGGGGTGATCGAGGATGCCCTCTTTTGGCGCCCAGCCGCGCACAATGCCGAGATAGCATTTTTGCGTGCTTGGTTGATCTAGTGTTGCTTGCAGTTTCGCGGCGGCCTCAGAGGATTTGGCGAACAACATCACGCCGCTGGTTGGCTTGTCCAATCGATGGACGGGATAAAGTTTTTGACCCAGTTGGTCTCGCACGATTTGCAGCACGAATTGTGTTTCGTGTTTGTCGAGCTCGCTGCGATGCACCAGCATATCGGGGGGTTTGTTGATCGCGACCCAGTCATCGCATTGCTCGATGATCTCAATCATCGTCGCTGACGCTCGGGCAGTTGGGCCAATATCATGGCCAACAGCATAATGGCCGCCCCCATCAATTGACGATTGGTTAAGACTTCATCGAGCAACCACCAGCCGCCAAGCGCCGCAAATACGGTTTCTAAGGACAACACCACTGCCGCACTGGTCCCATCGACACTTTTTTGCCCAATGATCTGCAGTGTATATGCGACGGCAACGCTCATGAGCCCAGCAAAGACTATCTCCGGTGCGATGGAGTAGAGATCTGCCACGGGGTAATGCGGCAGTTTGGGTGCAGCGAACACCAGTGATAGCACCGCGGTGGTTATAAATTGGTAGATGGCAAGCGCCAGTGCATCGTGTTTTTCGACCATACGATCGATCATGATCACGTGTAAAGCCCAAAATAGCGCACTGCTGATCACCCAGCCGTCGCCTTCACCCAAGGCGAATGCCTCGTTTACCGACAAGAAAAATAGACCAATTAGGCCAAGCGATGCGAAAAATAACTTTTGCCAAGGGATTCTTCGGGTGAAGTACGCAAGCCCAATCGGTACCAGCACCAAATAAAACCCTGTTAGAAATGCGGCTTTTCCCGCACTTACCCAAGTGAGGGCGTGTTGTTGTAGATTTGCACCGGTAAATAGGGCAACACCCAATGCAACACCTGGGATGAGTGCACCTTTGAATCGGGTTTTGAACCACCACGCCACCGGTAATAAGGCAATTGCGCCGAGGAGGAACCGAAGTCCGTTAAAGGTAAAGGTGTCCACCACCGCGGCACCTCGGCGCTGTGCGACAAACGCAAAACCCCAAATGATTGCCGCTGTCATGAGCAGCAAAAACCCGAAAAATCGATTCATAGTCACATGCGACGCTTGGAGGGAAAACCGGACAACGCTACACTATCATGTTGTTTTTGCAAAATGCTTCAGCCATGAATTATCCAGAGCGCTATGACGTGATTGTGGTGGGCGGCGGACATGCCGGTACAGAGGCTGCGTTGGCCGCTGCGCGAATGGGTGTCAAAACGCTCTTGTTGACGCAGCAGCTGGAGACCATCGGTCAGATGAGCTGTAATCCCGCGATTGGCGGTATCGGCAAGGGTCATTTGGTTCGAGAAGTCGATGCCATGGGTGGAGCGATGGGCCGTGCTGCAGATTTGGCCGGTATTCAGTTCAGAACCCTCAATGCGCGCAAAGGGCCTGCAGTCCGCGCCACCCGAGCGCAAGCCGATCGAGCGCTCTATCGTCAAGCTATTCGCAACATCGTTTACGCGCAAGAAAACCTCAGTGTTTTTCAGGGCAATTGTGTTGACTTGATGGTCGATGGTGAACAAGTGACAGGTGTGGTGACCCAGCTGGGTCTGAACATCAGTGCACAACAAGTGATCATGACCAATGGCACCTTCTTGGGCGGGAAAATTCACGTTGGCGATGTGAATTACGCGGGAGGCCGTGCCGGCGATGCACCGTCTAATGATTTGGCGGCTCGGCTGCGCGAACTACCCCTGCGTGTGGGCCGATTAAAAACGGGCACACCGCCGCGCATTGATGCGCGAACGGTAAATTTTGATGTCATGGGCGTCCAGCCGGGCGACGACCCAGCCCCGGTATTTTCTGTCGATTCGACGCCTGCAGATCATCCCCGCCAAGTGCCCTGTCACATCACCTACACCAACGAGCGCACGCACGACATCATCCAAAAATCACTCCATCGCTCGGCGATGTATGCGGGTCATATTGATGGCGTTGGGCCAAGGTATTGTCCGTCGATTGAAGACAAAATTGTCCGTTTTGCCGATCGAGATCGGCATCAAGTGTTTGTTGAACCGGAGGGCTTAGAGTCGATTGAGCTTTATCCAAATGGGTTGTCGACATCCCTGCCCTTTGATGTGCAGATTGAGTACATCCAATCAATCGCGGGATTTGAGAACGCGGTGATTGTTAGGCCTGGCTATGCAATTGAATACGACTTTTTCGATCCGCGAGACTTGGGTCGCGACATGCAGAATCAATGCATCAAGGGTTTGTATTTTGCAGGACAAATTAACGGTACGACTGGGTATGAAGAAGCGGCTGCCCAAGGGCTATTGGCTGGTATTAATGCCGCACTTCGCGCGCAGGAAAAGTCAGCTTGGTTCCCGTCACGAGACCAAGCTTATATCGGCGTAATGATGGATGACCTGATCACTCGAGGCACCACTGAACCTTACCGGATGTTCACCAGCCGTGCTGAATATCGATTGATGTTGCGCGAAGACAATGCCGATCTGAGGCTGTCTGAGACAGCACATGAATTTGGCTTGCTCAGCGAAAAGCGCTGGCAGACCTTCGTCGACTATCGTTCACAGGTTGATCAAGAAGTGGCACGGGTGAAATCCGTGTGTATTCAGCCCGAGCATCTGACAGACGAGGCGATTGCAGAGCGTTTGGGTGGCGCATTAACTCGCGAGCATATGGCGGATGCGCTGTTAAAGCGGCCGAGTGTTGATTATGCGCTCTTGAGTGATATCGAAGCCTTTGCGGCACCCGAATTGGACGCCCGCGTTCAGGATCAAGTCGAAGTGCAAATCAAATACGCGGGCTACATCGATCGTCAAAAAATGGAAGTTCAGCGGCAATCCGGCGCTGAGTCAACGGTCATTCCAACGGGCATGGACTACAGCAATATCAGTGGCTTGTCGAATGAGCTTCGTCAAAAGCTCAGTGATCACTCGCCCGATACACTCGGCATGGCGTCGCGAATTCCGGGAATGACACCGGCGGCGATCTCGCTGTTAGCGGTACATTTGAAAAAAACTCGCGGTGTCGCGTGATGCGCGATCAGTTAATCGATGGTTTGCAGCGATTAAATATAGAGGCTGGTGATACGCAGATTGATCTACTGCTGGCGTATGTCAATTTATTGGTCCGCTGGAATCAGGCCTATAACTTGACTGCCATAAGAGACCCAAACGATATGCTGCGCCTGCACATCTTAGACAGCCTATCGGTGCTTTGGGCGATGGAAGGTGAGGATTGCCTTGATGTTGGGACTGGCGGTGGCTTGCCGGGAATACCGTTGGCAATTTTTAGGCCCGACATTACTTTTACATTACTCGATAGCAATGGCAAAAAGACCCGCTTTGTGACGCAAGCCGCCATCGAGCTCGGCCTTAGCAATGCAAAAGCAGTGCATAGTCGGATCGAAGAGCATACTGCCACCTACTCGCAAGTGATTTCAAGGGCGTTTCGTGATTGGGAACGCTTCGCAGCTCTTTGCTGGTCGCTAGTCGGCGACCAAGGGCGATTGTTGGCCATGCTGGGCCAAGCGCCGAGTTTGCAATCTGTGGAGTTAAGCGAACATTTCCCAAAAAACGTATACTCAGCAGCCATTCATTCACTACAAGTGCCGGGTATTGACGCTGCTCGTCACCTCATGGTTTTAGAAAAACAGACATGACAAACCAAGCCAGAATTATTGCAGTGACCAACCAAAAAGGCGGGGTGGGTAAAACCACGACGAGCGTAAACCTAGCCGCAGCGCTCGCCTATCAAAAGAAAAAAGTCCTGCTGATTGACGCTGACCCTCAAGGTAACGCCACCACGGGAATTGGTCTGGATCGTAACGAGCTTGAGCATTCGCTTTATGATGTTTTGATGAACCGTCTAGCGACCTCCGCTGCAATTCAACATTGCCCAGAGGATGACGTTGATGTCCTTGGCGCCAATGGAGATTTGACTGCTGCAGAGGTGGAATTGGTGGGCGCGATTGCGAGAGAGCGACGCCTTGCGCAGGCGCTTGAACCTGTGCGCGAGTCATATCATTACATTCTAATTGATTGCCCGCCGTCGTTGAACTTGCTCACGCTTAACGGTTTAGTGGCAGCGGATGCAGTGCTCGTGCCGGTGCAATGCGAATACTATGCACTCGAGGGCCTATCGGCGTTGATGCAAACCATCGACGATGTCCAGCGCAGTGTGAATCCGGCGTTGCATATCGATGGTATGTTGCGAACCATGTATGATGGCCGCTCAAATTTGGCCAATGATGTGTCAGAGCAGCTTAGCGAGCATTTTGGCGAGCGGGTCTATCGCACAGTGATTCCACGGAATGTCAGATTGGCCGAAGCCCCTAGTCATGGCATGCCAATTTCTCGTTACGACCGCACTTCGCGCGGCGCTTTGGCCTACTTGGCATTGGCTGGGGAAATCATCCGTAGAGATGCCAAAGCAAAACGCTTGGCCAATGGGAGACAGTCGTGAGTAAAAAACGAGGCCTAGGCAAAGGACTCAATGCGTTGCTAGGCGCCAATGAGGCCACCGATCAATCTATCACTGAAGTGTCGAACGACGAGTTAGAACACGTCAAACCGATGGATGTTGCGTTACTTAAACGCGGCCGTTACCAACCTCGCCAAGAGTTTGATCCCAATGAACTCGAAGAGTTAGCTGAGTCAATCCGCAGACAGGGAGTGATTCAGCCGTTGGTTGTGCGCGACGTTGGGCAGCATTTTGAAATTGTCGCTGGCGAGCGTCGCTGGCGCGCGGCGCAGATTGCTGGTCTGACTGAAGTCCCGTGTTTGGTGCGCGAGATTAATGATCATCAAGCCGCAGCCATTGGTTTGATTGAAAACTTACAACGTGCAAACCTCAATCCTATAGAGGAAAGTGCGGCACTCGAGCGCCTGCAGATTGATTTCGGACTAACGCATCAGGAAATCGCAGACGTTGTCGGACGAAGCCGTGCTGCAGTGAGTAATTTACTTCGCTTGGGTGAATTAGAGCAACAGGTTAGGGAGTGGGTAAATCAAGGCTTGCTCGATATGGGGCATGCGCGCGCGCTACTGGCCATAAAAGGCTCAGATCAGGTTGACGCAGCAAAGTCAGTGATCGAAAAAGAGCTGAATGTTCGACAAACCGAGGCATTCGTTCAAAATTACGCAAGCCCAAACAAGCCTTCAAAAATTGAAGCGGCCACGCCAAATTACGACTCAGAGGCGGCGAAATTGTCGAAGAAATTTGAACTCCCCGCTGCAATCAAAGTAAACGCCAAAGGTCGCGGCAAACTAGAACTGTCGTTTAAAAATGAGGCTGAGCTTCAGGCGCTGCTCGAACGTCTAGTTTGAGCGACATTCTCGCCTGGCACTTGAAATGGTTGACCCTGATACTACCCAAAAGATATACTCCGATGGCTAAGGGTAAAATTATTGCCTCTATCCTGCTCGTAGGCGTTGCACTTTGCGCCTACCTTTATGGAGGCGTCAAAAGTTATCTTGTTGCCACTGCGTTTTTTGGCGCGGTGCTTTTTTTTGCTTGGCGTGTGGCGCACAGTACGCCCCCAGGCAGCTCCCCGCATGCCAGAATGCAAGCGGTGATAAGAGCAACGACGATACGACTCATTGGAACAGGGGCAGGCATCAGCCTCCTCATGATTTACGGATACCAGCAATTGTGGACATTGGTTGGTCTCCTCACAGCGCTCGCCTTGCATGGGCTGATGCTGCTCAATAAACCGAATTGAAAATAAGTTAAGGGTAATTGTCGATGGCTGGTAGCAGCGGACAAACGTCACAAGAGTACATCCAACACCACTTGACCAACTCTGCGTTGGGATATCATCCAGATCATGGCTTTGGCTTTGCTGCGAACATTGCGCACGACACTGGGCTGCCAACGTCACAAGTCATTGGTGAGATGGGGTTTTGGGCCATTCATATCGACTCAATGTTCTGGGCGGTTGCCTTGGGCGTATTGATGATTTGGGGTCTTAAGAAAGCGGCAACGCAGGCAACGGCTGGCGTACCGAGCGGTTGGTTGAATTTTGTTGAGATGGTTGTTGAGTTTGTTGACAACAACGTCAAGGAAACCTTCCACGGAAAAAGTAACCTAATTGGCCCTCTGGCATTGACCATCTTTGTGTGGATCGTGTTGATGAACAGCCTAGATTTGGTTCCAGTTGATTTAGCTGGATGGCTTCTAAGCTTCGTGGGTATTCACTACCAAAAAATCGTTCCAACTACCGACCCGAACATTACCTTCGGTATCTCAATTTCGGTGTTCTTCTTGATCCTGTACTACAGCGTTAAGATCAAGGGCGCTGGCGGTTTCATGAAAGAACTGACGTTTACGCCATTCAACACGGTATGGCTCGTCCCTTTCAACTTTGTACTTGAAGTCGTTGGTCTGATTGCGAAACCACTTTCACTTGCGTTGCGTTTATACGGCAACCTATTTGCAGGTGAGCTTGTGTTTATTTTGATCGCCTTGTTGCCTTGGTATGTCCAGTGGACAGCGTCGGTACCATGGGCAATTTTCCATATTCTTGTTGTACCGCTCCAGGCCTTTGTCTTCATGATGTTGACAATCGTGTACCTGAGCAGTGCACACGAACACCATTAATCAATCTTTTAGTTTTTATTACAGGAGTCCTACAATGGAAGAAATGAAGTTCTTGGCAGTAGCTGTTGCACTGGGTTTGGCTGCGTTGGGTACAGCGCTTGGCTTTGGTCTGATGGGTGGCAAATTCCTCGAGTCAACTGCTCGTCAGCCAGAAATGGCACCAATGCTTCAAACCAAAATGTTCATCCTCGCGGGTCTGATCGACGCCGTAGCGATGATCACCGTTGCGGTAGCGTTCATCATTTTGTTTAGCTAATTCGTCACAAGCGAATTTAATCCACTCACAACGTTAGAGGTGAGAGTGTGAATATAAACATCACGCTTATTGGGCAGATGATCGCCTTTGGTATCTTCGTTTGGTTCTGTATGAATCAAGTGTGGCCACCGATCATGCAAGCCTTGGAAGAGCGCAAGAAGAAGATCGCAGACGGCTTAGCAGCTGCTCAAGCTGGCGAGCAAGCGCAAGAAGAAGCGCAAGCTCAGGCAGAACAGTTTGTTACCGAAGCTAAAGCTCAAGCATCAGAAATCATCAACACTGCACAGAAACGCGCAAATCAGATGGTTGAAGATGCCAAAGGCAAAGCCAAGGAAGAAGCCGATCGTATCGTCGAAGGTGCTCACGCAGAAATGGCTCAAGAGCTAGAGAAAGCCAAAGACGAACTTCGCAAGCAAGTCGCAGCATTGGCCGTCGAAGGTGCCTCTGCAGTGTTGGGTCGAGAAGTCGACGAAAAAGCACACGCAGATGTCCTCGGCAGTCTTGCGGCAAAGCTGTAAGGAGTCGTTATGGCAAGTCTAGCCATTGAAGCACGTCCATATGCAAAGGCCGTTTTCGACCTCGCAAACGAAACAGGTTCAGTCGACGCATGGTCGAAGAATCTCGCAGCTCTACAAGAGCTCGTTGCGATGGAAGAGGTTCACAGCCTTTTGAGACATCCAGCACTGACAGCGCAGCAGCGTACCGAAGTGTTGGCAGCAGCGATGGGAGATCAAGCCGATTCAGTGAAGGGCCTTTTAGAGGCTTTGGCTGAAAACAATCGCTTGGAAGCTGTTGGTGAAATCGCCGTGCAATTTGAAGCGTTTGTGGCCAAGAGCCAAAAACGCGCAACTGCAAGCGTTAGCACGGCATTCCCATTGACCGATGATCAGCGTCAAGCGATCACGGAAATGCTGAAAAAGAAGCTCGAATGTGAAGTGACCATTGATGAGAGCGTAGATACTGCGCTGATTGGCGGCGCGGTTATCCGCGTTGGCGACATGCTCATCGATAACAGCATCGCAGGACGTATTAACAAACTGGGCAGTGCGTTAGCTCGCTAGCGCCTAGTTAAGAGGAATCAGTTATGTCACTCAATCCATCTGAAGTCAGCGATCTGATCAAGCAGCGAATTGCTGGTGTTGATCTGTCAGCTGAAGTCAAAACAGAAGGCACGATTGTCAGCTTGAACGACGGCATTGTCCGTATTCACGGTCTGACCGAAGTCATGCAAGGGGAAATGATCGAGTTCCCCGGCGACACATTCGGCCTTGCACTCAACCTTGAGCGCGACTCAGTCGGTGCGGTTGTCTTGGGCTCTGCGGCGCATTTGCGCGAGGGCGACAAGGTCAAATGTACCGGTCGTATCTTAGAAGTACCTGTTGGCCCTCAGTTGCTCGGCCGCGTTGTAGACGCGCTCGGTAACCCAATTGACGGCAAAGGCCCGATCGATGCCAAGCAAACCTCTCCTGTAGAGCAAATTGCACCCGGCGTTATCTGGCGTAAATCGGTAGACCAACCCGTGCAAACTGGTATCAAGTCAATCGACGCCATGGTGCCGGTAGGCCGTGGTCAGCGTGAATTGATCATCGGTGACCGCCAAACGGGTAAAACTGCGGTTGCGATCGATGCGATCATCAACCAAAAAGGCACTGGTGTTAAGTGTATCTACGTTGCGATAGGTCAAAAGCAATCTTCGATTGCAGGTGTCGTTCGTAAGCTTGAAGAGCACGGTGCAATGGATCACACCATTGTCGTCGCGGCGGGCGCAGCAGACTCTGCCGCACTGCAATACATCTCTGCCTATGCAGGTTGTGCAATGGGTGAATACTTCCGCGATAACGGTGAAGATGCACTGATCGTTTATGATGATTTGACCAAGCAAGCTTGGGCATACCGTCAAGTATCATTGTTGCTCCGTCGTCCGCCAGGCCGTGAAGCGTATCCTGGTGACGTTTTCTACTTGCACTCACGTCTACTAGAGCGCGCCGCGCGTGTATCTGAAGAATACGTTGAAAAATTCACTAACGGTGCAGTGAAAGGCAAAACCGGTTCATTGACTGCGTTGCCAATTATCGAAACCCAAGCGGGTGACGTATCTGCGTTCGTACCGACAAACGTAATTTCGATTACCGATGGCCAGATCTTCTTGGAAACTGACCTTTTTAACGCCGGTATTCGTCCAGCGATTAACGCAGGTTTGTCCGTGTCGCGTGTAGGTGGTGCCGCTCAAACCAAAATCATCAAGAAGCTTGGTGGTGGTACACGTCTCGCATTGGCCCAGTATCGTGAATTGGCGGCGTTCTCGCAGTTCGCGTCTGATCTTGATGAATCGACTCGTGCACAGCTAGAGCGTGGTCAGCGTGTGACTGAATTGATGAAGCAGCCGCAGTATTCTCCACTGTCAGTGGCAGATATGGCCATCTCATTGTTCGCAGCTAACGAAGGCTTCCTCGATGATGTACCGGTGGCTGATATCGTCAAATGTGAAGCTGCAATGCATGCTTACATTCAAGACAAATACGCTGATTTGTTGAACAAAATCAACGAAAAAGGCGATTTTAACGATGAAATTGCAGAAGGCATGAAAAAGGCCATCGAAGATTTCAAAGCCAACGGCGTTTACTAAGGAGCGTTACGATGGCTGCGGCTAAGGAAATTCGGACCAAAATCCGGAGCATCCAAAACACGCAAAAGATCACCAAGGCCATGCAAATGGTTGCGGCGAGTAAGATGCGTCGTGCTCAAGAGCGCATGCAAGCAACTCGTCCGTATGCTGAAAAAATGGTTCAGGTGATCGGCCACGTCGCCGGCGCAACGTCGGATGAGACTCATTCTTACCTTAAGCCTCGTGCTGAAGTTAAGCGTGTTGGAATCATCCTAGTCTCTACAGACCGCGGTCTGTGTGGAGGCTTGAACGTTAACTTGTTTAAAGCTGCGGTAAAAGAAATTGCCCAGTGGAAAGAACAAGGTGTCGAAGTGGATGTGTGCGTATTTGGACGCAAAGGTGCTGGTTTCGCAAATCGATTGCGTGATGTCAATGTCATTGCCGAACAGTCCAACCTCGGTGATCGCCCTGCGCTTACCGATGTGATTGGCAGTGTTCAGACGATGCTCGCGGCTTACGATGACGGCAAGGTTGATCGAGTACTATTAATCGGCAACCAATTTGTTAACACAATGACTCAAAAGCCAACGGTTCAGCAGCTGATTCCAGCGGTTGCCGGTGACGATCTTTCGTCAGATCACTCGTGGGATTACCTCTATGAGCCATCTGCGGGTGAAGTTCTCGACACGCTTTTGAATCGTTATATTGAATCTCAGGTCTATCAGGGCTTGGTCGAGAATGTTGCCTGTGAAATGGCAGCACGAATGATCGCGATGAAATCTGCAACAGATAATGCTGGCAATCTCATCAGTGAGCTTCAGTTGGTATATAACAAAGCACGTCAAGCGGCAATCACACAAGAAATCGCTGAAATCGTCGGTGGTGCGGCAGCCTTGAGCTAACGCATCCTGCAGAAATTTATTTAGGGGAACGAATACAATGAGTTCTGGAACCATAGTCGAAATTATCGGCGCCGTTATCGACGTCGAATTCCCGCGTGATGCGGTACCTAAGGTCTACGACGCCTTAACTGTTGACGGTTCAGATATCGTCCTAGAAACACAAGGCCAGCTTGGTGATGGTGTTGTCCGTACAATCGCCATGGGTGCTTCAGAAGGTCTGAAGCGTGGTTTGACTGTACAAAATACTGGTGCACCGATCAGTGTGCCAGTCGGCCCGCAGACACTGGGTCGTATCATGGACGTGCTTGGCCGCCCACAAGACGAAGCCGGTCCGGTTGATGCCGAAGTCCGCATGCCAATTCACCGCGCACCTCCGCGCTATGATGAGCAAGCGTCAAGCCTAGAAATCCTCGAAACAGGCATCAAGGTTGTCGACTTGATTATGCCAATCGCAAAGGGTGGTAAGGTCGGTCTGTTCGGTGGTGCGGGTGTTGGTAAAACAGTAACCATCATGGAATTGATTAACAACATCGCGAAAGCACACTCTGGTTTGTCAGTATTTGCGGGTGTTGGTGAGCGTACTCGTGAGGGTAACGACTTCTATCACGAAATGACGGAAGGTGGCGTTATTGACAAAGTAGCAATGGTC